>DATDGX010000141.1:0-126382 GCA_036521875.1 Binataceae bacterium (SeqCode)
CAGTGACTCGACGACCAGCTCACCGCGTCCGCGCGAGCCGCCGCCGCCAAGACCCAACGTGGGCATCGGCAGCTTGAATCCGGATTCCAGCGTGGCGCGATTGTCCGCGATGTCCTGCTGCATCGCACGGTAGAAATTGAATCCCGCGCGCATCGCGCCCGGCTGTGCGTAGGTACGGACATACTCAGTGATATCCGCGTCGCTGAACGTCCCGGCCTGATCGATTCCGTTCATGAAGAAGAACTCGAGATAAGTGCGCTCGCGCCCGACGGTCAGCGCCTCCGGCAGATCGGGCACCCGATGGAACAAGTGATGCCATCGTGGCGCGGCGCCCGGATGCGAGGCCGAGCCGGCGTCGCCCGGGACGGGAACGTCGAGCATCGCCAGATGCGACACCGCGCCGGCGTGATCCGCGGCGAGCCGAAACGCCACCGGCGCGCCCCAATCGTGTCCGACCACGGCGAAGCGTTGATGCCCAAGGTGTTCGTGCATCAGCAGCCAGACGTCGTTGGCGATGGTCTTCTTGTCATACCCACTGCTCGGGCGCGAGGAGTCGCCGAGGCCGCGCAGATCGGGAGCGACCAGCAGGTAGCGGTCCGCGAGCATCGGCATCACGCGGCGCCATTCGTACCACGTCTGCGGCCATCCATGCAGCAGCGCAACCGGCGCCCCCTGTCCCATCGTAACGTAGTGGATACGAACGCCCTTGAGGTTCGCATATTGATGCTTGAATTCACTCGCCATGCCGCCGTCCTCCTGACTATTGATGTGTACTACTCACCTTCCATTACTCGCAAAAATTTTCCAGAAAATATCTTTCCACTGCTGCCCCGAATGCGATATGGTGCGCTCGCAGCAGCTAGCCACTGCGTCGGGAGGAGCACATGGGGGTTCGAAACTTAACGTTCGCAGCGTTCGGTCCTGTGATTGCGGCACTCACTATCGTCCTGTCTGCGATGCCGGCGCGTGCCGGTAATGCCGACGCGCATCCGCTCGCGAGCGCTGCGGTGAAAACGAGCAAGAAAACGGCATCGGGCGGCGATCCGCCATTCAAGCAGTTTCATGCGCGCGGCGTCGGCTCCTCTACCTTCTTCGGTCTCGAGGACTGCGCGACCGCGGTTGGCGATCTGGACCTGGACTGCCCCGACGGCGACACCTGCCTCTGCTGGACGATAACCGTACCGCTCAAGTCGGCGGTGCTGGGAAAGTCCACGCTCACGATGGACCTGAATTTCGATCGCGACCAGTCGGTTACCAACGGCACCTCCGGCGGTCTCTGTCTTCCGGGCTCGGGGATCGGGGTGATGACGTTTCCGGGCGGCGCCACCATCAATGTCGGATTCGCCGGTATCGAGTGTGACTCCACCGTGGGCTCCGACGACTCGTTCAATGGCAACGGTGCGTTTCAGTTTGCCGGAGGAACTGGCAAGTTTACCAACGCGATTGGACAGACCAACACTTCCATCGCGGCGAGC
Source organism: Binataceae bacterium (SeqCode) (assembly GCA_036521875.1). Taxonomy (GTDB): domain Bacteria; phylum Desulfobacterota; class Binatia; order Binatales; family Binataceae; genus DATDGX01. The sequence goes on from DATDGX010000141.1 coordinate 1,476, forward strand.
TTTTCGTCTACCGGTCCAGCGGCGGTGGCGGTCGACGGATCGTTCAGCAAGTAGGCTGCCAGCGACGCCCGGCGGACAGCGCCGCGCCGCCGCAACTCGGTTAGCCGATTAGGTTCGTAAGAGTTCGAGCGGGGGAGCAGGTTGATAACCTGCGCCCCGTTCTTTTTTATAAAGGATCCAGATACTGAAACCTCACCGAGGTTTCAGGCTTCCCGTTCGGCTAAGATGCGCGCTTCGCGCTCTCAGCAGGGGTCAGCCCCTGCCTGGCGCGACGAGTGCTCCCGCGATAGTTCATCTCTCATGGTCGTTATCGTGATGGGCGTGACGGGCGCCGGAAAGACCACTGTCGGAACGATGCTCGCGCGGATGCTCGGATGGGAGTTTCACGACGCCGACCAGCTTCATCCGCGCGCGAATGTCGAGAAAATGTCGCGCGGGATCGCATTGACCGACCAGGACCGGGCGCCATGGCTGGCCGCCGTGCGCGCGCTGATCGAGGAATGCCTCGCCGGCGGCAGAGACGCGGTGGTCGCATGCTCGGCGCTGAAGGAGTCGTATCGCGAGCTAATCGTAGCCGATCCGGCGCGAGTCAAAATCGTTTATCTGAAGATCGACCCTGCGACCGTCGCAAAACGGCTCCAGGAGCGGACCGGCCACTTCATGAACCCGGCACTGATGCAAAGCCAGTTCGACACCCTCGAAGAACCACGCGACGCGATAATAGTAGACGCAACCGAGCCGCCTCCAAAAGTCGTCGCATCAATCCGCGCCGCGCTCAGCCGCTGAGCAGGGGCCAGCCCCTGCACCCAGGGGTCACGCAGGAAGCCGGCTCCGTTGTCGCCGAAAGCAAAGTGCAGACGTCTGAACCCCGCAGGAGCAGAGGCTGCACGAGCCCATTCGACAGGCTCAGACATTATCCGGATCCGGACACTGAAACCCGCGCTTCGCGCTGCTAGAACAGCACGCGGAGTGTAGATGTACACACGTTTCTCCGCCGGCGACAATGGAGCCGGCTTCTTTCGTAGTGGTGGGTGCAGGGGTCAGCCCCTGCCTTGCGTGCTGGTGGGTGCAGGGGTCGGCCCCTGCCCTACTCGCTGCCGTCGGAGTCTTCGATTGCGCCTAATGGCGAAAGCTCTTCGAGTGTGCGGCCGCGGGTTTCCGGCGCCCATAGCAGGATCAGAATTGCGCCGACGATGGGCCCCGCCGCGAACAGCCGCGTCGCATTGCCGAGCCCGCCCATCGGAATCGAGAGCGAGCCCACCAGCAGCGGTGAGGCCATCCACGCGATCTGTCCGAGTACCTGCACCGTCATGCTGTATCCGGTCGCGCGAAACGCGGTCGGGAACAGCTCCGAGGAGAATGCCGAGGTCGCGGTGCGCGCCGCTTGGTAGGCGAACATCGTGGCCACCTCCGCCAGCATCACCACCATCTTGCCCTCGCTCTGGAACAGCACGAACATCGACGCCGCCGCGCCGAGATAAAAAATCGTCGCCGTGGTGCGGCGCCCAATCTTGTCCATCAGGTAGCCGCAAAGCAGGGTGCCAATCGTCCCCATGAAATAGGCGAGGACGACGGTGCCGCCGACGCGGCGCGAGGTCCAATGAAGGTCGCGTTTCGCGTAGAGGCTGAAGTAGGTGACGGTCGGGCCGCCGACGAAGCCGATCGAGTTCCACAGCGCCGCGACCATCAGGCACCGCATCCGATAAGGCCCGGTGAACGGCTCCAGCGACCTCTTGATGGTATGCCAGGTGCCGGTCATCATGCGGCCGGTTGTCTCATGCTGCAACCGATGAGCCGTGAAGCGTCCGGTCTCGCGCAATCCGCGGCGCAGGAAGGCGACCAGCAGCAGTGGCGCGATTCCCAGCAGGTACATCCCGCGCCAGCCGTAGCTTGATTCCGCCATGTAGCCATAGAGCATTCCCGCGGACGCCACGCCGATGAAAGCGACCATGTGCATCAGAGAGATCGCGCGGCCGCGCAGGCGGTCGGGAAACTCCTCGCTGACCATCGTGATCGCGAGCGCGAACTCGGCGGCGAGAAAAATCTGTGAGCATCCCTGGAAGAAGGTGAAGCTGACGACTCCCGAGGAGAGCGCGGTGAACAGCGTGAAGGTCGTGTAAAAGAGGATGGTCAGCGAGACGACCGGTTTGCGGCCGTACTGATCGGCCATCGTGACCACGAAGAAGGAGAGCATCCCGCCGAAGCGAACCAGAGTCGCGACGGCGCCAATCGCGCGGTCGCCGAGGTGAAAGCTCGACGCGATGTCGGGAGTGCAGAGATGAAAGATGGTGATGTCGTAGCCCTCGAAGACAGTCGCCGACATCAGCAGGGCGAGCAGCATCCATAGATAGCGGCGCGGGGGAGGAAGGAAAAGCTGCTGTCGGGGTTGCCGCTGCCGGGGTTGCGGTTGAGTGGGCGGTGCGGCGGGACGAGAAGCCATAGCGTCCATCATCCGGCAAAGGCGGCGTGAGTAGCCGGCGCTAACGTTTCAGATCGCTTCATACTCGGCAAGCCGGATTGCGGGCGTGTCGATGAAATCGCGGTTACGCTACGCGGACATTCGCTGACCAATTCTTGACCAAGTCGGCGCCGGCGCTGAGATCGCCTTTGGCATAGTGTCGCGCCTAACTGGCCGAGGCCTGCTGACGGCGGGCAAGCAGCTTGTCGGCGTCGAACTTGAACAGCCGCGCCGCATTGAAGCCCAGGATACTCGCGCGCTGCTCGTCATTCAGATGCCCCATCTGGCGCTCGATCGCTTCCGCGGAATGCGGCCATGAACCCTCGTGATGCGGATAATCATTCGCCCACATGAAGTTGTTGACCAGGTTGTACTTCGCGGCCAGGTCGAGGCCGACGCGGTCTTCCTGAAACGAAGCGAAGCCGTGCGCGCGGAAGTATTCGCTGGGCAGCATCTTGAGCCGGGGCAGCGCCCACATGTGATGCTTCAGATACGCCTCATCCATCGCGTCCAGCGCCCACGCCACCCATCCGATTCCGGACTCGATTGCCGCGAAGCGGATTTTGGGAAAGCGCTCGAGCACTCCCGAGGCGCACAGGTGAGCGACCGGCTCGATAGTCGGCGCGAGCGAATGTGACACGTAGTTAATAACCGCACCGCCTTCCTTGCGCGCGGCGCGCGGGTCGCGTCCGGTGGAAACGTGGAACGTGATCGGCAGGCCGGTCTCCTCGATCAGCGCCCACATCGGATCGTAAATCGGAAGATTGTAATTCGGATGACGGGGATCGTGCGCGCCGAAAATCGGCTTGCAGGGAAGCGTGAGTCCGCGAAAGCCGAGCTTCGCGGTGCGCGTTATTTCACTTATCGCGCCTTCGAGACTGGCGGTGGCAATCGCCGCCATCGGCGACATGAAGTCGTTGTATGCGGCGAAGGTCTCCCACGCCCAGTCATTGTAAATGCGGCATTGCGCCTCGGCGAAGGCGGCTTCCTGCGTCGCCCACATCGCGAGCCCCTTGTTGGGGAAGATGATTTCGGCGTCGACGCCGTCGCGCGCAAGATCTCTGGCGCGTTCCGCGGGATCGGCGCCGGCCTTGGCGCGCAGATGGTCCTCGCCCTCGAGGCGGTTGTCGAGCAGGCGCGAGCGCGACATTCCGTCGTTGATGATCCACTTGAAACCGCGCTCGTCGACTTCGATACGCGGCAGGCGGCTGCGGTACTTTTCGTCGAGCCGCTTGTACCACAGGCCTCCCGGCTCGTTGGCGTGGCAATCGGCGGAGATCATCAGATAGTGATTGGGATCGTCGGGCCGCGCGGTGCGAGCCCATCCGTGGTGCCCAGGGGTGGCGACTCGCCATCGGTTGGGCTGGTCTATTGCCTCATTAATCCCGCCTGCCATCGCTTTCTCCTCTATAGTGCTCTAATACGCGCTTATCTTGCTCGACCCGTCAAGCGGAACGTGATCGCGAGGTTGCCATACGACATCGCCACGTTCCGGCTTTCGCGAGCCTTATCGGTATCTTAGACGCCGCACTGCGCAAACTGTCAACCTGGTCGCACATCGTGGCCGTCGCGGATCGCGCACTTTCGACGATCCTTGCTTCTGCGACTATGTTCGCGTAGCAGGTGATGTTCGCGTCGCAAGTGCATCGAGAGGAAGTGATGAAACGGCTGCTGGTTATTCTGGCCGCGATCGCGATCGCGGGCTGCGCCGCGGTCAAGCAGGAGGGCACCGCGATCCAGCAGAGCGACGCGACGATGAATGGCGCGACGCGGCCCATGATCGTGACGACGGGTACCGATATCCCGGGCCATCCCAGCTACACCGTGCTCGGGCCGGCAGAGGGTTATTGCGAGAAGACGCCGCGCGGAGACGATCAGGTCATCGCAGGCGACAGCTTCAAGCAGGCGGCCTACCGCAAGTACGGTGAGCGCGTCGACGCGATCATCGATAGCACCGGGTGGTTCGTCGAGAACGGCGACACGTCGAGGGTTTACGAGCCGCACACTTCGCAGGGATACTTCGAATGCGGCGGGACGGCGGTCACCTTCCAGACGGCGCCGTAATAAGCACAGCCCACGGCGAGGCTCTCCGCATTTCAGCATTGCCAATTGGACTCGATGCGATGAAAAAACCCGCACGCGGCGAAGTGGTCCAGAACACCAACGTCCTTTCCGATCGGCGTATCGACCAGGACTGGTGGCCGAATCCGATCCCCGAGAGCGTCGAGTGGGGCGACGGCTTCTACTGCGAAACCGCGCAGATTTTCCGCTTCTTGCGGAGCCTCAAGCGGCCGGCGGTGAAACTGGGCCGCTTCGTTTCCTGCTACGCGGGATGCCAATTCTCCGTCGGCGAGAAGGGCTTCGCGGAGGTCGGTGACTACACGTTGCTCAACGGCGCGCTGGTGATGGCCGAGGAGCGCATCACCATCGGCAGTCATTGCCTGATCTCGTGGAACGTGGGAATCGCCGACAGCGACTTTCATCCGATGGACCCGGCGCTGCGGCGGCTCGACGCGATCGCGATCAATCCTTATTCCAAAAATCGCAAGCGCCCGCCAATCGGAACCCGGCCCGTCGTAATCGGCGACAACGTATGGATCGGGATGAACTCGATCATCCTCAAAGGCGTGCGAATCGGCGAGAACTCGGTGGTCGGCGCCGGCGCGGTGGTGAGCCGCGACGTTCCCGCCAACACTGTCGTCGCCGGGAACCCGGCGCGGATCGTCAAGCGGCTCTGACCGCCGCGAGCATCGCGGCGATTGCCAAAGTCAGCGAATTTATTGTTCGCCGCCGGGACGGGCAAGACCCTCGCGGGTCCCTGCCACCGCGTTTGCGCTGAGACTGACCGTCGCAGGACTCCCGATCGAAGAGCTAATCGTCATCGTCTTGTTCAAGGCACCCGGAACGGTCGGTGTGACCAGGACCTGGATCGTGCAACTGGCGCCGGAGGCCAGGGTCTTTCCGCACGTCGTGCCTTTCGAGAAGGGTGCGGGTGTCACGATCGTAATGCCAGACGCCGTTGTGCCTGTCGTGTTCCGCAGCGTAACCTTCTGCGACTTGCTCCTGACGTGCACGGCGACATTGCCGAACGACAGCGAGCCGGGCGTGACACTCAGCATCAAAGGCAACAGACCATAAACCGCGAGCTGGGTTTGCGTCGGGACATAGACCTTGCCATTGGCAACTGTCGGCGGAACGAACTTTACTCCGAGTCCGGGAAGGTCGCGCGCACCCTCCTGGTTGCTGTCGTATAATTCATTTCCGATGTTCGCTGCATTGAGCGCGACCAACTGCGCATCGCCGCTGGTCCCGCCGAGGCGGCTGATGAACCACAGAATTCCGGCACTGGAGCCATTGGCGGAAATCGACGCCGTGGCTCCGGGAAAACTGGGAACAAAATTCGTATTCTCGATCGGCACCGATGAGAGGTTCGTGGTGGGGTTTCCGTTGACGCTCACCGTGACGAGGCTGAAGGCCTTCGGACTATCATCGAACGGGATAAAGTACACTTGGCCGTTCCAGTAGGTGGGCGTCGAATACATGTTGCCGAGCTGGCCGGTGATTTCCTGGACGATTTGGTCCGGCGGAGTACTGACGAACTGGCCCAAATTGTCGCGATCGATCAGAAAGATGATACCCGCCTTGTCGCTGGTCACCATCAGATGCGGTATCGAGGTGGTCTGATCGGGCAGCAGCACAATGCCGGCTGAACCGAGATCCTGATCATTGTTCGAAAGGACTTGCTCGTCGAAGGGCGAGAAATAATCGAGGGGCGTCAGCGTTCCACTGCCGAACTTCACGACGGCCTGGGCGTAATCCGGACCGGCACTGTCCGCGTCGAACGTACCATTGCCCGTCGAGTTATAGAGGGTGCCGCTTGAATCTGCCGCAGGGCCGCCTCCCGCTTGCCAGATTCCTCCCCGCGTACCGTTGGGAGTGTCGGCCCAAGCGGCGGTCCGCGTCAGCGTCCCCGACTGCACGGCGTAGCTCAGCATCCATCCGTGATAGGGGTCTATATCGCAATAAGAGGAAAACCCGATGTAGACGATGCCATTGACCAGCGCCAACGCCTGTCTTTGGTTCGCGTGCGCAGGATCGAAAGGTACCATCGCGCCGCCCACTGGGTTGACGACGCTGGCAGAGATCACGATCGGCCCGTTGAACTTCTCTGCGCCGCTGGTCGTATCGAGCGCGTGAATTCGAAACACCGGCGCGCCGTTCTCCTTCGTTTTCGCTACGACGTAAAGCGTGCCGGTCGCGGGATCGATCACCGGGGTGCTCACTACGCCAATCTGTACCGGGGTGTCGCCGCATCCGAAGACATCACCGGGCACTGCCAGCGTCGTTACCGAGGGCGGATTGATAAAAGAAACTTTCCACAGCGGTGAGCCCGGCTTGTCTGCGTCGAAGGCATAGACACTATCGTTCTGGGTGGCCGCATATACGACATTGTGGACGCCCTTGTTCGCGATAGTTACCCCGGGCAGGTAGAGCGGCTGCGCATACAGATAACCGTCGACGGGATCGGTAAACAGTTGGCCGAATCCTTTCCGAGTCACGTTCGCCGGAGTAAGGATCGTCTCGTTGAGATTCTGTCCGGTGCGCGCGTTGTCGTTGTGATAGGTCAGTACCCCGGCGAAACCCAGCGAGGCCTGCGGCTCGACATCACCCGCCATCGCGGCGGGCACGGACAAGAACATCGCCCCTGCTAACCAGACAACCGCAGCCGCCAGCAGCACACGCCAGCGCACGAGATCTTTCATTTAGGGTTCCCCCGTGAAGCTAATTGAAAGTTTACTATACGGGCCAAATCCGGGAAAGGATTCTTATGATCAAACGCAGTTGTGGCCCAATTCAGTGCTCAAATCGCCCATTTTCCCGCTCAAATAGCCCACAAACCGAACCAGATAAGCTGGCGGATTTGATGTTTGAGCGCCCCGCTCTTACGATTTAGCCAGGCACTTGTCGCGCGACGCACAGCCGGGCGCCTTGCGATCAGGAGGTTCACTAATCAAATGAGCGGTAAGAGCATAACCATCGCGGCGCCGGGCGGCGATAAGTTTTCCGGCTACCTCGCTACGCCGCCGTCGGGTTCGGGTCCCGGCCTCCTGGTGCTGCAGGAAATCTTCGGGGTCAATCGCCACATCCGTGAAGTCACCGATCGCTGGGCCGAGGAAGGCTATGTTGCACTCGCGCCGGACCTGTTCTGGCGCGCCGAACCTGGCATGCAGCTCGACTACACACCCGAAGGCATGCAGAAAGGTCGCGCGCTCAGGCAGAAGCTCGACCTTGACCTGACGCTCAAGGATATCGGCGCGGCGCTGGCGGCGTTGCGCGCGCGGCCCGAATGCCAGGGCAAAGCCGGCGTGGTCGGCTACTGCTTCGGCGGATTGCTCGCCTACCTGACTGCGGCGCGCACCGAAGTCGATGCCGCGATTTCATATTATGGCGGCGGAATCGAGACGCGGCTTGAGGAAGCGCGCGCAATCAAGTGCCCTATCATGTTCCACTATGGCGAGAAGGACGCGGCTATTCCCGCCGCGGCCCGGGAAAGCACCCGCCAAGCGCTGGCGGGGCACGACGACGCTGAGTTTTACGTTTACCGCGACGCTCAGCACGGCTTCAATTGTAACCTGCGCGCCAGTTTTCATCCGTTTGCATCGCAGCTCGCCGGCTCACGAAGCATCGGGCTGCTGCGCCGGACCATGGGCCCGCACTACGACTTGAGCGCGCTATGGGATCAGCATTGCGTCGACGAGTTCGAGATTCGCGACGCCGACGCGACTATGACGACCATGATCGCGGAACCGTACGTAGTGCACATTCCAACTTTGACCGGCGGCAGGGGCTACAAGGATCTTCGCCACTTCTACAAGTATCACTTCACCAACCGGCTCCCGAAGGACGTCAAGGTAGTGCCGGTCTCACGCACCGTCGGCTCCAATCGCGTCGTCGATGAGCTCTTACTGTGCTTCACACACGACATCGAAATCGATTTCATGCTTCCGGGCGTCAAGCCGACCGGCAAGTACGTCGAGGTCCCGCATGTGGTGGTGGTTGAATTCCACGGTGACAAGCTGGCTTGCGAACACATCTACTGGGACCAGGCGAGCGCGCTGGTGCAGCTTGGCGCGCTCGAGCGCGCCGATTTACCCGTCCTCGGCGACGAAGCCGCACGGAGTCTCAAGGGCGAGCAGATTCCTTTCAATAAGTTGCTGCCGACTCGGAAGGACGACAGCGCGGGCAAGCATTGACTGATGCTGGCCGCGCTCGCGCGGCTCGGTTACCATCGCCCGCATGCAAATCAAGCGCGTATGCGTGTACTGCGCATCGAGCCGCTCCTGCGATGCCGCCTACCATGATGCTGCGGCGCGGCTGGGACACCTGCTGGGAAAGAATCGGATCACCCTGGTCTATGGCGGCGGCGGCGCGGGCTCGATGGGCCAGGTTGCGGACGGCGCGCTGGCCGAGGGCGGCCGCGTGGTCGGCGTCATACCGCGCTTCATGTACGACCTGCGCTGGGGTCATCGCGGACTCAGCGAACTCGTCATCACCGAGGATCTCCACGAGCGCAAGCGCCTGATGATCGCGGAGGTCGACGCGGTGATTGCGATGCCGGGCGGATGCGGCACGCTGGAGGAGCTGTTCGAGGCGATTACCTGGAAGCGGCTGGGCTTGTACGGCGGGCCGATCATTCTGGTCAACACCCTCAACTTCTTCGACGACTGCGTGCGGCTGCTGGAGAGTTCGATCGAGCGCGGCTTCATGGACCAGCGCCATCGCGCGATGTGGAGCGTGGTCGAGACGCCAGAACATGTGCTCGACGCGATCGAGATCGCTCCGCCGTGGCCGCTCACCAACCGCAGCTTCGCGTCGCTGTAGGGCGACGGCGCTGTAGCGTACAGGTGCATTTGAACCTCTTTGGCTCGATTGTCTATTGCCGGCCAGTCGCCGTTTATCTCAGGCGTTTGTGAACCGGTCATCGTCGAGGTTAGCCGATACCTCGCTCTCGCTGGCGAAGCGCTCGAGGTTCGCGATCACGCCGAGCGCGCCATTCCATTTCGACGCGACTTTCCACAAGCCCTCGAATTTCCCCGCGCCGATGAGCGCATGGGAGCCCGGGAAATACTGGCAGACGATTCGCGTAGGCCGCCGGCTGCTCGGTCTGCACATCAAAAATGCCGGCACTTCGTCGAAGCCGTCTATTCGGGTTGTGGTGTTCCACGACGGCGGGTTCGATCCGCGGGACCGAAATACCCTGCGTGACGAGATCACGTGGCGGTTTCATCTCGATGCGGACCTGGGCGAATTCGATCGCCGGATGCGCTCGGATGTGCGTTTCGCGCCGGTGTTCCGACGCTGGCGCGGAATGCGCGGGAGCAATCCCTACACGCTCTACGAGCTGCTGATCGTTGCAGTGATGCTGCAGAACGCGACGGTGCGCCGCACGGTGCAAATGACCGAGGCGCTCCTGCGCAGGTTCGGTACGCAGGTCGCCTTCGACGGGAAGGTTCTGTTCGCGATGTGGACGCCGGCTGAATTGCGCAGCGTATCGGAGCCGGAGCTGCGCGATCTCAAGGTCGGATACCGGGCGAAGATGATCAAGCGGCTGTCAGACGCCTTCGCCGCGGGCGAGGTGGACGAACTCGCGTTGCGCGCGATGGATCACGAGAGCATCCGGCGCGAATTGGTGAAGCTTTACGGGGTAGGTCCGGAGACCGCGCGAATCCTGCTGGAGTCGGCGTTCCACTATCAGAGCGCAATCGGTCCCATCGCGCCGTGGGAGCAGAAGATCTATTCGCGGCTGTTCTACAAGCGCAGGATGGTCGCCGCATCGCGCATTCGCGGCGATCTCAACCGCCGCTACGGCGAATTCGCCGCGCTCGCCGTCGGTTATATCTGGGAAGACGTGTTCTGGCGCAGGCGTCACGAGCACATCGCTTGGCTGGAAAAGGAGATCCGTCTCTAAGACAATCGAGGGAGTTGCTATTGCGGCTTTGCTTCCACCGGCTGCACGCCTTCGCCGTCGCGCGCCGATTGTCCCACGTTGAGCGCGACCAGATCGTCGTTGCCGAGACCGCGCGTCACCTCGACCACCTGGCCGTCATCATAGCCGAGAGTCACTTCGGCGAGATGCAGTTGGCGCCCCCGCACCACCGGGACAAACACCTTTCCGTCACGGAACACCAGCGCGTCGTCCGGAACCAATGGCGCCGAGGTCGGCACCGAGACCACAAACGCCACCGTCGCGTACATGCCGGGGTAGAGCGCGCGGTCCTCGTTCGGCAAATCGACCTCGACCCGCATCGTGCGGGTTGCGTCCGTAAGCGCGTCGGGATGGCGGGTGATGGTCCCCTTGAACTCGCGCTCGGGATATTCCGGCACGGTAGTGGTCGCCTGGTCGCCATTCCTGATGAACGGCGCGAGGCTCTGCGGAGCCTCGACGTAGATACGCAGCGGGCTGAGCGTCGCCATCGCGACGATCGGCATCGCGCCATTTGAGGGCGTAATGGTTTCGGGAATCAGCATCCCGGGGTCGGCGTAACGCGCGGTTACCATCCCGTCGAACGGCGCTCTGATGATTTCATAGCTCTGAGTCGCGAGCGACTGCTCCAGCGTCGCCTTCGCCTGGAGCATCGCGGCATGCGCCTCGTCCACCGTCTGCTGCGAGACGACGCCTTCCTTCTTCAGTTGTTGGTTGCGGCGGTCGGTGACTGCGGTGAGCTCAAAATTCGCGCGCGCATTTTTCACCTGCTGGTCGATCTCGGGCGATTCCAGAATCGCGACCACTTGGTCCTTCTTTACGCGGTCGCCCTTGTCGACCTTGATAATCTTGAGATAGCCGGCGACTTTGGCGTAGAGCGGCGTCTCGATGTAGCCATGGATCGCTGCGGGCAATTGGATCTCGCGCCTGCTGGGCGCGCGCGTGACGCGAGTCACCAGTACGCGCGGGCCGGTCTGCGCTTCCTGCTCGAGCTCGGAAGCCTGGCGTCCGATCCAAAGCTCGCGCGCGAGCACCAGGCCGCCGGTCGCCACCAGCGCTGCCACCACCGCGAGGATCCATCCCGCGACGAAAAACTTTCCTACCGGCTTGGGCGTGTAGTTTTTCGGATCGTCGTCCATCTGCTTTGTCGCTACGAGATGCGTGCGCCGTCAGGCGCCCGGCAGCTCGATCGCCTCGACCTCGGCATCGCGCTGATGCTTGCCAATCAGGTTGCCGCTGAAAATCGAATAGACCGCGGGTACCACGAACAGGGTCATTGCGGTGGCCGCGAGCAACCCGCCGATCACCGCGCGTCCGAGCGGCGCGTTCTGCTCCGAACCGGTGCCAACAGCCAGCGCCATCGGCAGCATCCCGAGGATCATCGCCAGTGCCGTCATCAGCACCGGCCGTAGGCGGATTCGCCCCGCCTCGATCGCGGCGGCGACCGGGCTATAGCCCGCCTCGCGCAGCTCGTTAGCGAACGTGATCACCAGGTTGCCGTTGGCGACCCCGACGCCCACCGCCATGATTGCGCCCATCAGCGACTCGACGTTGATCGTCGTTCCGGTAAGAACCAGCATCCACATCACGCCCGCGAGCGCTCCCGGCACCGCGAGCATTATGATGAACGGCTCGAGCCACGACTGGTAGTTCGCGACCATCAGCAAATAGACGAGGACAATCGCGAGCACCAAACCTTCGCCGAGCGAGCTGAACGATTCGTGCATCGCCTGGCTCTGGCCGCGGATGACGATCTTGGTGCCCTTGGGGAGCGCGCCGAGGCGATCGATAGCGCGCTGGACGGCGTTCGACGCGCTGCCGAGATCGCGATGAGCCACGCCAGCGTTCACGTCGATCACGCGCTGCACCGTGTAATGGTTGATCACGGCGGGCTCGACGTCCTGGCTGACGGTCGCGAGGTTGGACAAGAACTGCGGCGGGCTCGCGGCGCCGTCGGTCGTCTGCGCGGTGAGCGGAGTGTTGGTGAGCGCCGCAACCGAATCGATCAAGTGCTGCGGCGTCTGTACCACGACGTTGTAGTTCACGCCGTTGGCGGGGTCGAGCCAGAAGTTGGGCTGCAGCAGGCTCGAGGAGCTAAGCGAGGTGAGCAGGCTCGAGGCCACCTGGTACTGCGTCACGCCAAGCTCCATCGCCTTGGCGCGATCGACTTTGACGCGCAAGGTCGGATAGTCGAGGCGCTCGGCAATCCGGATGTCGGCGAGTCCCGGAATTTTTTCCATCTCGTCGTGCAGCTTCGAGGCGATCAGGTAATCGGACCACAGGTTGTTGCCGGAAATTTGCGCATCGATCGCCGCCGGCAACCCGAAATTCAGCACCTGGCTGACAATGTCGGCGGCCTGGAAGTAAATCTTGGTGCCGGGATAATCGCGGCCGACCAGCTTGCGGATCTGATCCTGATAGCCGGCGGTCGGATGATGGCGCGGCTGGAGCGAGACCAGAATGTCGGCGTCCTGCGGCCCCACGCTGTCGGTCTGATAGTAGGCAAGGTTGAACGAGGTCGGCATTCCGATGGTGTCGGACATGCTGTCGATTTCGTCGCGCGCGATCAGCGCGCGAATCGAGCGCTCGATATTGTCGACGATTCGCTCGGTCTCCTCGACGCGGGTGCCGCTCGGCGCGCGGACGTGAAGGCGCATCATTCCGGCATCGACCGCCGGGAAGAAATCCTCACCAACGGCCGGCAGCAGGAGCATCGAGGCGCCCACGATGATCGCGACGCAGACCAGCGAGAACGTGCGCCGCGCAATGAACTTGCCGAGTGCCTCGCGGTAGCCGTAGCGCATGCGCTCGAAGCCACTCTCGAAGCGCGTCACAAAACGGTTCCAGAGCCCGCTGCCCTGGCCGACGTTCTCCTCGTGATGTTCGGCTAGGAGATAGCGCGCCATCGTGGGCACCAGCGTCCGCGACAGCAAGTACGAGGTGAGCATCGCGTACACGACCGCGAGCGCGAGCGGCGTGAACAGAAATTTCGCGACCCCGGTCAGCAATACCACCGGAAAGAACACGATGCAGATGGCGAGCGTGCCGACGAAAGCGGGCGCCGCAATTTGACTGGCACCGTCGAGAATCGCGACCAGTAGCGGTTTTTCCATCGCGTGATTGCGATGGATGTTCTCGACTTCCACTGTCGCGTCATCGACCAGCATCCCGACCGCCAGCGCCAGCCCGCCGAGCGTCATGATGTTGATGGTCTGGCCGGAGAGCTTGAGCCCGACGATCGCGGTCAGGATCGAAAGCGGGATCGACGCGATAACGATCAGCATGCTGCGCGGAGAGCCCAGGAACACCAGCACCATCAGCGCGACCAGTCCCGCGGCGACCAGCGCCTCGCGCACCACCTCCCATAGCGAGGCGCGCACGAACGCCGACTGGTCGAAGGCGAGATCGAGTTTCATCCCTGCGGGCGCGGTCGCCATGATCTCCGGAATCTTTGCCTTCACCTGGGCGACCACCGCCAGCGTCGAGGCCTGCGCGTGCTTCAGGATCGCAATGAACGTCGCGCGCTTGCCATTGACGCGTACGACGTTCTGCTGCACCTGGTGCGAATCCTTGACCGGCGCCACGTCGCCCAAAAACACGGGCGTCTGACCGACGACCTTGACCGGGAGCTGATTGAAGTCCTGCGCGCGATCTACGCTGCCGTTGAGCTCGACGTTGTACTCGCGATTGCCGATTTTAGCGGTGCCGGCCGGAATGATGACGTTGGTGTTGTTGAGCGCGTTCGACACGTCCTGCGGCGAGAGTCCGTTGGCGTAGAGCGCGGTCGGATTCAGGTTGACGACAACCGCGCGGCTGCGTCCGCCGAAGGGAGCGGGGGCGGAGAGCCCCTCGATAGTAAACAGCTTGACGCGGATGAAATTGAGACCGTAGTCCCAGAGCGCCTGCTCCGAGAGCTCGTCGCTCCAGACGTTGAGCTGCGCGACCGGCACGTTGGCGGCGTTGTAGTCGATGATGTTCGGCGCGGTCATCCCGGGCGGCATGGTCCGGAGGATGGTCTCGGCGACCGCGTTCATCTGCGCGATCGCACCGCCCACCTGCTCGCCGGGATGGAAATAGACCTTGAGCATCCCGATGCCCGCGAGCGACTCCGATTCGATGTGCTCGATGCCGTTGACGGTGGTTGACATCGCGCGTTCGGTGATCAGAACGACGCGGCGCTCCATGTCTATCGGCGACAGGCCGGGATAGTTCCACAGGACGATGACGACCGGGAGATCGATCGCCGGAAAGATGTCGACGTTCATCCGCGAAAACGACAGCATCCCCAGCACGAGCATCAACAGCGCCATCACGGCGACCGAGAGCGGCCGGCGAAGCGCGAGGCGAACGATCCACATGATTGCGAGGTGTCTTTAGAGCCGCCCTGCTACAGGTGCGGGATCGACGAAACGACGACCTTCAAAGCTGCGGTCCAGCAAAGCTGCGGTAGAAGATAGGGCACCGAATCCGGTTAGGCAAGTTGTGCGATTTGAGCGCGTGTTTTTGGCGTCGGTGATCGCTCGGGCCGCGATAGGATAGGCGGCTTTACTTTAACTGCAGGCGCGGATCGTCCGTGGAGACGCATTGCAGGCCATCCAACGTCGCGTCGAGGCGCCGGAGCTCGTAGTCGGACAGATTGCCGGGGTCGGCGCGATGACTTTCGGCGATGGCTACGAGCTTCTTGCGTTCTTCTTCGCAATCATTCGTGGAGTCGAAGACTTTGGTGCCTCGCTGCCACTCGGACAACGGAGCCGTGCGATCGATGTAGCGGATGCCGTTGCTGTCGACGGCCGGCGGCACCAGGAGAATCCAGGCGATCATTGCCGCAAGAAGATGGGCACGCTTCATATACTTTTATTGCCGAGTCCGTCGCGCCAAAGCAATTGCGCGACGCGTCCGCGCGGGATCGTCGGTTGCTCGGGGACGTGGAAAATGTAACAAAGGATGGTTCAGGCGGGGTCGTAGTTCAGCCCGGTTAGAACGCCGGCCTGTCACGTCGGAAGTCGTGGGTTCAAATCCCATCGGCCCCGCCAAATCTGGTTATTTTGCGCCGCCACGATCGCGAGTCACGCGCCCGGCGGCGCTCAGGGTGAACGAACTTGAAACTGACTGAACAAACGAAAAGCGTCTCGCACGAGGCCGCGTTGCGCGGGCGCAATTGGATTGTGATCGACGCGAGCGATCGCGCCCTTGGCCGAATCGCGTCACGCGCGGCGAGTATACTGCGCGGCAAGCATCGTCCCGACTTTACTCCCAACCAGGACGCCGGCGACTTCGTTGTCGTGATCAATGCGGCGCGCGTAAAGCTCACCGGCTCCAAGCTGTCCGGCAAGATCTACTACCGACACACCACCTATCCCGGCGGCATCCGCTCCACCTCGGCCGGGAAGCTGCTCGAGAAACGGCCCGAAAAGCTGGTCGAGATGGCGGTGCGCGGGATGCTGCCGAAGAACCGGCTCGGACGGCGGTTGTTCAATAAGCTCAAGGTTTATCGTGGCGCCGAGCATCCGCACGCGGCGCAGAAACCGCAGGCCGAAAAGCTCTGACCGAGGTTCCATTTTTATCGAGGCTCCAATTTAATGCCAGAAAAGAAGCACATCATTTGGACGACCGGAAGGCGTAAGACCGCCGTCGCACGGGTCAGGATCGTGCCGGGCGCCGGTTCGATCGTGATCAACGAGCGCACCCTCGAGGACTACTTCCCGCGCGACACGGCGCGGATGCGAATCCTCGAGCCGTTCGAGTTGACCGAAACCACAGGCCAGTTCGACACAATCGTCAGCGTTCAAGGCGGCGGAATCTCCGCGCAAGCCGACGCGGTTCGCCACGGAATCTCGCGAGCGCTGGTGACCTCGGCGGAGACGCTGCGGCCTGCGCTCAGAAAGGCCGGGATGTTGACGCGCGATCCTCGCGAGGTCGAGCGCAAGAAGTACGGCCGCCACAAGGCCCGCAAACGTCCGCAGTACTCCAAACGCTAGTTTTCTAATAGCGCAATTCGCAGAGGGCGCAGGCAATAGTGCCTGCGCCCTTTTTCGTTTGATTGTTTCGCCTCCGCCCCGGGCATCGCTGTTGACGTCGGCGATCGAGTCGTCACAGGGGGTCTCCTGCGATCATTCGTGAACGTCACCTCGGGCGGACCACCGCCTAACTTCGAAATTCACACGCCCAAAGCGGTTGCGGGAGCGAGGGGAACTTACTTCGGCACGTCATACACCGAAGGCGCGGTGCGTCCCGGCTTCAACGCATGCGACAAGAACACCGACGTCTCGGTATTCGAGGGCAGCGTCAGCCTCGCCATGATAAGGACTCCCGGCGAGGTCGTGATAATACCGGCGGGCTACGAGTCGACCGTGCCGTGCTTTTCGCCACCGATTGGAGCGGGACCACTCGGGATGACCGGCGCGAATTCGTCGGCCTCGACGAGTTTCCACCGCGATCGATCTCCAGGACATGGTGCTCTCGACCGAGAAATATATGGTCATCCTCGGTGGCGGCGGCGCCATGTACCAGGGCGGCTCGCTTCCGTCCTCGCAAGGTCAGGGCGGTCCCGACCTGGGTTTTTACTACCGCCCGTGGCGGCTCGGATTCAGTGCACAGGCCGGCTACGGCACGGCGCATGAGTACGGGCAGCTCAGCATGTACAAGCAGTTCAACTTCAGCGACTAGCGCCGGTGCGCACACTCCGTTTACACACGGCGCGCCTGATTAGCGGCGCGGCCACCGGCGCGCTAAGCTCGTAGCAACGTTATGTCTGCAACACCTCCGGCAAGGCAGTCCTCACGATGGCCCACCATTCGGCGCACCCATCAGCGCACCAGGACACTTGCGAAACCGGCTTCCACGCGTCCGCCATTTTCGTGGACCACGTTGGCGATTGGCGTCGTGATGGTGCTGGCGATGTTCATCATCAACCTAGTCTATCCGGGCGCGCTCGCCACCTTCGAGCTCAAAGCCGACGATCTGAGGATCGCGTTGCTCGCGCCACCTCCGCCCACCGACCAGGTGGTGATCGCAAGAATCGACGACAAGAGTATCCAGCAACTCGGTCAATGGCCGTGGCCCCGAGCCACCATGGGCCAGCTCGTGAATGCGCTCGCGGCTTATCAGGCAAAAGTGATCGGATTCGACGTCCTGCTCACCGAACGCGACGAGCGCGACATCTCGCGCGAGCGGATTGCGAAGCGCCTCCGAGTGGAAGGCCTCAAGGAAGCATCGATCCACGATATCCTGGGAACCAGCAACGACGACGCGCTAGCCGACGCCATCAAAAGCGATGGATCGACGATCCTCAGCTACTCGTTCGCAAGCCATCAGTTGCGCGGGAGCCAGGGGACAACGCCGGTGGCGGGGTTCACCAGCGAAATGTTGAGTCCGCCGCCGCTCGCATACAATCTCGTGCGCGAACTTCCGGGACAGTCGCTGTTTCTGATCGAGGCGGATGAATACCTCCCGCCGATTCCAGTCCTTAACAGCGCCGCGCATAGTACCGGCTTCGTCGACGTTGATGCGGACCTCGACGGCGAGATTCGCCGCGAACTAACCGTGATCAAGTTCAAGCGTCGCGATTGCGTGCCGTTCTTCCTGGCCGTACTCGCCGCGTATAGCGATGCGCAACTCGGGCTAGTCGTGGACGAGGAAGGCGTCGAACGCGTCACACTGGGCGCTACGCCGATTCCGGTCGACGAGATGGGCCGCATGCTGATCAGGTTCCGCGGCGGAGCGGATGCGCTGCCGTCTTACTCCATCTCCGACATCGTCGCGCGCCGCGTCCCTGGCGACAAACTCAAGGGGCGCATCGTGCTGGTCGGCGTGACCGGAAAGGGACTTGGCGACATGGCGGTTACGCCGGGCGGCGCCGAATTTCCACGTGTCGGGATCCACGCCAACGCGATCGACAATGTGCTGCGCGGCGACTTCCTGCACTCCTCGATAAGCACGCTGGCGCTCGAGCGCGAAGCCGGACTGGTGCTGGGACTCGCGGTTGCACTCGGCGCCGCCGCGTTTACTGCGGTTGCTTCGCTCGCTTTCACAGTGGTCCTAGGCGCGGGATATTTCGTCTTCGCGCAGCATCTGCTTTCCGCCGACGGGCTCGTCATCGGCGTCGTGTTTCCTGAGCTGACTGTCTGGATCCCGTTCATGGTGCTGGTGTCGTACCGCTACCTCACTGAGGGACTCGCGAAACGCAAGCTGCGTGTCGCCTTCGAGCACTATTTGCATCCCGACGTAATCGAACAGATCGTCACCAACCCAGGGAGCCTCAAGCTCGGCGGTGAGCGACGCAACCTGAGCGTCCTGTTCGCCGACATCGTCAACTACACCGGCCTTTCGGAGCGCACCGATCCGGCGGCGCTGGTCGCGATGCTCAACGACTACATGACCAAGATGACGGACCACATTCTGGAGAGCGGCGGCGTGGTCGACAAGATTCGCGGCGACGGAATCATGGCATTCTGGGGCGCGCCGGCGGAAGTGCCCAATCACGCGCAAGCCGCGATCGACTCGGCGCTCGCGATGCTGCGGGAGCTCAAAGCGCTCAAAGAAAATGATCCGCGCTTCACCGATCTCGACATCGGCATCGGCATCGCGACTGGCGAGGCTATCGTCGGCAACTTCGGCGGCGAGCGCCGCTTCGACTATTCGGTGATCGGGGACACGGTGAATCTCGCGGCGCGCCTGGAAGGACTCACCCGCCAATTCAAGGTGCGTCTGCTTGTGAGCCGGGAAACCTTCACCAAGGCCGGCACCCAGCACCTCGCGCGGGAAATCGGACTGGTCAAAGTGAAGGGCAAGACTATCGCGGTGCCGATTGTCGAGGTGGTCGGACAAGCCAACGACGGAATCGATCCCACCTACTATCAGCAGTACGGCGCGATTCTCGATAAGATTCGCGCGGGCCAGGCCGCCGCGGCGCGCAGCGACCTCGAGCATCTTCTCGCCGAGCGGCCTGACGATGAAGTGGTGCGGATTTATCTCGAAAAGCTCGCCGCCGATTCGGTCGGCTCCTCCGGCGAGTTGGTTTTCGAGTTCGATACCAAGTAATTGGTTCGACCTGCCCAATCGTGCTAGTTGAATTGCATCCGTCTAAAGGCGAAATGAACGGAACAAAGCGGGTGAATCCCTGATGGCCGCAAACAACAGGGTCAAAGTGGCGGTGGTCGGCGCCTCCGGGTATTCGGGCATCGAGGCGGTTCGCATCCTCGCCGCGCATCCGTTCGTCGAGCTCGCCGTGCTCACTTCCGAGCATTACGCTGGCCGCGAGGTGGCCGACGTGTACCGCCATCTGGCAGGCGTCGATTTGCCGCCGTTTGAAGAGCTGCGCCCCGACCTGCTCCACGGCCGTGCCGAGGTCGTCATCTCGTGCCTCCCCGAACGGGTGGGCGCTGCGATGATCGCCGAGGTGGTGAAAAATGGCGCCAAGGTCATCGACGTATCGGCGGATTACCGATTCACCGATCCTGCCCAGTACCGCGCCACTTATGGCGTCGATCATCCGGCGCCCGGCCTGCTCAGTCAGGCGGTTTACGGGCTCTGCGAATTCCATCGCGCGGAAATCCGCGAGGCGCACCTGGTGGCGAACCCGGGATGCTACCCGACCGGCGCGTTGCTCGCGCTGCTGCCGCTGATCCGGCGCGATCTTATCGAGCCGTCGTCGATCGTGATCGACGCCAAATCCGGCACCACCGGTGCTCGGCGTAAGGCGCAAGTAGATCAGTTGTTCGCGGAGGTCAACGAAAACTTCCGCGCCTACAAGGTCGGCAATCATCGCCACACGCCCGAGATCGAGCAGGAGGTCGGCGCTGCGCTGGGACGCGAAATAGCCGTGATGTTCGTGCCCCATCTGCTGCCGGTGACGCGCGGAATCCTGACTTCAATTTTCATGCGGCCACGAAGCGGCACCACCGAGCAGGACGTGCGCGCCGCTTACGAGGCAAGCTTCGCCAAGTCGCGCTTCGTCAGGATTCTCAAGCCGGGCGAGCTGCCCGAGTTGCGCAACGTCCGCGCGACCAACTTCTGCGAACTCGCATTCGTGCTCGACCGCCGCTCAGACACGCTGCTCGCGCTGACTGCGATCGACAACCTTGGCAAGGGAGCCGCGGGACAGGCCGTGCAGAACATGAACCTGATGCTTGGCTACGACGAGGCCGCGGGCCTCCTCGGCGCCGCCCCGGTTCCCTAGGAGCGAAGGTTTCTCGCTACCAGTCAGGACCGTCGGGTCGGTGGCGGGTTCGAGTGCCTGACGGCTGCGCGCCGAGCGGCTACGGCAAATCGAACAGCAGCACCTCGGCATCGCCTGCGGCTGTGATCGCGATAGTGCGTTCTTTTTCGATCTTCAAGCCGTCGCCGGCTGCGAGCTTGATTCCGCCGCCGTCAACGTTGCCTCGAACCACATGCAGATACGCGCGGCGTCCATTCTCGATCGTCTGAGAAACTGACTGGCGGTCCGATAGCACGCTCGCATAGAGCCGCGCGTCCTGGTTGATCCGAACTGATTCATCCGCACCGTCCGGCGATGCGAGCAGTCTCAGGCGGCCGCGCCGCTCCGCCTCGGCGAAGTTGCGCTGCGCATATCCTGCCGCGAGACCGCTGCGGCTCGGGACGATCCATATCTGCAGAAAATGCACCAGCTCCTCGCGGGACGGATTGTATTCGCTGTGGGTGACTCCGCGTCCGGCGCTCATCCGCTGCGCGTCGCCGGGGCGGATCACCGAGCCGTTGCCAAGGCTGTCTTTGTGTTCAAGTGCGCCTGAGATCACCCAGGTGATGATCTCCATGTCGTGATGCGAGTGCGGCGCGAAGCCGCCACCCGGCGCGACGCGATCCTCGTTGATCACGCGCAGCACGGACCAGCCGCTCTCGTCGGGGTCGTAGTAATCGTTAAAGGAAAAGGTGTGACGGCTGTCGAGCCAATCGGTCTTGCTCGCGCCGCGCTCTGAACTTTTCCTGAGCTTGAACATTGAGGGCTCCACCAACGCCCACTGCGGGCTGGATATTACTTTAGCGCGGCGCGGCGCGTTACGCGACGCGGCGCATCAACTCGAGAATGTCGTACCCGGTGATGTCGCGGCTCTTCGCCGACCAGTCCTTGAGCTCCACCTCCGAAACCATGCCGGCCTGCGCGCCCTTGGCGAGATCCATCAGCGCCATCTTGATCGTCGCCTCGTCGATCATCTCGCCCGACTTCGGATCCGCCATCGAACCGCCGCCCTTCTCGTGGTAGAGCTTGGTCACGCGGCGCGCGTCTTCGATCTGCTCTTTGCTGGGAGTGAAGCACGTGTTGGCAATCTCGGCCTGCTGCGGGTGGATCACCCACGTGCCGTCCATCCCCAGGTTCGCCGCGCCCACGTTTTTCTCGCGGAGCCCCTTCTGGAGCTCTGCGATTCGCTCCGGCGAGTCGCTCGCGCGCCACAGCCTCAGGAAGACATTGTCGATCGCGTGGAGTCCGGCGGCCTTCGCGGCGACCACCACGCCCTGCTTCGCGTAGTGGAAATTCTGATTTTGATTCTCGACGATCTCCCGCACGCCCAGATTGGCCGCGAAGTCCGCGATTCCGAACACCAGCCCGCACATCCGCTCCGACGCGGTTGCGATCTCGTACGCGTGCACCAGCGCCTGCGGCGTTTCGACCAGCGATTCAATCTGGATCTGGTACTTCCAGCCGCCGCGCTTTTCGAGTTCGTCGAGCAGTTTCGCGACCGCCTTGACATCCTCGGGACCGCGCGTCTTCGGCAGCATGATGCCGTGGAAGCGATTCGGCGCGCCCAGCACGATCGCCTCCATGTCGCCCTTGAAGAACTTCGAATGAATCCCGTTGGGCCGCACCGTGACCACCTTCTTGCCGTAGTCGAGGGTGTTCAGCGCCTCAACCATCACCTTGCGGCTCTTCTCACCCTTGAACTCATAGGGGCAGGCGTCCTCGAAGTCCGCCATCACATGATCGACCGGCGACTTCACCGGATCGGCTGCGTTCTGATGCAGCTTCATACTGTGGCCAGGGTAGGTCATCTCGGTGCGCGGAATTACGAAACGTGCGCCTTTGTCCAAAACATACATGGCTTGGTTCTTCTCCGGGAAAAATTGCGCCGCTCAGGCGCTCTTCAGATAGTGCGACTTTTTCTTGATCAGCACCGTGCGCTCGATCTCGACCACTACCGTGCCGTCCGGCTTCTTGCCGACCAGCCTGAACTTGACCAGGCCTGCGTCGGCGCGATCGGAGTCGCGTTTTTCGAGCACCGTCGACTCGGCGTAGATGGTATCGCCGTGGAACACGGGATTGGTATGGCGGCCGTTGTCCATCTCGACCTCCGCGATCGCGTTCTCGCTGGTATCTTCCGAAGCGAGCCCGACCGTGAACGCCAACACCACGCCGCCGTAAACGACCCGCCGTCCTCCGTATTGGGTCGTAAGGTCGGCGTCGCGATCGATGAAATGCTGGTTGAAGTGAAGCTCGGCGGTGTTCATCACCAGCGAAGTCAAGGTGTGGTTGTCGTTCTCAGTGATGGTACGGCCACGCTGATGCACGAGCGTATCGCCAACCGTGAAATCCTCGAAGTAGCTGCAGTCCTGCGTAATACTCATCGCACGCCGCCCGCCTAGTTCTGCTCCATGATGCGCCGTCCGATAACTTCCAACTGGATCTCGCTGGTGCCCTCGAAAATCGAGAGCACCCGCGCGTCGCGCCAGAAGCGCTGCGCCTCGAACTCCATCGAGTAGCCGTAGCCGCCGTGGATCTGCATCGCCTCGCGCGTCACGCGCTCGGCCATCTCGGCGGCGAACGCCTTGGCGAGGCCGGCCTCGTAGTCGCATCGCTTGCCGGTGTCTTTCTGCGCCGCGGCGAAGTAGCAGAGCTGGCGCGCCGCTTCGATATCGACCGCCATGTGCGCGAGCTTATGGCGAATCACTTGGAAATTGCCGATCGGCTGGCCGAATTGCGTGCGCTGCTTGGCATACAGCGTCGCGCATTCGAACGCCGCTTGCGCCACGCCGACGCCGCGCGCAGCGGTCTGAATTCGCGCCGTCTCGTAGGTCACCATGAGCTGGTAGAATCCCCGGCCCTCCACGACGCCGATCAAATTCGCCGCCGGGACGTACGCGTCGTCGAAAGAGAGCCCGTAACTATGCATCCCGTGATAGCCGACGGTCGGAATCGGCGAGCCGGTCAATTGCGGAGGCATGAACTCGTCCCCCGGCTTCTTCTCGAACAGCAGCAGCGAGAGCCCGCGATGCTTCTTCGCGACGTCGGGGTCGGTCCGCGCCATCACCGTGAGCATGTGCGCGCGGTTCGCGAACGTGCACCACATCTTGGAGCCTTTGATCAGGTAGCCGTCGCCCTTTTTGACCGCGCGGGTCTTGAACGACGCGGTGTCAGAGCCGGTGTCGGGCTCGGTAAATGCGGCCGCGGTCAAAATCTCGCCGCGCGCGATCGGCGGGAGCAGGCGCTTCTTCTGCTCATCGGTGCCATTGGCGTTGATGAGCGAGCCGGTGATCAGATTGCGCGTCATCACCGAGCCCACCGAGAGCCATCCGCGCGACAGTTCCTCGGTCACGATCGCCATCGCGATGTAATCGAGACCCATCCCGCCCTGCTCCTCCGGGAAAATGACGCCGAAGTAACCGAGCTCGGCCATCTTGCGGATGATGTGCTCGGGGATTTCCTGGTTGTTGCGATCGAGTTCGTTAGCAATCGGTTTGACTTCGGCCTCGACAAACTCGCGGACCGAGCGCCGGATCTCATCGTGTTCAGGCGTAACCAGCGGCATCGTGATTCACTCCGTGGACGCGGCAATGGCGGCGCGCTTTCGAATCAGCACTGGCCGCTCGTACTCGAGCACTTTTTCGCCGCGCTGGTTATAACCGGTGGTGCGGAACTTGACCACGCCGCGGTCGGGGCGCGAGGTGTCGCGTTTGCTCAGCACCAGCGACTCCGAGGTCAGCGTGTCGCCGGGATACACAGTCGCGAGAAAGCGCAGCTTCTCATAGCCGAGATGCGCGATCGCGCGCTCGCTCAGGTCCTCGACCGAAAGCCCGAACACCACGTTCATCACGAGCATGTGGTTGACCACCACGTTTTCGTAGCCGAGGCTCCTGGCATACTCGCGGTTGAAGTAAATCGGGTTGAAGTTCATCGTCACGCTCGAGAACAGCGAGTTGTCGCCGTCGTTGATGGTGCGGCCCCAGTGATGCTTGAACAGGTGGCCGACTTCGAAGTCGTCGAAGTAGTGACCCCGCTCGATTTTCCGCTCCGCCATGAGATTGTGCTTCGAAACCTTACCGACTTTGATTCGCCGCGATGCTGTAAGAGCTTAGCAGCGCCATCCAGCCGCGTCCGTTTTTTATGGAATTCCCAAAAGCGCGTCAACCGAACATCCGAAGGTGCGGTGTTGCCCGCCCCTAACGGCCGTAAGTGCACCTGTTGTCAAACCCGCGGCAAACAGATAGCTAATTCCCTCGTTCGCTGTTGCTGAATACCCTATCGTTAAATGGAGCAGGAACTGAAGCCAAATTTGTACCGGCTGGCCTTCGCAGCGGCCGCATCCCAATCCGCATGAGTCACAGGGAAATCTTCGAAATTGGCGAAGTGCCTCCGCTCGGGCATGTGCCGAAGCAGATGTACGCGCAGGTCATCAGGACCGACCGCTTCGGCGATCCGAAGCAAGCGTTCAAGATCGAAAAGCTCCCGGTCCCTCAAATTCGCCCTGACGAAGTGCTGGTCTACGTCATGGCGGCCGGCATCAATTTCAATAACGTGTGGGCTGCGCTGGGATCGCCGATAGACGTTATCGGCGCGCGCCAGAAAACCAAGTTCGACCACTCTGATTTTCATATCGGCGGCAGCGACGGGTCGGGAATCGTGTATGCGATCGGCCGCGACGTCAGTCACGTCAAAGTCGGCGACCACGTCGTCATCCATTGCGGAGTCTGGGATCGTGATTCCCGCGCGGTGCGCCTCGGCGAAGATCCGATGTACGATCCTTCCTTCAAAATCTGGGGTTACGAAACCAACTGGGGAAGCTTCGCGCAGTTCACTCGCGTGCAAGCGCACCAGTGTATGCCGAAAGCGAAGCATCTCACCTGGGAGCAGGCTGCCGCGCCGACTCTGGTCGGCTCGACCGCTTACCGGATGCTGATGGGCTGGGCGCCGCATGTGGTGCGCAAGGGCGACGTCGTGCTGATATGGGGCGCCTCGGGCGGGCTCGGTTGCATGGCGATTCAGATCGTCAAAGCCGAAGGTGGAATCCCGGTCGGCGTGGTCAGCGATGATCGAAAGATCGAATTCTGCACCGGCCTTGGCGCCAAGGGCTGCGTCAATCGCAAGAAGTATTTCCACTGGGGCATGATGCCGCACTGGAAGGACGACGCGGCGCACAGCAAATGGGCCGCGGAGTGCCGCGCGTTCGGCAAGGCGATTTGGGACATCGTCGGCGAACGCAAAAGCCCGCGTATCGTGTTCGAGTATCCGGGCGAGGACACCATTCCGACCTCCGTGTTCGTATGCGACGTCGGCGGGATGGTCGTGATCTGCGCGGGACATACCGGATATAACGCGACCGCCGATTTGCGCCGCCTGTGGATGCATCAAAAGCGCCTCCAGGGCTCGCACTTCGCCAACGACGAGCAGTCGTACGCGTTCAATCAACTCGTAATCGACGGAAAGATCGATCCGTGTCTCGGTGGAACGTTCGCCTTCGACAAGATCGGCCACAGCCATCAGTTGATGTACGAGAACGTCGCGCCTGAAGGGAACATGGCGGCGCTGGTCGGCGCGCCAGAGCCGGGCCTCAAGGATTTTCACCCGTAAGGTCTTTAAAATCTGCGACGCCGTGTGCCGAGGCAATTGCGCCCGGACCTTCTGAGTGTAATTATTTGCCCGGTTCATAGCGGACCGGGATCCCGTGGGGAGGAGTTGCGGCCGGGCATAGCCCCGGCCGCTTGCTTTTCCGGCACCAGAGAGATTGCGCGCTCGCGGTGTCGTCAGCCCCTCGACTACAATCGCGAACGATGGCTTCGCTCGCGGCGCTCAAAGATCATCTCGCCCGCGCCATCGAAGGCGAGGTCCGCTTCGATGCGGGCACTCTCGCGGTCTACGCGACCGACGCTTCGAACTATCGCCGGGTTCCGGTCGGCGTCGTCGTCCCGCGCCACGAGGGCGACGTTGCGATGGCGCTCGCGATCGCGCGCACCAATGACGTTCCGATTCTCCCGCGCGGCGGCGGCACCAGCCTTGCCGGCCAGGCCTGCAACGCCGCGCTGGTGCTGGATTTCTCGAAGTACATGAACCGTGTGCTCGCGATCGACCCCGGCCGCCGCATCGCCGAGGTTGAGCCCGGTGTCGTGCAGAACGATCTTAACGCTGCGCTGGCGCCGCACGGGCTGTTCTTCGCGCCCGACCCTTCGACCAAAGATCGATGCACGCTCGGCGGGATGATCGGCAACAACTCGTGTGGCGCGCATTCCGCTGCGTACGGCAAGACCGTCGACAATCTCGCGCGCCTCGATGCGCTGCTCTACGACGGCACGCGGCTCGCGCTCACGGGCGCGATGAGCGACTCGGAGGTGGCCGCGGCAGGCGCGCGCGGCGGCCGCGAGGGCGAGCTCTATCGCTCGCTTCTCGACTTGCGCGATCGATGCGCCACGTCGGTGCAAGCGCATTTTCCCAAGATTCCGCGCCGCGTCTCCGGCTACAACCTCGACGAGCTGCTGCCCGAGAATCGCTTCAACGTCGCTCGCGCGCTGGTCGGCTCTGAGGGCACGCTGGCGGTCACGCTCCGCGCGACGGTCGCGCTGGTACCGCGGCCGGCGAAACTCGCGCTCGTGGCGCTGGGCTTCGACGACGTCTACCTCGCCGCCGATCAGACGCAGTGGATTTTGGAGCATCGCCCCGAAGCGCTTGAGGGATTCGACCATCACCTTCCCGACTTCGGCCGCGCAAAGGGACTGGAAGGAGTCCGCTACCTGCCCGACGGGCGCGCCTTTTTAATCGTAGAGCTCGGGGCTGCGACTGAGGACGAAGCGCGCGAACGCGCCGAGCGATTGATCGCCGATGCGCGCAGAGTTCAAGAGTGCGCCGGCACGGCTTATCTCAGCGATCCGCGCGAGCAGAGCGCCGTCTGGCGGCTTCGCGAGTCGGGCCTCGGGGCAGGCGCCTTTATCAAAGGGCGTCCGCGCACCTGGCCCGGCGCCGAGGACGCCGCGGTCCCGCCTGCGAAGCTCGGCCCCTACCTCAGGCGGTTCAACCAATTGCTGCAGCGCCATCATCTCGCGGCTGCGACTTACTATGGACATTTTGGCGAAGGATGCGTTCACGCGCGGATCAATTTCGACCTCGCCAGTCAGGCCGGGGTCGCGACGTTCCGGATCGCGATGACGGAAATCGGCGCGCTGGTCGCCAACTTCGGCGGTTCACTCTCTGGCGAACACGGCGACGGGCTGGCGCGCTCCGAGCTGCTGCCCGCGATGTACCCGCCCGATCTGATCGACGCATTCCGAAATCTGAAACACATATTCGACCCCGACGCACGCATGAATCCGGGTATTATCGTCGCGCCCGAACCGCTCGACTCGCATCTGAAGCTCGGAGCCGGATGGCGCGCGAAAGCGATCGCAACTCACTTCGATTTCAGCGCCGACGACGGCCTCGCCGGCGCGGCGCTCAAATGCGTCGGGATTGGCAAGTGCCGCAAAACGGACGCGGGCACCATGTGTCCGTCATACATGGCGACGCGCGAGGAAAAGCATTCCACGCGCGGGCGCGCGCGGTTGCTGCTCGAGGCGCTCTCGAGCGACCTCCTTGGCGGTGAATTCGCCGACCCAGCGCTCGCCGACGCGCTCGATCTGTGCCTCGCGTGCAAAGCGTGCAAGACCGAATGTCCATCGTCGGTCGATATGGCCGCATACCGCGCTGAGTTTTTCGCGCACTACTACCAACACTATCGCCGTCCGCTGAGCGCGCACTTTTTCGGCCGGCTTCCCGAGCTCGCGCGGCTGGCGTCGCTCGCGCCGGTACTCGCGAACGCGCTGGCGCGTGCGCCGCTCGCAAGGCGCGCACTCAAGATTCATCCCGCGCGCGATTTGCCGCGCTTTGCGCCGCGCACGTTCCGCTCCTGGTTCCAGAGTCGTTCGCAACCGACGCCGTCTGCGCGTGAGGTCGTCCTGTTCCCTGACACCTTCAACAACTATTTCGAGCCCGAGGTCGCGATCGCCGCGGTCGGAGTTCTCGAACGCGCGGGCTTCCGCGTGACGATCCCTTCTCACGAACTGTGCTGCGGGCGCCCGCTCTACGACCAGGGGATGCTCGAGCGGGCGAAGTGGCGCCTCGAGCGGGCGATGCTGGTGCTGAGTCCATTGATCGCTCGCGGCGCAAAGGTGGTTGGACTGGAGCCCAGCTGCATTCTCACTTTCCGCGACGAATTGCCGATGCTGTTCCCAGGCAACGCGAGCGCCGCGGCGCTCGCAGACGCCGCGATGGGTCTCGATGAGTTTCTCGCCCGCGAAGCGCCTGATTTCGTACCGCCAGCTCTCCGAGCCACCGCCCTTGTTCATGGCCATTGCCATCAGAAGGCGCTGGCGGGACTCTCAGCCGAAACCGCGCTCCTTTCACGCGTCGACGGGCTTAAGTTCGAGATGCTGGATGCGGGATGCTGCGGGATGGCCGGCGCATTCGGTTACGACCGCGAACATTTCGAGGTGTCGAAAGCGATCGGGAGCCGCGTGCTGATACCAGCGATCGAGAAGAGCGCGCCCGATGCCCTCGTCATCGCCGACGGCTTCTCCTGCCGCTCGCAAATCCGGCAGTTCTGCCCCGGCCGCCGGCCGATGCATCTCGCTCAGGTGTTGCTCGGCAGTCCGGAAAGGTTAGATTTGTCGAGGACAATCTGAGGACAAGCAAATCCATGATGCGACTTGGAATCACGATTCCGTTCGAACCGTTTCAGAACCGCTACTTCGCCGACCTGGTCCGGACCGCGGATCGCGCCGGCTATACCGACGCGTGGTCCTATGAGTCATTCTCGACTGACGCGTTCGCGCCGCTCGCGGCGGCAGCGATGCTCACCGACCGGATGCGCTTCGGCACGGCGATCGTGCCGGTGTTCAGCAGGTCGCCGGCGCTCATCGCGATGTCCGCGGTTACGACGCAGAACCTCACCAACGGCCGGTTCATCCTGGGACTCGGCATCTCGACGCCCAATATCATGGAGAACTGGATGGGCGTCCCGTTTCGCAAGCCAGTCACCCAGCTCCGCGAAACTGTCGAGGCACTGCGCGCGATCTTCCGCGGCGAGAAAGTCACGATGGCGGGCAAGATGATCCGGATCAACGGATTCAAACTCGACATTCCGATCGAAAAGCCACCGCCCATTTATATCGGCGCGCAGGGCGCCCAGATGCTCCGGCTGGCCGGCGAAATCGGCGACGGCGTGATCGTCAATTTCATCACGCCCGAGACGCTGCCCCCGATGCTCGACCAGACGCGCGACGCGATGCGCGCGGCGGGCAAGGAGCCCGCGTCACTGGACGTCGCGTGCCGGATTATCGTCGCGGTGGACGAGGACGAGGCGACAATCCGTTCCGCCTTGCGTCGCTCGCTTACCGCCTACGTGACCGTGCCGCAATACAACAAGTTCTTCCACGAGATCGGCTATGCCAGAGAAGCTGAAATCGCAATCGATGCGTGGAACGCCGGCGATCGCAAGAAGGCGCTCGCTTCGATCTCGGAGGATATGGTCGAGAAGATCTTCGTGTTCGGAACGCCGGAGCAATGTCGCCGCCGCCTCGATGCGTATTCGCGGGCTGGTATCACGACCTCCGCCTTGCAGTTCACCTCGCTAGCGCGCACTCCGGAAGAGCGTCGCGCGCGAGTGCTTCGCGCAGTCGAGCGATTGGCGGCGGCGCAAGCCTGACCGGTCGAACGGGGCCGTCGAGGGCATCAAATGCACGCGCGCCCCGCGGGGACGGACGCGAGGCGCGCGCTTCTGGCCAGGAGGAACGTCGAAGCCGACGCTATGGCATCAGGTGCTGAATTAGCGCACCCACTCCGCCGCCTGAGTAACCGTTGCCGTAGCCGTTACCATAGCCACTATTGGCGTATCTGTTTCCGGACGCTGCGTAGGCCGGGTTCGCGCCGGTCGCTGGATTGTATCCATAGTTCGAATAGCCACTGTTCTGCGCGACACCGCCGAGCGCCGAGTTGCGCCGATAGTTCGAAGAGCCGCTGCCCGGCACCACACCACCGAGCGCCGAATTGCGCCCATAGTTCGAATAGCCACCACCCTGACCCAGGAGGCCGAGCAGCGGGCTGCTTCCATAGTTCGAATAGCCACCGCCATAGCCGCCACCATAACCACCGCCCTGGCCCCAGCCGCCGATCAGCGAGCCGATTGGCGAACTCACAGGAGCGTATCCCCCGCACGAGGCGAGACCGCCTCCGACGCGTGCTCCCCGCGCACGCAGGCTGTTGATGTCGTTGCCGAGATGCCTTGCTGCGGTACGGTCGCCGCGCGCCTGTGCCTGTCGATACTGGACGATCGCGTTCTGGAGTTGCCAATCTCGACGCGGCTCATTGTTGCCGTATCCACCGCCGCACGCGGAAGCTTCGTTATAATACGGGGCTGCGGTCGCATAGCCAGTCTGGTTGTAGAGCGGCTGGGTGTAATAGCCAGTCGGTACCGGCGCGTAGTTATTGTAGTACGGGACTGCCGCCACTACGCCGCCATTGTAGTTGCGGTTCCACTTCCACTTGTTGTAGTTGCGAGTTCCCTGGTACGGCTGAATTGGCGTAACAACCGCGGAGTTCCCGGTGAATATCGGCGAAACCGACGCGGTGCGGACCGGAGCAAAGCTCCTCGCCACCGTGGAATTTCGGAAGCTGGATGCGTTTGACCGGCTCGCCGAAGCAAAGCTGTTCGAGCGGACGGTGCTCGCCGCAGAAGCGTTACGATTGTGATGATTGGCGGCCGCCGCGCTGATCGGCATCGTCAGAATCGCCATACCGATCAAAGCCGTCATGAACCTTTGTGTGGACCTCATCGGGAGAACCTCCAGGGAGCCCTACGACTACCAACATTAAGAGTATGAGCATTAAAAGTGCCATTACGCGGCGCGCTCAAATTGCGAAACTCGTAGCAACAAATCTCGATCGATCGCTGCGAGCATGTTTGAAGAGTTTCTACGAACGGCGACATGAGTTACTAATAGCGGAGTCGCGGTTGTCGAAGCGAGGAGAAGCATTAAGGCGCGTTCAGCTTGCATAACTCTTCCTTCTCACTTCGAATCGACTTCCGATTGCAAGTACGTAATCCGTTCCGAATCGTTTATCCGCAGGATGAACAAGCGTTAAGAATGCTCAATTGCTCCGCTCTGCAACCTCACATTCGAATAGCCAAGCACGAGTCGGGACGGTAGTGATGCGCGCTTCCGCCACGGCTTTCACCGGGCGGCACACGTACTAAGTTGTCGATCGAAAATTACGACGTTTGACGCGGCTCGCGAACGTGAGCTCAGACAAAGGTCCGGCGCGCGAGGTAGTAGATCACGGCGCCCACCCCGGAATAGACGGCGATTCCCTCCAACAGGCTCGCGCCGCTGGTGACGAGAAAAAGCCCTACCACCAGTGCGGAGCCGATTATCGCGACCACCTGCTCGATTCGCCGCTCACGCGCGCGGACGCGCGCGACGTGTTCGGTGATCGGCTTGCCACAGTTAGGGCATACGCCGCCGCGTTTGACGACCAGGTCGGTCGCGCACCTGGGACATTCTATTTTCGTGCGAAGTGGCATCTCGTACCTGATCTTTATTCGCCGAGACTCAGCATCGCAACAATTCCTGCTGCCAGGTAGATGATGCCCAGTCCGACGGTTGCCACGAATGGCCACATGACCGCGGAAACGGATAAGTCGCGGATCATAAGATCGTTGAACGACTGCATAGTCCAGGTCGTCGGCAGGCAGCGAGCGACCGCGCGCATCCAACCGGGTTCGAAGTCCAACGGCCACCAGCATCCTCCTATCGCGGACATCGCCATACTGGTGACAGCGCCGAGCGGCATCACCGAATCGTGAGCGCGGGCCACTGCGGCGATTACCAGTCCGAACGAGGCGGCCGCGAACGAGATTCCAATCATCGGCAGCAGCAGCGCGACCGGCTCACGGCCAAGTGAGATTCCGAACAGCGCCCACCCGACCGCGAACAACAGGATCATCTGCACCGTTCCCACTCCGAAACGCGCGATCAATTTGCCGAGCAGGAGACCCGCGAGCGGAGCGCCGCTCACCTGCATGCGTTTCAGGGTTCCCCACTCGCGCTCATCGAACACGGTCAGCGAAATCCCCAGCAGCATGCCGATAAGCAGGAAGGTCACGCCGAAACCGGGAACGTATTGATCGAAGGCATTCACGACCACCGCGCCGCCGCGGGTGGCTGGCTGCTCGAAGAGCCCCAGGCCGCCGGGGAGTGTCGGCACCTGCGCAATGCGGAAGTGCGCGAGCTCGCCGAGCAGGTCGCCGTCGCGTATCGAGGGGAGCTTGGGGATTGATACCGAGAACATTTCCGGCGCCAGCGTGCTCGGCATCGAAGGGTCGATCGCCGGCAGCGTGATCGGCTTCGCCAGCGCGGCTAGCTCAGCATCGGAAGGCGGCGCGGGAAACCCCGGCGGCGCTGGTATATCCGAAGCATGACTCCCCGCCTTCGCCTTGAGCAGGGTCAGCCAATCCTCGAACGCGCGCTGACTGGTTTTCAGTTCGAGCAGATAATTCTGAATATCGCGCAGAATAGCCTCGCGTGAGGACAGCTGTCCTTTCACATCTGCGAACGCCTGGTTCTCGCGCGCGGTGACGATCGCTTTGGTGTCCTCTCCAGCCCGCTCGAGCACCGCGGCAGTCTGCGCGTGCACCGACGCAGTCACCTTGGCCTGCGTCTGTTCCATCTGTTGACGGACTTGCGCCTGCTCCTGTTTTATCGCCGCCGCTAAACTCTGAAGTTTCTTCTGCAGATCCGATCGCGATGCGGCGAGGCGGGTTTGCGCCCTTGCCTGAGCAGACGCGGTGACTTTGCGGCACAACTCACCGATACGAAGTTCGAGCGCATTGACTTCGATGCGTCTGACGGGATCGACGAACAGAATCAGGTGAGCCTCGCCACCTGCGGCGACAGCCTCGCTAGTGCCTGCGGGAATCTCGATCGCTAACGGCGTCCGATCGCGGCGGCTGACCATCCGCCGCGCCTCATCAGGATTGTTGACCAGTTCCAGAGCCACCGAATGCTCTCGACGCAAAGCATCGACAATTCCGGTCGCGACTTCGCCACGATCCAGATCGACGAGCGGGAGCTGCAACGCGTTGGCGTTGCCGTAAAGGTTGCCAAGCGAATAGCCCGCAACCGCGATGATCACGACCGGCGCGAGCAGCAGCATGAACAGGACGATGGGATCCTTGAGCAGGAGGCGAGCCTCGTTCTGAATTGTCAGCCAAATCGCGCGCAACATCGAAGTCGCTAAACGGCTTCCTGCGAATTGTCGCGCAGCGTGCGTCCGGTCAGCGCGATGAAGGCATCGGAAAGATTCGGGCTGTGCAGGCTGAAGTCGATCACACGCACGCCTGACGCTTGAAGCTGTTGGATCACGTCTCTGACCTGCGCGAGGCTGGCCATTTCTAGCGTAGCGATTCCCTCCCCGCCCGCGGGCGCGATTTCGCGCACGCCGGCGAAACTCTCCGGCCATTCCGCTGGCAACTGGCCGCGGTAAGTTAGTTCCATGCGAGGCCTGCCGCCGCCCAGCGAAATCAATTCGTCGACGCTGCCGTCGGCAATCAGTCTGCCGCGATCGATCAGCAATACGCGGTCGCAGAGCCGCTCCGCCTCTTCCATATAGTGCGTACTGTAGATCACGCCAGCACCGGCGTCGGCGCGGCGGCGCACCAGCGCCAGAATCTGCTCGCGCGACTGAAGGTCAACGCCCACTGTCGGTTCGTCGAGCAACAGAATGGCCGGCCGATGAACTATTCCGCAAGCAAGGTTAAGGCGCCGCTTGAGGCCGCCCGAAAACGAATGCATCGGATCGTCAGCACGGTCATCGAGTCCCACTTCCCTAAGTACCTGCGCGCAGGACTTGCTTGCCTCGGCACGCGACAGACCTTGCACCCGCGCGAAGTGCCAAACGTTCTGCGCTGCGCTCAGAGTCGGGTAAAGCGCGAGTGACTGCGGTACCAGACCTAGCATACGACACAGACCGCGCGGATCCGCGGCGGGCGGCTGACCCTGAATCAGGACGCGGCCGGAGTCGGGTCTCAGCACCGTGGAGAGAATTGAAAGCGTGGTGGTTTTGCCGGCGCCATTGGGTCCGAGCAATCCGGCGATCTCGCCGGGCCTCACTCCCAGGGTGACGTTGTCGAGCGCGAGACGTCTCCCATAACTTTTGGAGATTCCGATCGCCTCGAGAATTGGCGCGCGCTCGTCAGGATTCATCGGGAAATCAAGCGACTGATACCATCATCCGCATCGCGCCGCCCATCATCGAACGAACATCGCAAGATAGTTCGCGAGAAAGTCGATAGTACTTTTCGTGCGCGAGGATGCCGCGCGAGCGTCAACATGCTATTCGTCACTAGCAAGTAGCTGCGGAACAACTCCCGCGCCGCGCGCGCATCGGCTTGCATGCTCTTGCGCGTCGCGCCGTGCGCGAGAATATCCGGCAATAGCCCGCCGGAATTCAAGGCCGAGTTAAGTCCGATCGATAAGCGGGACCTCCGCCAATGATCACAAGGTCCCATATCTCGCGCGCGCGGTCCGTTACATATCCGGCCGCCTCACCATTAGCCGTCACTGGATACGACCACCGGTATCACCATTGCAACAGAACCAGTTCGCCGCAGAACCCCGGTCCCATCGAAAGCAGTACTCCGTATTGCCCGGAGCGCGCCACCCCGGATTCGAGAAAGTCGGCAGCAACGAACAGCACCGAGGCGGAGGAAATATTTCCCACCGCTTCCAGCGATCGCCACGACAGGGAGAGCGCGCACTTAGGTACTTCGAGCGCTTCCTGGATAGCTTCCAGGACCTTCGGGCCGCCGGTATGCGCAATCCAATGATTGATATCGCGGCGCGAAAGGCTATGCTCAGCAAGAAAGGAATCCACGCCTGCGCGCAGATTGTCCCGCACCAGGTCCGGGACTCCGGCTGCGAGAACTACCTGGAATCCGCTGTCTACGATTCGCCAGCCCATCATGTCTTCAGTGTCGTGAAAAAATATCGACTTAGAGGCGACGATCCGCGGCGCTCGCGGACTGTCTGGTCTCGCGCCCCCCATCAACACCACCGCCGCGGCGCCATCGGCAAACAGTCCCGAGGCGATCATGTTGGCGATAGACTGATCGCGAATCTGCAATGTCAGCGAACAGATCTCTACTGATAACAGGAGCGCGGTTTCGGTCGGGAATGCGCGAAGGTAATCGGCCGCGCGAGCGATTCCGGCCGCGCCGCCAACGCATCCGAGGCCGAAGATCGGGGTGCGCTTGATGTCCGAGCGCATCGCCATGCGGTTGATCAGCCTGGCGTCGAGGCTCGGCGCGGAGATGCCGGTAACCGTGGTGAAGAAAACATGGTCTACATCGCGCGGCTCCAGCCCTGCCTGTGACAGCGCGGACTCCACCGCCTTCGCGCCGAGGCCGGTTGCGATTTCCAACCAGGCTTGATTGGACTTGGCGAACGAATCGAGCGCCCGATAACCTTCCATCGTGAGCGCCAGATGCCGTCCGCGAACTCCGACTGCGCGATGAAGTCGCTCGAAACGAGCGCGCCCTTCGTCGGTGCCGCCCCATTCATTCCACAGCGCGGTGGACAGCGTTTCCTGATCGTAATAATTTTCCGGTAGTACGCAACCAATCGATCGGATCACTGGATACTGTAAGTCGCTATTCATTCGCAACGACACTATTCCTTCGGCGATAGAGCAGGCCGTGTACGACGCCGTTGCACAACGGGCGTGCGTTCGACTCGAAGACTGCTTGTGAGCGGTGGAGGAAGCCGGTCTTGAGCGACCGTGAGGATCCAGAATTCACTCGCAGAAATCTAAACGCGTCGCCAGCACCATAAATCGGAATCTCGAATATCGAGGTTCCTATAGATCACGATAGACACACGCGAGTCAGAGCCGCAACGCCCTTAACGCGAACGCGATGCTGAGACTCAAATTCACCGACGGGTCAGTTGAAAGTCAGCCGGACAAGCCGGCGAATCCAAATCGAATGCGTGACGAATTCCAAGCCCGCCCTGGGAGCGTCAGGACGTGCGTAGAACCAAATGACGGCCCGGCAGCGAGGGCCAAATGCACTCGCCGCCGGGAATCGAAAATCTACTGCTCGAAGACGCGCCGCTATGCGCGCGCGGTGCGAAGCTTGCGCGATGCGCCGCGCACGGGGCGCGTTCGCGCCGCAGTCTTGTGCCGGATGCGCGCCGGCTTGGCGGCGACTTTCGCCGGCTTCGCATGCGCCGTGAGCGCGGGCGCCACCTGGCCCGGCGGGGCCTCGAGCACAACCGGCGCAAGGGCGGCCTGTTCGGCCTGCAACGCAAGAGCGGCGCGCCGGCGCTCGAGCGCCTCGAGCTTGCGCTCCTTCCAGCGCTTGAGTCCGTTCCTCATATACTCGGGATTGATATCGAGCATCTCGCAGACGTTGTCGAACGAGAACACCCACTTCTTATCCTCGAGGACGATCCACTCTTCGGCTTCGCGGAACAGCCGCTGACCCTTGTTGGTGGCCGAGTCGATGCACTTCATGAAGCACTCGACAGCGTCCTCGAGCACGCTCAGGATCAGCCGCTTCTCGCCCTCGAGCAGATGCTTCTTGCGCATCGCCTCGAAGTATTGAATCGGCAAAAGCGTGTCGGGCTCGAACAGCCCTGGCAGCTTTTCGTCCAGTGTTTCCTTCTCCTGCATCTTCGGTCCCTGCTCCGTTCGCATATTCTGATGTACTTCCACCGCCCCACCCTCCTGCTATTGAGACGCGCCTCAGCGCGTCAACATTCACTTGTTATTCGTCCTCATTCTGTTCGAGGTAAATCTCATTCCACGCCATCTGGATCGCTTCCAACTTCGCTTCGGTAGACTCTTCGGGATCATCGTCGAACTCGTCGCAATCGATTACCCATTGGCGCAAATCGGTAAAGCGCGCATCGAGCGGATTGAGGCCGGGATGATTCTCGGCAAGAACCTCCGCCAAATCCTCTGCTTGATCCCACTTGAGTCCCATCGCCTTCGCCTCCGTCAGGACAGTTCCTCGACCGACTTTTTTTCCAGCGCGTCCTTGATAGCGGCGTCCATGATCCGCTCCGCGAACGGAGTACTAGTCTCGTTCAACTGCTCGACCAGTGTGGCTATTAGCTCGCGATCGGAAGTTCCACGGGCCGCCTCCAGCCTCTCCACCACCTCTGCGATCAGCGCTCGTTCATTGGCGTCTATCAAATGGCCCCACTCACCGAGCTGCTTGTGGAGTGCCGCCAGGATTTGCTCGGCATCGTTGCGGGCCGTAATCAGCAGGCGCTCTTCGAGATCCTGCTCGCCCAAATCGAGTGCCTCTTCGAGCATCCGTTCGATCTCCTCGTCCGTCAGCCCGTAACTTGGCTTGACGTCGACCGAATGCTCGCGGCCGGTGCGCTGATCGCGCGCGTTGACATTAAGTATCCCGTTTGCGTCGATGAGGAAAGTGACTTCGATACGGGCCAGACCGGCGGGTTGCGGCTGGATCGGGCCGAGCTTGAAACGCGCCAAGCTACGGCAATCTTTAGCAAGCTCTCGCTCGCCCTGTAGAACGTGGACGTCGACGTGAGTCTGATTGTCAACCGCGGTGGTGAATTGCTCGGTCTTGCTGGTCGGAATGGTAGTGTTGCGATGAATGAGGCGCTCCATTACGCCGCCAATCGTCTCGATACCGAGCGACAGCGGCACCACGTCGAGCAACAGCATGTCGCCCTGCGTTCCGGCGAGCACACCAGCCTGCACGGCGGCGCCAAGCGCCACGACCTGTTCGGGATCCAGCGAGCATAGCGGCTCGCGGCGGAACATCGCGGCGACCCGCTCGCGTACCAGCGGCATCCGCGTCGAGCCGCCGACCAGTACGATCGCATCGATCGCCGGCGCGTCGAGCTTCGCGTCTTTCATCGCGAGCTCGCAGCGTTTGAGTGTCCTCGCCACGAACGGCTCGGCCATCCGATCGAGTGCGGCGCGCGAGAGCGTCTTGCGAATCGAACGGCCCGGCAGTTCAAGCAGGAGTTCCGTTTCGGCCGCGGCGCTGAGCCGCTTCTTCGCGTCCTCGGCGGCGGCACGGGCGCTGTTCCACACGTGGCGATCGTTCCTGAGCGCGTCGGGAAGTCCCGCGAGTAGCCAGTCGACGATTGCGCGATCGATATCATCGCCGCCCAAATGAGTATCGCCGTTGGTCGCGAGAACTTCGAAAATTCCTTCCTTGATGCTCAGTATCGAAATGTCAAAAGTACCACCGCCAAAATCGTAGACCGCGACGTTGCCTTGCGCCTTTTTGTCGAGACCGTAGGCCAGCGAGGCTGCGGTCGGCTCATTCACCAGGCGCACGACTTCGAGTCCCGCGATTCGGCCCGCGTCCTTGGTGGCCTGGCGCTGGCCGTCGTTGAAATACGCAGGCACGGTTATGACCACGCGCTCGACCGCTTCGCCAAGAGCGCGCTCGGCGCGCTCCTTGAGCGCGCGCAGAATCTGAGCCGAGATTTGCGGCGGGGTGAATGCGCGCTGGCCAATCTGGAAGCGCACTACCGGTCCGCTGAGATCCGCGAACGTGTAGCGGGCGCGATCCTCGGGTGCGACTTCGTCACCGCCGAGTCCCATGTAGCGTTTGACCGAACGAATCACGGCGCCGTACTCACCGCCGGGAAAGCCCACCGCACTGACGCGGCCGTCCTTCTCCACCGTGAGATGCGGTTCCATCGCGATCGCGCGAGTTCCCACCGCGACCGCTCCGTCGGGCGCAATCGCGACGACCGAAGGCAGCAGCGCGGCGCCGGTGTCGGCGTCGGCGAGCACGCGCGGCGCACCATCGTCGATCAGCGCAATCAGGCTGTTGGTCGTGCCAAGGTCGATTCCAAATATGCGGCTCATTTCAGGTCACGCTGCTTGCAGGCTCTCCAATTCACGGTCGACGTCGC
Source organism: Binataceae bacterium (SeqCode) (assembly GCA_036521875.1). Taxonomy (GTDB): domain Bacteria; phylum Desulfobacterota; class Binatia; order Binatales; family Binataceae; genus DATDGX01. Next base: position 41,072 of record DATDGX010000141.1, read on the forward strand.
GGATGAGTGTGCGCAGGTAGGCGATTTTCGAGAGAGTCTGCTTCAACTCCAGGGTAAGCGCCTGGTTAGCTCGAGCATTGTCAGCGGCGCGCTCCGCATCCCACTTTTCGAAGTTGCGCGCGAGCTCGCCGCCCGCGGCATCCATCGACGCTTGCAACTCGGCGCGCCTGGTTCCCACCTCGCGCGCGAGGCCATTCGTGCCGCTGCCGCCGCGCTTGGCCGCCATCCTCAGTTCCGCGAGCTGCTCCTGCACCTCGAAGACCAGCTCGGCAAGGTCGATTGGCACCTGTTTGTTGTTCTCCGCGAGCTTCTCGCCGTTGAGTTCCAGCCAGTAGAGGCCGCGCGCAACCGGGTCGCGGAGCGTCCGATAGCTTCGCGTCAGCAACGCGGTGGAGTTGAGGCTCGCGGCGCGAACCGGCGCTGGCGAGGAGGCAAATCGATCGGGGTGAATCCTGCGGCTCAAATCGTGATACGCGCGTTCAAGGGCGGGCAAATCGATCGCGAGCTTCCTCGCGACGCCCAACGCCTGGAAGCAGTCGACCTCAGCCCCGAGCGGCGCGCCGCACTCCGGGCAAATCAACCGCGGCTCGTGCCGCCGTCCGCATGACGGGCATTCGATCATCGCTGTGCCGGTTCTCCCTCATCCGATCGTTCACACGACGAACGACTCTCCACATCCGCAAGTCCGCTTGGCGTTGGGATTCACGAGCTTGAAGCCGGACGACATCAGCTCCTCGGCGTAATCGAGTTCGGAGCCGTTGAGGTACAAGAAACTTTTTTTGTCGACGATGAGCCTGGCGCCATCGCGCTCGAAAACCTTGTCGCGCTCCTTGGCGGCGTCGATTTCCATCCGGTACTGCAGACCGGAGCACCCGCCGCCAACGACCTTGACGCGCAGGCCGGCGCCGTCGCCCTTGTCGGCGACCAACTGCTTGATCTTGTGCGCAGCGCTCTCTGATAGCGAAACATTCGCCATAACTTAAATCTAAGTCGCCCCTGGTTTCCTGTCCCAGGTTAATTCCGCAATTGCTTCCGTTCGCGTGTCGGTTCTTCTACGTCTTTATCGCGAGCGAGGTATCACGTCCGGCGCGATGCTTACGCCTCGCGCGCTTTCTTGTCGCCGCCTTCGGTTCCACTAGCAGGCTCGCCCTTATGATTCTTCCAGTCGGTGATCGCGGCTTTGATGGCGTCCTCAGCGAGCACCGAGCAGTGAATCTTCACGGGCGGAAGATTCAGCTCCTTGACGATGACGGTATTCTTGATGGTCATCGCTTCGTCGATATGCTTGCCCTTGACCAGCTCAGTCACGTAGCTGGAACTCGCGATTGCGCTGCCGCACCCGAAGGTCTTGAAGCGCGCATCTTCGATCACACCGGCGTCGCTTATCTTGAGCTGCAGCTTCATCACGTCGCCGCACTCAGGCGCGCCAACGACGCCGGTGCCGACGCTGGGGTCGTCCTTCGAAAACGAGCCCACGTTGCGCGGATTGTTATAGTGATCGAGAACCTTGTCTGAGTAAGCCATGACGCCTCCGAACCGCTGTCCCCGTTGCTATTGCTTCCACTGGACCGACTTCAGGTCGATCCCTTCTTTGGCCATTTCGTAGAGCGGCGACATATCGCGCAGCCGCTTCACTTCCTTCGATACCCGCTCGGTCACGTAGTCGACTTCCTCTTCCGTATTGAACCGTCCGAGACCGAAGCGAATCGAACTGTGCGCCAGCTCCTCGTTAACTCCGAGCGAGCGAATCACATAGGATGGCTCCAGCGTCGCCGAGGTGCATGCCGAGCCGGAGCTCACCGCGATGTCGTTGATACCCATCAGCAGCGACTCGCCCTCGACGTACGCGAAGCTCACATTCAGATTACCGGGCAGCCGCTCGGTCGGATGCCCGTTCAAGTAGACCTCGTCGAGACGCTCGAAAATCCCGGCCTGGAGCTTGTTGCGAAGCTGCAGGAGTTTCTGCGTCTCCTCGGCCATCTCCTTGCCAGCGATTTCGCACGCCGCGCCAAACCCAACGATGCCGGTAACGTTGAGCGTGCCAGAACGCATTCCGCGCTCATGCCCACCGCCATCGATAATCGGACTGAGGCGCACGCGCGGACCTTTCGAGCGCACGTAGATTGCGCCGATACCCTTGGGGCCGTAGAGCTTGTGCCCGCTCATCGACATCAGATCGATCCCGCACTTGTCCACGTCGACCGGAACCTTGCCGACCGCCTGGACCGCGTCGCAATGGAAGATGATGCCCTTTTCCTTGGCGAGCTTGCCTATCGTCTCGATCGGGTGAATCGTGCCGATCTCGTTGTTCGCGAACATGATCGTGATCAGCACCGTCTTGTCAGTGATCGCTTTGCGCACGTCGTCGGGATTGACCATCCCGAACTTGTCGACCGCGAGATAGGTGACCGTCGCCTTTCCTTGGCGCTCGAGCGCGCGGCACGAGTCGAGCACCGCCTTGTGCTCGGTCACACAGGTGATGATGTGGTTGCCCTTTTCTTTGTAAAATTCCAGCACGCCCTTGATCGCGAGATTGTCGGACTCGGTCGCGCCGCTGGTGAAGATAATTTCCTTGGACTTGGCATTGATCAGCGCGGCGATCTGGTTGCGCGCACGATCGACCCCCTCTTCCGCTTCCCAGCCGAACGAATGGTTGCGGCTCGCGGCATTACCGAACTTCTGCGTGAAGTACGGAAGCATCGCGTCGAGCACGCGCGGATCGAGCGGGGTCGTCGCGTGATTGTCCATATATATCGGTGTCTTAAGCATCACGGAGCCCAGGTTCCCTCTGTGTTGGTTTCAGCCTTCTCTTCACGTTCCCCGATTAGTGGACCTGTTGAGTCCAGTATAGCTCTTACCCCCCCAGAGTCAACCCAAATCGGGCCTTTTAGGAATACTGGACCCGCTCAGTCTAGTAAGCAAATTTACCGCGGTTGTCAAGGATAATATCGAGCTGGCCGAAGGGTCAGCTTGGCTGACAACTCACCTGCCGGTTTAGTCTCGAACTGGTGGATCGCGAGCTATTTCAATCGAGGCTTCAGGCGCATCATGCGCTCCTCGCGCCAATCGGAAAATCCCAGCCGATGCCACGCTGCCGAGCCGAGCCAGTTGCGATGTAGCACGCTGAGGGCGACCAGGTTGACATCGTGCGCGCGGAACCAGTCGTAGCCGAGCTCGAGCATCGGCCTCATTAGCCCTTGTCCTCGCCAGTGCTCTTCCAGAAAAGCTTGGCTGATGTAGCCGATCACCGCTGGCAGCTCGCTTTCATGCCGACGGCGGAGCCGCACCCACAGATGCCCGGCGAGCCGGCCTTCGCCTCGATCGGCGACCCACACCTGATGATGGTCGCGATTGAGCACCAGCTTGAGCCATTCGGGTGCCTTGCGGATCTGATCCCAGTCGAAGCGCGCGCGGTCATCGAGCGCCTCCTCGTAGGCCGCGAGCGCGGCCACCAGGCGCGCCAGTTCCGCGATGTCGCCCTCACTCGCCGCTCTGATTTGCACGTCCATTTTGAAAATCTCGCTGCGTCAATCTTGTCGATCAGAAGTACCACTTGATCCGAACCACGCGAAACCCGACTCAGGCTTCGTGTCGCAATTGCCCTGCGGACGGATTTGCCTTATGGATATCGCGGTCCGCATCGAGGTTCAAAATGGAAATCTCCGATAACAAAAATTTGCTTTCCAACCTCGAGAGTCCGGAGAAAAGCAGTACTGACCTGGATGCTCCGTCGCACGCTTGTCAGACCAAGACGTCAAACCCTCCGAACAAGATCAGCCGCCGACGCTTGTTGCAGCTCGGCGCTGGCGCAGGTCTCGCGGCGGCGCTCGCGCCGATGCCACGCCTTATCACCACTCGAGCGTTCGCCAGCGGAGCGCCCGCCGTACCTAAGCCGACCCTTAGGATCCCTAAGGCGCCCAACATCCTTGTCCTCATGACCGACCAGGAGCGCCACCATATGCACTGGCCTCAGGGCTGGGCGGAAAAGAACCTGCCCTCGCTGCAACGACTCAAGCGCCACGGCCTGTATTTCAATCGGGCCTATACCGCGGCCAGTCAATGCTCGCCTTCACGCGCGGTGATGCTGACGAGCCGCTTTGCACCGGTGAACCGGGTAACTCGCACTTTTCTCTGGCCCGGCCTGCAGCACAAAGATCGCCAGCCCAACATCGGCTCGCTGCTCAAGGAAAAAGCCGGCTATGAGGTTGTCTGGAAGGGCAAGTGGCACCTGAGCTATGCAGCGAATGCCGCGCCCGGCAATGGTGGCGAAGACTGGACCTTACTCGACATCAAGATGATGGAGACGAATTACGGCTGGGCCGAGTGGAACCCACCCGATGCCGGCAATGCAATACAAGGGTTTCAACCCACCCAATTCGGCGTGTTCAATGGTCTGGCTACCCTCGGCGGCGGCAACCCCAACAATGACGGTCGCTATATCAGCGGACTAAGTCCGTCCGACCAGGGTCAGACGCCCGGCGTCGGCGGACAAAGCGTGCTCGACTTCCTGAAGCATCGCGCGCCCAAACTCGGCAAGCCATTCTGCCTGTTCGTGTCGCTGGTGAATCCGCACGACATAGAGGCCTATCCGGGCGGCTGGAAGGAAGCCGGCTTCAAGCTCGAGGACTTCGGCGATCTCGGCATCGAGCTGCCGCCTAACTATGACGATGATCTCTCGACCAAGCCGAGTGTGCAGAAGGCCGCGCGCGACGCCTACAACAAGTTCGCTCCGATAGATAGCCAGCAAGCGCGCAAGGAGTACGTCAATTTCTACGCCTATCTCAACACCGTGGTCGACAAGCACATCATGACCGTGCTCGACACGCTTGAAGAAACCGGGCTCATGGACAACACGATTATCATCCGAATTGCCGACCACGGTGAGGGCGGCCTCTCACATGGGATGCGCGAGAAGGCCTATACCGCCTATGAGGAGATGATTCATATCCCGGTGATCGTCCACAATCCGAAACTTTTTCCGGAGCCGCTCGAGACCGAGGCGTTCTACGACCACCTGGATCTCTTGCCTACGATCCTGGAGCTAGCGGGCGTGGCGAACCCCGACTCCTACGCTCTCGGCAAGAGCATCGTGCCGGTGATGAAGGACCCATCCAGGCACGTGCAGGATCACACGGTCTTCTCCTTCGACGATCTCTTCTTTCTTCCGGCCGACATCCCGGGGGGACATATCCGCGCGATTCGCGAAGGCGACTGGACCTATGCGGTCTACTTCGGAATGGAAGGCGGGCGGTCGGAGTATGAGCTGTACGACATCAAGGGCGATCCTCTCCAACTCCACAACCTGCTCTATGGCACGCCCGGTCCGGACGCCAGAAAAGAATGGGCGCGCCTGCATCGCATCTTAACGACGCGCTTCGTCGACGCGGGCAATCTGCCGGACTCCTTTCCCTGGCCGATCGAGCCGGCATAAGGCGAGTCTATTCTCTATTCCGGTGCCGACCTGAACTCCGGCAGGGGCTTTCCGGTCTCCAGCAAAGTTTTGAGACTACTGAGGATCTGCGGCCAGCCTCCGCTGCAAGCACGGTAGACGGCACTGTCCTCCGGGAATTCGTCGTGAGTCATCGTGAGTCGCATGACCTCGCCGCCAGCGCCTGCTTCGAGCTCGAGCGTCACTTTAGACGGCGGCTCGCTGCGATACTCTTCGCTGAACACCGGGTGGAAGGTGTAACTCAAGACTCGCGAGGGCTCGGATTTGAGCAGGACCTGTTCGTCGGTAATCTTTCCATTCCGGCGCCAAATGATCCTGGAGCCGACTTTCCAATCCGACTCGAAACGGGTACCGAACCAATAGCGCTGGGTGATCTCCGGATCTGTAAGTGCCTTCCAAACTTTGTCCGGTGTGGATGCGAGGTAAGTAGTAATGACGATCTTTGGCTTGCTCATACTTGCGCTCCTTCCAGGCCTTAGTGGTTTGTAGGTCGTCTAACACTGAGTTATGCGACGAATAGGTCTTCATTGCTCGTCCTTCTCGACGAACGCCCGGAGCCGGTCCAGCGCTGCGTCCCACTGCTGCGAAATCTGATCCAGATACCGCCGTGCTGTGGAGAGCCGCTTGGTCCGAAGCTCCCAAATGCGTTCGCGGCCGACGCGGGAACTGCGCGCAAGCCCGGCCTCTTCGAGCGCATACAGGTGTTTGGTGATCGCCTGGCGCGAAACGGATGCGCCGTCTGCCAGGCGCATGATCGACAGCGGCCCATCGCCGCACAGGCGAGCGACGATGTGCAATCGTGTATCGTCGCCCAGTGCGGCGAAGATAGGCGCAGCCTCGGCGAGTTTCGCGGCGGCGGAAGTACGTGTTCGCGACATGGCTTGACGGTACCGTTCAGGCCGCGAGGGCGAGGTACTTCTCAATCAGCTTCGCCTGCGCGGTCCAGCCCTCTTCGTTGGCGGCAAACGCCTTGGCGCGCCGTTCGAGGGGGATCTGATTGAAACCCGACTCGGTGATGGTCAGCATGATGCCGTCCGAGACCTCTTCCAGCTCGAACGCGACCAGCGTGCTAGGCTCTTTCGAGTAGTCGGCGCCGGAATCCATGGCGAACGGATGCCAGCGGAAGGAGAAGTACCGCATCGGCTCGACGCGGTCGACCGCGAACTCGAAAGCCGTCCCCTCGTAGGACTTCTGGCGCTTGGCAACTTCCGCATCCACGGTGGTCGGAACAATCTTTCCGATCATGCGCGCCCCCGGCGCGAAGGGGGCGTCGAACTTGACGCCGAACCAACTGCCGAACTGTTTGGAGTCGCTGATCGCGCGCCACACGCGCTCGCGCGGTGCGCGCAGCAGGACCTTCTTCTCGATGCGATCGGTGTTTGTCTCCATATGCAACCTCCGAGTTGCGCTTACCATAACACCGCTCGCGGCGAAACGCAACCGGCAGGTTGCGTTGGCGCGAGCCGCCCCGCAGGACCCCCCAACGAGCCAGCCTCCGCGTCCGCCCCGGCCGTCGGGATACCGACGGATCGCGTGCGAAGCCTTACGGAGCCTTCCGTCGGCGCTTCAGTAACACCGGTTGACAAGTGACAATTATCACTTGACTATGAGCAGGCAGAGAATCTGCGTCATGGATGTTGATTTGCCCGCTGCAGCGCTGGTAGCGCCCGCGGAGACCTCGCTTCGGCCTGAGTCATAATGAAATTCGCGCGATTGGTGCTCCGAAATCTGCTGCGGAACCGGCGCCGCACGATCCTGACCGCGCTCTCGATCGCGGTCTCAATGTTCGTCTTTTCCGCGCTGGTCGCGCTGCCCGCGGTGGTGGAGCGGATTACGGCTGCGCAGGGATCATCGCTGCGGCTGGTGTGCCACAGCAAGGCCGGCCTTTCCTACTCGCTGCCGGAGGCATACCTGGCGCGAATCGCAGAGTCGCCTCACGTCGTCGCCGCGTCGGGTTGGATGTTTTTCGGCGGGATCTACCGCGACGTTCACGATCAATTCCCAAACTTTGCGGTTGATCACGAACACGTCGACCTCATTTGGCCGGACTGGAAGTTGTCGCCAAGCGCGGCGGCGGAGTTCAAACGACTCCGAACCGCGTGCCTGGTCGGCCCGGAGACGATGCGGCGGTACAAGTGGCACGTCGGACAGCAGATCATGCTGCGCGGCACCGTCTATCCCGTCAACCTGACGCTCCAGATCGTTGGTGAGATCAAGGTCCCTGGAGACGGGCTCCTGTTTCGGCGCGACTATCTGGAGGAGGCGATCGGCCGCAAGGGTTTCATAAGCATGTACATGTTGCGGGTCGACCAGGCTGAGTCGATTCCCACGGTTATCGGAGAGCTGGATGAATCGTTCGCGAACTCGGGGGCCGAAACTCAGACCGAATCGGAAGCGAGCTTCATCGGCGGTTTCCTCGCTTCCCTCCGCCCGATGCTGGCGATGGCGAGAGTGCTCGCGTTCATAGTCATTATCACGATTGGATTGGTGGCCGCGAATACCGCAGCGATGTCGATCCGCGAGCGCCGCACCGAAGTGGCGGTGATGCGGTCGTTGGGCTTCAGCGTGAGCCTGATCATGAACTGTCTGCTCGCGGAGTCGATGATTATCGGCCTGGTGGGAGGATTGGTGGGAAGCGCGGGTGCCTACCTGATGCTGAAGGCGGTGGGCTTCAGTCTGCTCGGCCCCTTCAGCAGCGCGGGGGTGCCGCCCGTGATTCTGGTCGAATCTCTGGCGGTCGCAGTGCTAATCGGTTTCATGAGCGCGTTCGTGCCGGCGCGCGCCGCCTTACGGCGGAGCATCGTCGATACGCTGCGCGCGGTGGCGTAATCGGCCCCGGGAATCACCTTCACCGAGCGCGACCGTCAGGGTTTCTTACCCAGGGGATTCGCGTTGAAGAGGATGGACACATGGCAATGAAGAACCCGCCGCATCCGGGCCTGACCGTCCGGCATGATTGCCTTGAGCCGCTTGGCTTGACCGTTACCGAGGGCGCGAAGGCGCTGAGAGTCACGCGGCAGGCCCTTAACAACCTCCTCAACGGCAAGAGCGGTATTTCACCAGAGATGGCGGTGCGGCTGGCCAAGGCTTTCGGCAGCAGCGCCAAGACCTGGCTTGGCATACAACTGGACTACGACCTTGCCCAGGTGCGGCACCGCGAGATGATCGGCGTCAGGCGCGTCAGAAAACCAGCTAACCATCACGCCTAGTCAGACGGAGCGTGCTGTCGAAATGGCAATTCCGGTCGGAACTGGAATTCCTGCTTAGGTAGATTCGGCATCGTAGCAGCGACGAGGTTCTCTTATGGAAGTAAGTAGTCCAGTTGGAATTGAGATCTGGCATATCGCCATTCCGGTTGACGACCTGGAACGCGCCGTGAAGTTCTATCACCGCGCTCTGGGCTTCGAGTTGATAGGCAGAGACGAGTACCCTTCAATGCGGCAAGCCTTTGTCGCTCTCGGCCGCGGAGGGTTCACCATAGAACTCTTCCTGCCGCTTGGGGAGGAGGAGAAGAAGCCGCGCCTGCGCCCCGACCATCTGGCTTTCGAATGCGGAGACATCGAGGCGTATCGATCGCGACTGGTTAAGAACGGCCTCTCCGTGCCTGAGATCGAGACCTTCGATAGTGGTATGAAACACTTCGAGGTTCGTGACCCTGACGGAGTGAAGCTGGATTTTTTCCAGGGCCGGGTGCTGTACGATGACTTTCTCTCGCGTGGTCTAAGCGACGATAACGGGTAAAGGACTCTTGCCTCGAAAACCCGACGTCGATTCTGACGCGTTGAAGGCTCTTCTGATCCGGGTCTTCGGTTCGTCGGTAACTATCGACTTCGAGCGCACGCCGGAGGGGATAAGCTGCCAGACCTATCGGCTGACCCGCGGCAATGATCGCTATTATCTTCGCGTTGCTGAGGAGCTGCACGAAGATCTGAGCGTCGATGCGGACATCCAGCGCCGGCTTCATCAGGCGGGCGCGCACGTACCCGACGTCGTTCATGTCGAGCGGTTCGACGAAGGCTTGCAACGCTCGGTGCTGATCATGACCGAAATCGCCGGTGTATCCGTGGCGAAAATCACGTCTGCAGAGGTGGCCGTGCACGTCGTTCGCGATGCGGCAGCGGACGCGGCAGCCATCAACGCGATCGAGGTAGACGGCTTCGGATGGCTGGATCGGCGCCGGCCCGGATGGCCGCCGCGAGGCCAGTTGGCCAGTTACGGTGCGTTTGTAGAGTCCGGCCTGCCGGAAGCGGGCATACGCCGCGAACGGCTGGGGCGGCTTTTTAGCCCCGATCATCTCGATCGCATCGAGGCGATAATTTCTGCCGAGCAGGTCCGCCCCGTCGCCATCGCCCGGCTTGCGCACGGGGATCTCGATGCGACGCATATCTATTGCGACGGCGCCTCTTATACCGGGATCATCGATTTCGGCGAGCTCCGAGGAGCGGAGCCCGAATTTGATCTCGGTCATTTCCTTCTCGACGATTGCGACGAGAATCCAACCCCTCTCTTTGAACACTTTTTGGCCGGCTACCGCGACGCGGCCTCGAAAACGCTCAATGTCAGACTCAACCTGGATGACGATCAGATTCGTCGCTCAGCGATTCTGCATGGCTTCCGACAACTGTGCGGGTGGCTCCAGCCAGAGCGTGGTCTGGAGTCGCGCCGGTCTCTCGTACGACCTCGCGCCGAGCGGCTGGCCGACTTGCTGGACGGCGTTTGATCCAAATATCCAGGGCGAGACCTGACTCGGATTTCGCGCTTCCCTTGTTATCATCAACCGGAATTCGGAAACCTCGATAAGGTTTCAGTGTCTGAAATACTTGCGGCCCGAAGAGAGCCGCACGACAATGGACCGTTCGCGGGCTGAATCAAGCCGTCGTATCAAAGGAGCAAGAGGAGCGCGTCATCATGGCCATCACGCATCCAATTCGTTTCGGAATCCAGACCGGACAGCAGTTCGTCGAATGGAACGAGCTGCGCGACCTGTGGCACAAGGCCGATGAATGGGGTTACGACTCGTTGTGGGACTTCGATCACTTCTACCCGATCTTCGTCCCCGACCCGAGCGGGCCATGCCTGGAAGGATGGACCACGCTGAGCGGCCTAAGCCAGCACACCCGCCGCGCGCGGATCGGCGCGATGGTCAACGGCAACACCTATCGCAACCCCTGTATCGTCGCGAAGATGGCGGCGACGCTCGATCACATGAGCGGCGGGCGCTTCACGCTGGGCATCGGCGCGGGATGGTTCGAGCTGGAGCATAAGAGCTTCGGTATCGACTTCAAGACGATTCCGCAGCGCCTGCAGGCGCTCGACGAGTCGCTTCGGATCATCAAGGGGATGTTCACCCAGGAAAAAACCACGCTCCACGGCAAGCATTATCACGTCACCGAGGCGGTCTGCAGCCCCAAGCCGCTCCAGAAGCCACATCCGCCGATCATGATTGGCGGGCGCGGCGAGCGGACGCTGCTCAAAATCGTCGCCCGCCACGCCGACATGTATAACGCGACCGGCGCGAGCCCCGACTACATGAAGCATCTCCTCGGCGTGATCGAGCGTCACGGCGACACGGTGGGCCGCAATACCGATGAGATCGAAAAGTCGGTGATGCTCGGACTGTGCTACCGCCCGAGCAAGGAGCAGGAAGATGCGGCGCTGCGGCGGGTGACCGCGATGTCGGGGCTCAAGCCGGAAGAGGCGCGCAAGCAGCTCATGATCGGCGGCAAGGAAGAGTGCCTGGGCCGTATCGAGGAGTATCTGAAGGCGGGAGTGACGCATCTGATCTTCACGCTCCCGCGCCCGCTCGACGCCGAGCAGGTGCAACGCTTCGCCGAGGAAGTGATCCCCGCGGTGCGGCGGCCCAACTGAGTAATCAATCTGAGTATTCGGATCGCAGACAGCAGCTCCGACCACGATAGTCAGAACGGGCCGCGCTGATTCTCGTCGAACGCGACCTCGAACAGGCGGCGCTCGGCGCGGATCGACTTGAGCGCCGCTTCGCGCGTCTGCTCGAACTCGCGCGCGAGCCATCGCGCGAGCGACTCGAGGATCGCTTGCTCGGCTGCCGCGCCGGAAGCCGGCGGGAGCAATACCGTTGCGATGCGGCATCGGAACGCGACGCGCTCGATGCCGTCGGGGCGTTCGAGACTGAGCGTCAGCACCAGGGCGTCGGCTGAGTGCTCGATCGGATTCGCGAGAGTCAGCGCGTAGAGGCCGCGGCCGGTCTTGATCGTCACTGCCAAGGAATTTTTTAGCCGGCAACCGCCGGCGCACCGCACGCGCCTGAGTTACGCGGCGCGCGACATCGGGCGCACACCGCGGCCGCTCTCCCAGAACAGCACGACCGGGCCCGCGATGTAGATCGACGAGTAGGTGCCGGTGATGATTCCGATCAGCAGGGTGAATGACGCGGGGCGCAGGATCGGGCCGCCGAAAGCGCATAGCGAGATCAACACCGCGAGCGCGGTGCCCGAGGTCAGCAGGGTCCGCGACAGGGTCTCGTTGATCGCGCGGTTCATGATGCTCGCGATCGGCTCGCGCCGGCGCTTGGCGGCATCCTCGCGGATGCGGTCCGACACGATGATGGTGTCGTGCACCGAATAGCCGATGACCGTGAGCAGCGCGGCCAGCGTGGTCAGATCGAACTGGAGCTGGCTTATGATCAGCGCGCCGGTCACCACCAGCACGTCATGGATCAGCGCGATTACGGCGCCCGCGCCGAAGCTCCAGCTCACCGCGCGAAACTCGAAGGCGATGAACACGCCCATGAACAGGGTCGCGAAGACCAGCGCCAGGATCGCTTTGCGGCGCAGATCCTTGCCGACCTTGGCGCCGACGCTTTCCACGCGCACCACCTTCGCATCGCCGGCCGGATATTTTTTCGAGAGCGCATCCTCCAGCTTGGGTCCGAGGCTGCCGATATTCTTGACCTGCTCGAAGCGCAGCAGAAACGACTGCCCCACCTTGCCGAAATCCTGAACGGTGATTTCGCCGAGATCGAGCGGCTGCAGCGCGGCGCGGATCGCGTCGCCGTTGGTCGGCTGGACAAACTCGACCTGCACCACGCTGCCGCCGGCGAAGTCGACGCCGTAGTTGAGGCCCACCGTGAACAGCAGGACCAGCGCCGCGAGGTTGATAAAAGTGGAAAGCGCGACGAAGAAGTAGCGCTTCCCGACGAAGTCGAGATTGATGTCGGGCCGAATGAGCTGAAAGGACATCGGGTGGTGTTTAGCGGTTCGAGGCGCGATTCACAACCGGCGCGGCGTCACGCGCTGGCGCGCTTGCGATGCGATCGCGCGGGCGGCGGCGTCTGCCGGGCGGCAACGGCGGCGCGGGTCTTGCCGCAAGCGCCGCACAGGTTGTTCTGATTATTGGGATCCTCGATCAGGCCGTCATCGAGCGAGTGGGAGACCTTGAGGCAGCCCACGCAGATGAAGTAGATGCCCTCGATGGTCTTGTTGATACGCTCGCGGTTGAGAATCCGGCCGCGCAGCTTCTCGATGCGAATGCCGAGCAGGTCGGCGTACTGGCGCTTGATTTTGCGGCGGCCCGCTTCGTCCTTGGGAAGATCGGCATCTTCTTCGGGCTCGTCGGCCATGTCGCCGAAACTCGCGTAGCGATTGCGCTTGCTGGTCTTGCTCTTCCGCGCTCTGCCCATCGCTTCCTCCTGTCCGCTCAGCGGGTGCGGCCGACGTAGCCGCACGCCTTCTCGCATACCAGGAAGAAGCCCTTGCGTCCGTACCCGGCGAACAATGTCACTTTGCTATCGGCGCCGCAGCTCGGGCAGACGTGCTTGTGCAGCGCCTCGCCGCTCTTCTCAGCGGTCTTTGCTTTCTTTTCTGCCATGATTGGAAATGCTCTCGATTGTGGATCAGCAGCCGGCATCGGGCGCGAACGGCCAGCGCGTATCCGATTAGAATTAAAATCAGATTAAGATCATATCAGAGTTGGACCGCGCGCGCCGCCGAGCTAATGAAGTTGTCCGTTTACGCAAAACGACCCGGCCGCTGTCAAAACTTCGCGGGCCGGGCGCAAGGACGGATCGTAAACGGCGCGCGTGCGGCTAGTCAATAGCCGGACTTGAGCCCGGCTTGACGCGCGGTTGCGCCGCTCCGCGGTTGCGTCTAAGCGTGAATCAGCAGCGAATCATTTTGGACTCCCATCTCAAAGAAAACGACGCCGTCCTGTTCATCGATCGCAAGGGGCGCCGCTATCTGAAGATGATCCGGCGCGGGCAGAAGCTGCTCATCCGCGGCGAAATAATTGCCGACGAGTTGATCGGCATCGAAGAAGGCTCGCGCGTCAAGCTCAGCACCGGTGAGACGTTCATGGTGCTGCGCCCCACATACGCCGACCTGATACCGCATCTGCCGCGCAACGCGCAGGTGATCTATCCGAAGGACACCGGACCGCTGCTGGTGTGGGGCGACGTGTTCCCGGGCGCGACCGTGATCGAGGGTGGCACCGGGGCCGGCGCGCTGACGATCGCGCTGCTGCGCGCGGTCGGGCGCGAGGGGCGGGTAGTGTCATATGAGATTCGCGAGGACTTCGCCAACGCGGCGCGCAAAAACGTCGCGGCATTTTTTGGCGACGCGCCGAACTGGACGCTGCGGCTTCGCGATCTATATCAAGGCTTCGAGGAGACCGGCGCCGACCGGATGTTCCTGGACTTGCCGGAACCGGGGCGCGCGCTCGAGGTCGCGGCGGCGGCGCTCAGGCCCGGCGGCGTCCTGGTGTGTTACGTGCCGACGGCGATCCAGCTCAAGGACACCGTCGAGGCGCTGCAAGCGAGCGGGGTGTTCGGCGAGATCGAAAGTTTCGAGACGATTCTCCGCCACTGGCAGGTGAAGGGACTGAGCGTGCGCCCGCTGTCGCGGATGGTCGCGCATTCGGCGTTCATCATCGTATCGCGGAGACTGGCCGACAGCGCGATCGCGGCGCCGGTGCTTAGTGCGACGGCGTCCGAGTCATCCGACGATTAGGACGCGCGGGAACCACGATCGCCTCGCCGGTGTTTCAGATCCAGAGAGGCAATACTCACTTGCAAGGGAATAAGATCATCAGCCGAAGAAAATTCGTCGCGATCGCGGGCTCGGCGCTCGCAATCGCGAGCATCCCACGGGCGGCGCGGAGCGCGCTGGCGGCGGCGTCCGCGACGCCGCTCAAATTCGGCGGTCCTACGCCGAACGCGAAATTCTACGTCACCACCTATGGTAATACGCCTGCGGTCGATGCGGCCGCGTGGCGGCTCGCGATTAAGGGCCTGGTCGCAAATCCGCTCACGCTCTCCTACGACGACATCAAGAGCCTGCCCCCGATCAATGAGACGCTGACGCTCGAATGCATCTCGAATCCGCCCGACGGCACCGCGATCAGCAACGCCAATTGGGTGGGCACGAAACTCAAGCCGCTGCTCGAGCGCGCACGCGTCAGTCCTCGCGCGGTGTGGTGCGAGATGCGCGCGGCGGACGGCTACTACACCGGGCTTCCGGCGGAAGAGCTGATGCGCGAGGAAAATTTTCTGCCCTACCTGATGAATGGCGACCCGCTGCCGCCTGACCACGGCTTCCCGGTCCGCATCTTCATCCCGGGAAAATACGGGATGAAGCAGCCGAAGTGGATTACTCAGATCGAATTTCTCGATCACGCGACGACTGGCTATTGGGAAGCGCGCGGATGGACTAACAGCGCGTGGCGCAAAGTGAACTCGGGCTTGTTCGCGCCGCGGGTCGAGGGCGGACTGCTTTCGATTTTCGATCGCAAGGCGCAAGTCACGGCGCCGGTCGATATCTTCGGCTGGGCGCTCGCGGGACCGTCGGGAATCCGCCGCGTCGAAGTGTCGACCGACGACGGCGCGAACTGGCACGCGGCGAAACTGATCGAGAACAGCTCGCCGTATGAATGGACGGTGTGGAAGTATCACTTCGCGCCGGCAGCCGCGGGCGATTATCAGATTCGCGTCCGTGCGACCGACGGCAGCGGCGTCACGCAGCCCGCGATGGATCCGCAGACCGGCAGCGGCATGAGCGGGCAGCCGCGCCTGGCGCTCCAGGTCACGCAGGTCTGAGCAGCGACCATCGTGCACGCGACCGACCATTCACGGGGTTGGCGTTGGCGGCGGACGACTGAACAGCTTGCCGAAAAAACTTGCGACGCCGCCGAACACGGAGGGCGACGAGGTTGACGACGGCGACGCCGGCGGCGTCATCGCGACTGCCGGTGGCGCGCCCATCGTGGCTCCTGGAGCCATCGCGCCGGGTGTCACCGCGGCCGGCGCGGCCGCGAGCAGACCGCCGCCGTGAAGTTGACAAAGTTGCGTCGGCTGGGTGCCGAGCAGGAACGGCAGCTCGATCTGACGCGGGCAGTATTGCGTCGCGAGGCCGCCGCTAGCCGGGTCTATTGACGCCATGGTGATTCCTGACGGCTCCGGGAAGTCCTGCGGGTCGTCCGGCGCCGAGTCGTTCATCAGGCTGACCCACGCCGGCAGCGCCGCCTCCGCTCCCGGCATCCCGAGGCTCTGCGGCTCGTCGAAGCCGACCCACACCCCGCACACGATCTCGGGCGTGTAGCCGATAAAATATCCGTCCTTGTAATCCTGCGTGGTGCCGGTTTTGCCGGCGGCGGGAAAGTCGATGCCCATCCGGCCGGCGCTCGCACCGGTGCCGTATTTGATCACCGCCTTGAGCGCTCCGGTTATCAGGTACGCGACCGCAGGTCTGATCATGCGCTCGCTCAAATCCTGATGCTGATAAATCAGATGCCCCTTGCCGTCTACCACCGATTCGATCGGATATGGCGGCGCCTTCATCCCCTCGCTCGCGAACACCTGGTAGGCGCCGGTCAATTCGAGCAGCGTGGTCTCGTCGGCGCCGATCGAGATCGGCAGCACCGCCGGCAGGTCCTCGTTGATCCCCAGCTCGTGCGCGGTTTTTACGATCGCTCCCGGCCCGAGTTGATTGCCGACCCAGGCAGTCGGGACGTTGAGCGACTCATAGAGCGCCTCGACGACGCTGACCTGCGGCTGGTAGGTGCGTTCGTAATTCGCCGGCGTCCATCCGTTGAACGACATCGGCTCGTCGGGCAGCACCGACGCGAGCGTCAGCGGCGGCGCGAAGGTCGCGCGCTCGGGATCGAGCGCGGTCAGGTACACGATCGGCTTGAACGCCGAGCCCGGCTGCCGCAGCGCCATCGCGGCGCGATTGAACTGGCTCTCGGAATAGTTGCGCCCGCCGACCATCGCGCGAATCGCGCCGGTCTCCACGTCGAGCACCACCATCGAGCTCTGCAGCTTCTGATTCGGATTGGTTCGCCGCAGGCGCTTGTGGTCCTTCTCGAGCCGCTCGAGATTGGCGAGCACGGAGGCAGCCGCGTCTGATTGAATCTGGGAATCGAGCGTGGTGTAGACCTTGAGGCCTTCGAGATTTCCGTTGAAGCCGGGAATTTTCTGCACCAGGCCGGTGACGTAATCGGTGAAGTACGGCGCGCGCCGGAGTCCCAGCGGCTTGGTCAGCGTGATCGGCGACGCCACCGCGGCATCGTAGGTGGGCTTGTCGATCGCGTCCGCGTGCAGCATCACGGCGAGCACCGTGTCGCGGCGCTGGCGGGAAAGCTCGGGATGGCGCCGCGGATCGTAGGCCGTCGGCGCCTGGATCATCCCGATCAGCGTCGCCGCTTCGGCCGGCGTGACCTCGCCGAGGTCCTTGTTGAACAGGTAGCGCGCTGCCTGCGGCAATCCGGAAATCGGCGTGCCCCCGTACTCGCCCATCGGAACGTCATTGATATAGCGCTCGAGAATTTCGTTTTTCTTGAGCCGCAGCTCGAGCACGAATGCGACTGCGAGCTCGCGAAACTTGCGGCTGAATTTTTTCGCGTGCTGTTCCATGAAGGTGCGCGCGAGCTGCTGCGTGATAGTGCTGGCGCCCTGGCTCAGGCGGCGCGAGCGCAGGTCGGCGATCGCGGCCTCGACGATTCGCACCGGGTCGATTCCAGGATGGTAGTAGAAGTAGCGATCCTCGGTTGCGAGCAGTCCGCGCACCAGGAACGGCTTGAGCTCCGCGAGCTGCACGTCGACCCGCTCCGGCGGCGCTCCCGGCAGCAGGCGGCCGATCACTTCGGGCTCGAGCATCGCGTTGCGGAGCGGAGCGCCATACGCGTCGGCCACGCCGGTGATTCGAGCGCCGGCGAGGCCGACCCGCACCATCGCGGCGGGATGATCGGTTACGCCGGCGCGGAACGAACGCACGTAGATCGCGAGCCCGTTTTTCGACTTCACGTATTCGCCGGGGCTCGAAGCTTCGGGCTTCGCGGTGTAGCTGAGGCGGTCCAGGCGATCGATGAGGCCGAGACGCTCGATATCGTCGCCGGGCCTGATTTCGGCGGGCGCGGCGAAAATCGCGGAGGTCATCGCGGCGCGCCGCTGCCCGATCAGCGTGGAAATCTCTTCGTAGACCTGCGCGAGATAGAAGCCGGCAACGAATGGAATGAACAGCAGAACGATCGCGACGATGACGCGCGGGCGCGTGCCGCGCCACCTCGCCTTGCCCTTCTTTCCCCCGCCCCGCTGTCCGTTGGTCACGCGATCAATTCCTTGCGCGCGAGCCGAACCCGACGCGCCTCATTCATCGCGGCACCGCCGCTCGTGAATTCGGCATCGGGCCGCGTCGCGCCTGCGACAAATTCTACCTCATAAATCTACGGGCAGTTCGAGATATTCGCGATAGGTGAAATCGCGATGCGCGAACAGTTGCGCCGCGGCTGCCTGCACTCCTGCGTCTTGGTACTGGTAGCGGCGGCGCAAATCCGGCGATATCGAGCATAGTTCGTCCGGCAGCGGTCGAAGCAGCGCCGCGAACGCCGCCCAGTAGATATCGAGCGCTGAGAGCTGGTCGCCGATCAGGAAGCGAGAGCCGCGAACACGCTGGGACTCGAGCCGAGCCGCAAATGCCGCGACGATTTGACTGATACGGGCAGGAGCGGCCTCTGCCGCCTCATGCGAATAGCCGTACCTGACGCCGAAAGCGAGTATCCCCTTTCTGGCGTTCTCGTCGGAATTGGGATCGGTGGCCACTTCTTTAATCAGCAGCAATCGCCGTGACCATCCGAGGCCGTTCTCGCCGCAAAGCTGGTTGCAGAGACCGAACATCGTCACCTGATCGTCGAAATTCGACGGGATCAGCCGCGGACTCGGCTGAAGCCGCTCGGCCAGGTAGAGCTGCTCGTTCCAGGCGCTGCGGGGGTGCTCATCGTTGTAAATCATTGCCGGTGAACTGGATTGCGCGGTCCATCGGATCAGCGATGAAGTGTCAGTCCGGTCGGAGCGAACCCTGGTGTAGGGAATTTTCTTGACGTGAAGGAAACCTTTGACCGCCTCGCCCCAAGGGCTAGGAATTCGGGGCAGCAGCACCACGCGAAGCCCCGGCATTTCGACAGCTTTTTCAATCGCAACGTATTCAGCCATAAGCGCCGTCTCCGATCATTGCCGTTAGTCGACTAGAGTCTCGCGGTACGATTTAATTTCAGTCTCGAATCAGGCTAGCACATCCAGCAGAAGGCGATGACTCGGGCGCGTCCATTTTCGACGACGCGGGCGCGTCTGACTACGTCGTGATGCCGATGCGCCTGTAGCGCCCACCTCCCCGGCGGAGAACGAACTTGCGAAACCGCATATGGATTTTTTCGTCCGCTTCCTGTCCGATCGGTTCCGTCCAATTCGATGCAAAGCGGTCTTCCTGGCATTGTGACCAGTTGTGGAGTCTCAGCGATCTTCGGTAGGTTCCTGTGCGATGCCCGAGACCATTCAGCTCTTCCGAGTCCTGTTAGCCGCCCCTTCGGACGTAACGGAAGAGCACGCGCTGGTCGCAGATGCCATCAACAATTGGAATGTGCAGCTCGGCGATGGTGCCAGAGCCCGAATTGAACTCATGAACTGGCGGACACACGCGCACCCGGAAGCCGGCAGACGGCCGCAGGCGTCGATCAACCGGCAATTTGCCGATCGTGCGGACCTTGTGCTTGCGATCTTCTGGCGGCGGTTGGGAAGCCCGACGGGGAAAGCTGCCTCGGGAACTGTTGAGGAAATCGAGCGTGCCCGAAGACGAGGCAAGAAAGTCATGGTATACTTTCGCCAGCGCCTGAGCGCAGAAAAAGACGCTCCTGATTCGCGCGAACAAGCGAGGATGGAGCGCTTCAGACGAAAGTTGGGGCGCAGTGCTCTATACGGCACTTATCGCGACGTGCAGGAATTCGAGAGTACGGTGAGGAAGGACCTGGCGCTCGTCATGCACGAAATGGTCACGATCGCGAGGAAGAAGCGATGAAACGCAGCAGTTCACGTCGCGTCGAGAAAAACACCTTTATAAACGGCGAGAACGTTACCTCGATCGCGCACAGCACCATTCAGGGCGGCGTGAACACAACCATCAATCAGATTCATCGCAGCCGACGGTCCAGTCAGCCAACCGAATATCCCGTTGGTTCGATTGGAAGGGACCTCGTGCAGCGAAACTACGTCAGATATCTGGTCGAACGTTATCACCGCTTCCGCCAGGCCGACTCCGGGTTTGGCAGTGGCCCCGCTCGATTCAGCTATGCGGTTATCTTCAAGAACATCGAGCGCGAGTTTAAGGCTTCCACGTATTATATCCCCCAGGCGCGATTCAACGAGCTTGTGGAATATTTGCAGCGGCGCGTTGACGGTACGATCCTGGGTAAACGCAACTGCAAGAGAGGGATCCGCAACTATGCGAGTCCCGAGGAATTTGCGGCTGAGCAGGCCGGCACAGTGGCCAGCCATTCTGCTCGCCGGAGAACGAGACTAGCGTAGCGCTCGTCCCATTCCTGCCCTCACATGATTCAAGCGTCTCGATGCCAGCTCCGATCCGTTCGATAACCTTCACATCCGCAGAAGGCAATGACGCGGGTGCAGAGGGCTGGCCTCTGCTGCCGGCGACACCGGAGCCGTTCCGCATCGCCGGTGCAGCGGCTGGCCCCTGCTGGCGAGGGCGTCGAGTTTCGGGACCGTGTTCCAGTTGCGAGCGGTGCCGCGAGTGCTGAGTTTCCGTTCGATGAGTGCGTTGGTCAGGCGACTGCTTTTTCAATCGCAACGTATTCAGCCATAAGCGTCGTCTCCGATCATTGCGGTTAATCGACTAAAGTCTCGCAGTACGATTTTAACTTCGGTCTCGAATCAGGCTAGCACGGCAGGGGCCGGCCCCTGCACCAAGGCGAGGTATGCTAGTGCTCCACACGAGACGGTCCATTATGCCGACTGCCGGATTGTGCCGCGTTCTTCGCGCCGACTAGTGCGTCTCATGGGGCAGCGCCGTCAACTTACAGCAGCGGCGCCGCAATCTAATTACGCGTCCTAGCTCTCCAGTTCGATTGGGATCGACTCCCAGTAGAGGTAAGAATGCTTGCATGACCAGAAAAGGCCCTACAAGATTGCCATTAATTTGCGCAAGAAAATCATCTTTTCTTTGCAGTACGAGTGGAGCCGCACAGACGATTCCTGCGTTGTTGATGAGTCCAAGGAGTCTCTCATGACCAAGCTTTCTTCCAATTTCTTGTGCAGCAGTGTGAATCGACTGCAGTTCCCTGGTCGCTGTGGAAAGCGCTGCGAACTACCAATGCACTGGAGCGCATCAACGAGGAATTTCGCCGGCGCACCAAAACCCAGGCTTCATTACCGGGTGAGGACGCCGTGCTGCTGTTGCTGTACGGACTTCCGCGCAGTGGTCAGATCACGCTGCGCCGCATCGATGGTCGGCAAGACTTGCCCAGGCCACAGGCTCCGTTAAAAGCAGCGTAAGGGGAAATTAATTGAATACGGTCATGGACCAACGCGTTGAAATGGAAGCCGCGTGCCACTGCGGCACGGTTTGCATCAGGGTGAAATTATCGGATGGTCTTAAATCGGGATTTACAGAACAGCTCACGGACGACTTGCTCGTCTTGAATTTCGGGAATGCGGTCGGATTGTTCAGCGTGCCGTGTCTAGGCGAAATAGACGTCGTATCAGGTAAGTGCGACCGTAGAGACTTCGACCAAATGCTATTGGAGCTATGCGAAGTTGCGGCGGGCTTGCCATTCGCCAGCCGGATCACAGGCGCTCTTCCATATGACCGGTCGGTAGTGGGTCAAGAGGCCATTCTTTATCATGCCTTCGTTTACCTTAGGGCGAAAACACAAGCGTCCCCCACGTGGATTGAAGCCGTGTTATCGTCTCTTCATGGCTCATCGTGCGACATCGAGCCCATAGCGCTCAAGTGCGGATCGCAACTCGTTGAGCCAGTCCACCGCTAGTCGGCGACCATTCGGGAGTTTGTCGTCTCGATCCCAGCGCCACGTTGTAATCATCGCTAGCATAAGAACGTGACACTCGCGGAGGAGTTGCCGATCAACACGTGGATAGTGCTCACTCACGCCGTCGGGAAACCAGGGCAACTCGACATGAGCGATGTCGAACTCGACAGGCCCACGGCAGCATGTCTCGAGGTCTATGAACAGCAGCCCTTTCTTCGTTCTGAGCAGGTTGCCTGGGTGCGGCTCGCCGTGCAGTAGCTGCTCGGGGGCGCCCCGGTCTCCGATCGCCCGCCTCAAACTTCGCAGAGTGTTTCTCAGTAGGTGGCGCTCGGCGTCAGGGAGCTCAGGAGTACGGTCGCGGCTCGCAACAAGCGATTGCGCTTCCGCAACTCGATCTGTGAAGTGTGGCGTCGCAATGTGGATATGTCGCATTCCGGCATGCAACCGCTCGAGAGCTCGCGCGTACTCAGCAGGCGCAACATCTCGAGGCGGCACAGGTTCGTAGTAGGTCCACAGCGTGGTCGCGAAGCCGTCACGGACGTACACACCCGGCTCCACTCGAGGCTCAAGCGCCGCCACCGGGCTCTCGGTTTCCGCCAGTAGTTGGGCAAGCTTGACTTCGAACTTGGCCACCTGTCTATCCCCATGCAATACGTCCGCGACACGGGCAAGGACGTTACAAGGCAACAGGCGCACCGCGAGCCTGTTCGATGCATGAAGAACAATCGCGTCCTCGACCCTCAGTCCAAGCGCTGATGCACTCGACATTGCCGCACCCACCGCAGGCCGAATCTGTGACGTTTGCATAGGTCCTCTTTCAGATCTTAGTTAAAACCGCGCGGCGGTGTAATTGCTCGTATTGCCGGATGAGAGGAGCAGTAGCGGTTTCCGCCGAAGCGGGAGACATTTTGTTCGACCGCGGCGAAGAGGCGCTGACGGTTTATCGATTCAACACCGGAGTGGCGGAGCACTATTTCTGCTCCAAATGCGGCATCTATACCCATCATCGGCGGCGCTCAAATCCTAATCAGTTCGGCGTCAACGCGGCGTGCCTCAAAGGCGTAAGCCCGTTCGATTTTGACGAGGTGCCCGTGTTCGATGGGATTACTCATCCGAACGATCGGGCTGATGGAAGCTACCGGATTGTCGGATACTTGCGCTTTGTTCCGAGTGACCCGGTCCAATATTAGCGAATTCTGTCCTTACCGACGCTAAATTGTTGAACGTGTAGGCGGGTGTCAATCTCGAGTGTTACTTAAGACGAGAACAGGCGGATACAACCGATTTCACTTTTATCCTCTCATGTAATTCCAAAACATTTCTACGGTTTCGTTCATTGAAAGAATGGCGCGAGCATCTTGAGCAGCGCCGAAGTGAAGTCGCGCGCGGCGCGCACGCGATGGTCGGAGGTCGCGCAGACCAGGGCGGCCTCGCTGAGCGCACCGGCGATCAGGTGGCCTATCGCTGCCATCTCGCGCGCCGATAAGCGTGCGAGTGGCGTCCGCTCCACCGGCGCCTTCATCACGCCGCCGAAGGAGCGCGTGTCGATCTCGCGCCATTTCTCCCATCCGAGCACGGCGGGTCCGTCGATCAGCAGCACCTGGCGGAACTTATTGCCCGCGATTGAGGTGAGATACTTGAGCGTCCCCCGCTCAAAGCGGTCGAGGATGCTCTTGCCAGTAGCCGCGGTTGCCGCAACCTCAGCGGCCAGCGCCCCGGTCATCTGCTCGAAGACACGCTGGAAGATCTGCTCCTTGGATTCGAAGTGGTGATAGACGGCGCCCTTGGCCACGCCAGCGCGACTAGCGATATCGTCGATGCTGGTGGCGGCGAAACCGCGCGCGGTGAAGAGTTCGCTGGCCGCGCGGATAATAGCGGCGATGGTGGAGGCGCGCCGTTGGGCCTGGCTGGTCATCTTCTCTCCCTATCCGATTGACAAACAGACTCAGAGTCGATAAGTCTCTACTTACAAACCGTGGGTCGGTAATTTCGGAGACTATCACAATGGCAACCCTTTCTTCGACACTGTGCTTCATGGGCGCGCTGCTCTTTATGCTCGGTCTGCTCACCGGCTTCGGCATCCCGAGGTTCCGCAGCCCGCGTATAGGGCTGTCGGCGCATCTTGCGGCGATCGAAAGCGGCCTCGGTCTGATCGCCTTCGGGTTGCTGCTTCCGCATTTGGCGATCTCGACCGGATGGGCCGGCGCCATCGGCCATTCGCTGTGGATCTCGCTCTACGTGCAGTGGGTCGGGCTGCTATTCGCAGCGGTGTATGGCACCGGCAAGGTGTTCCCGATCGCCGGCGCAGGACTGGCGGCGAAAGTGTGGCAGGAAAACACCGCGCGCATCCTGATCTCGATTGGCGCGATGGGCAGCGCCGGAGCAGTCCTGGCGCTGCTTTCACAATGGCGCTGGGCCCCCTGACGCTGGCGAACCGGCGTCAGACCCACGGTAGGCAACCGCATGATGCGACGGATGAGCCATTCGCGAGAGCTTCCTGACGTATCCGCGAAATTGTAAGTGCCGATTGTCGCCAGGCTGAGCCCCCTGTCTACGCCGTATGATTATGCCGACTGCCGGATTGTGCCGCGCGATCTACGCCGACTAGCCAGGGCCTTGTGCATTCAGCACCGCATTTCGGCATAATTCTCACGGCGGCGGCTGCCGCAAGATGCATCGGATTCCCCGTTGCGCATCCTTGGTCGCTCAAACGACAGCGACGAATTTTCGTGAACCGATGAGCAACGCCCCGAAAGCCGAACGTAAATACGAAGGTGCTGCGGAGTATTACTCGCGCTATCGCCCGCCGTATCCGACTGCCTTGGTAACAGTGCTCCGAGCAGCGTTCCGAATAGATGGAAGGGGCCAACTGCTCGACCTCGGATCGGGCCCGGGCTCGGTAGCGATTCCGGTTGCGCATCTTTTCGAGCGCGTGGTTGCTATGGATCCTGAGACCGACATGCTCAGGGAAGGAAGAACCGTAGCTGGCCGCGCCGGCATCGAGAACATTGAGTGGGTCTGCGGGAGTTCGGAGGATCTGTCTTCGAGCCTGGGAACGTTCCGACTGGTGACGATGGGTGAATCGTTCCACCGGATGGATCGCCGGCGAACCCTGCAAGCGCTCTACGAACTGATCAACCTTGACGGAGGAGTTGCAATTCTGGGGCGCGGCATGCCGCTCCCTCTGCCCCCTATGACGCCTTGGCGTGCGGCTGTCAGTAAGGTCGTCCGGCACTACTTAGGCGAGATACCGTTGCCCTGGGATTATGAGCCGCCCCCGCCGGAGGAGCTTCACGAAGCATACTTGAAGCGCTCCCGCTTCAGAGAGCCGGTGCAGCACAGCGAGTTATTCGATGCGGAATGGACAGTTGAATCGATTATTGGAAATCTTTACTCGATGTCGTTCTGCAATCGTAGGCTCCTTGGTGAGCGCGCGGCAGCATTCGAACGGGACTTGCGGAGCGCAATCCTGGCGGTCGAGCCCTCCGGCAATCTTCGCGGAGAACCGCAACAGTTTTTCGCTCTGATGGGGTTCAAGCGATAAGACGGACGGGGTTCTGTCGCTTGGTCCAAGCCGCATTCCCACCGAAGCATCACGCATCAAGTGGTCTCGAATCAGGCTAGCACAGCAGGAGCCAGCCCCGGCACCCAAGGCGAGGTACACTACGGCTCTGCACGAGACCGTCCATTTATGCCGAGTCCCGAATTATTCTGAACTTCCCCACGCCAGGGGTTGCGCCGATCGAACCGGGATGCGACGGGCGAAGAGTGTCGCCTCTGATTCGCCTGCGATCTGATCCTCCGAAGCCAGTGTTCTTGCCTATCGTCTACACTTAAGCTGAGCGCCGCGGCTCACAGCTTCGTGAAGCCGTCCGCGCTCCACTGTTCCGAGCCAACTCCATTATGGACGAAGAACAGCCCGTCCGGGTCGTATTTTCTTTTGATTTCAGCGAGGCGAGAGTAATTGCTTCCCCAGTACGCTTGCTGCCATCGTTCCTCGAAGTAATTGCTCTCGCTCACGTACGCTCCCGTTTCCCCTGCAATGGCTCGAAGTTGATTCATGCATCGATCAATACGCTCCCCAGCTTTCCGGCCTGCCATAACCGATGGCTCATGCCCGGGAATTCCCGGATATGCGGGTCCCTGGCCGTCGCCCGCGATCGCCAGAGCGAAGGCGGTCAGCACGGCTGGATTCATTGCAGTGTCCTTCGCCCCGGCGATCGCGTCGGGTGGCGCTCCGGCCAGCCCCTTGTTGAAGTGCAGTTCGACACCGGAATACCGAGAGTTTGCAAACAACGCGTCGGCGAGACGCTGCTGCGCGTCATTCTCGAGCAGCGACGCGGGCAACCACAGCGACTCGAAACCCCAAATGAACCAGCCGACCTGCCCCCCGTCTCCGGCCCACCACGCATCATTGGGTCCCGCGCCAGGCCGATGGTCGAAGTCGAAAATAGGCTGCTGATGCAAGTACACGAGGGCATGATCAAACAATGCGATTAGGGGATTGGCATTTGGATTGGGAAAAGGCAATTCAGGCCAATGCTCTTTCCACCATTGCACGTCCCACCAGCGTCGCGCCGGTATGCTTCCGATAACCAGCCGCCCTTCAAGCGAATATGCGTGGGGCGAACGCGCCACCCAGTCCAGAAACGGCTGCCAGACTTCTTTTGCCTGCTCAGTGTCCAACCCCTGAGAAACCATGTTGATGACGAGCGTGTTGTCGGGCTTCACGTGGGCCTGCTCTCCCCAATGGTCGTTGAAGAGATGCTCCGCGTAGAAGCTCACGAACTCGCGGATCAAGCTCCGATATGCATCATCCGACGACGCTTTGATCGTGAAGTTGGCAGCGCCGAAGAACTCGGGAAGATCGTGAACACGCACTGTCAATTTACTTATCACGCCGAAGCTGCCGCCTCCGCCGCCCTTGAGCGCCCAGAACAGATCGGGGTTAGTGGATGCGTTCGCGACGCGAATCTTGCCGTCGGCAGTGACTACTTCGGCTTCGAGCAAGCTCCCTGCGGCCAGACCATAGTGCTTCGAGAAACTGCCGAAGCCACCACCTTGAATCAGACCGGCCAAGCCTACTGTCGTGCATCCGCCACCCTGAACGTATTTTCCACCCCTGGTCGTAACCGCGTCGTATGCCTGCATCCCGATCGTTCCAGCGCCCAGCGTAACAGCCGGTTGCGGTTGAAGAGTATGCTCGCATCCCTGCGGAACGAATGCGGTATGCATCGCGATATCGTTCATGTGGCGGGTCCAAATCAGAAGCGAATCAGGCGCGTTGGACGTGCCCTGGTAGCTATGGCCGCCGCCCTTGACCACGAGGCGCAAGTCATTTTCGCGGGCAAAGTTTACCGCCGCCGCAATGTCCTGAGCGTTTCTTGCCGCGACCGCGTATACGCTTGGCTTGGTAGCCCATGCGTCGACCCATCCTAAGGTCTGCGTGAGCCCCGGCTGATCGCCGATGTAATATGGATTTCTCAGGTTCTTCGAGAGAAGCTCGGCTGCGGCGCGTGTCGGATCCGAGAGAGGAAAGTTTACCGGAATCAAATTTCCGCCGACTGCCTCATCGAGTTGCTTCCAGGCTGACTGCGATGGCCATGCGGCATCGGAAGGACGGCGCCGGCGGAAATTCGTACTCGCTAACAGGCGGCGCGGCAAAATCGGCAGGAGCGCCGCCATTCCAATTGCTTTCAAGAATGCTCTTCTGTTCATAAACCCCTTTCCAGAAGCTCTATTTTCCTCACGACGTGTGGGGCTGCCGGAGATCGACGGAGCAAGCGATATGCCGTTTGGCGAAACGGCGAGCGCGCCTCAGTTTGGCTGGGTTTTCGGGGTTAAGCGCTACCGCCTCGGATGCAGGCGATCAGATGCGCAGCAGTCGGTTTGCAGCACCCTGTGTCCTGCTTCCCGACCGCGGGCATGGCTGCCCGACAAGGGGCGCAACTTCGCAGTCATATCGGCATCGGCGCGCAGCTTGCGCTGGAACTCATGGGGGGTTGAACGGATAGCTGGCGTGACCCGAGATTCGTCTTGGATGCTTGTGTTTCACGATCGCAAATATGATCAACGCGATAAAAAAGAAGCCCAGCATTACGATTTCAATTTAGTCGTGAATCAGACTAGCACATCCGCGAAAAGCGATGACGCATGCGCGTCCGCCTTCGAAAAATCTACGCGTCAGGTTTTGGCGAGGGCGTCGAGTTTCAGGACCGTGTTCCAGTTGCGGCCGGTGCCACGAGTGCCGAGTTTCCGTTCGAGGAGCGCGTTGGTCAGGCGCGAGCGGCCGATGCCGTCAGGGTAAACGATGTAAAGTTGTTTGCCGTCCGCGGATAAGATTTCCGCGCCGGTGATGGCGGCGCGCAACGCTTCGATGTTTTTCGCGTCGGGCGCGTCCTTCAGAAACATGACGACCAGATGGCCGGGGTCGCTTGCGGCTTCGGCACGGTAGGGATTGTTCGTGACGATCGCCGTCAATTCCTTTGCGCTGCGGATGAAGAAGTCGGTTTGAAGATCGAGGCGCTTGCTGACCTCCGACTCGAGCAAGCGTTCAAGCGCGGCGCCTGATCGCGAGTCGCTCCGGAAAATCAGATTGCCACTTTGCAACAGCGATCGTACGTCAACCAAACCGAGCTGCGTGAGAAGGTCGCGCAGGCCGCCCATCGCAACCTGCTGATGGCCGGCGACGTTGACGGCGCGAAGCAGAGCGATTCGGAGCGTCATCGATTCGGGCTCACTGGTTCGGACTCGGACTGTATCCCGAAGACACGCCATAAGCAGGCGGCCAAGCGCATCGTCTAGGACTGCTTGGCGGCGTGAGTTCTTTATAATAGTTATGTCCGCGATGCGCGGCGCGACCGGCGCGGCCGCCGCGTAATTTCAGGAAACCGCACATATCAACTAAAGTGGCGAGCTGATGAGCGACCTGCCTGAACACGTTCGGCGCAATCGCGCGCACTGGGATCAACTCGCCGCGGAATACGTGGCCGGCGGCGAACGCGCGTGGACTCTCGCAACACCGACCTGGGGAATCTGGGGCGTCCCTGAATCGGAGGTCGGTATGTTTCCTCACGACCTGGCCGGTAAGGACGTCATCGAGCTCGGATGTGGAACCGCATACGTATCGGCGTGGCTGGCGCGGCGCGGAGCGCGCGTGGTGGGGATCGACAACTCCGAACGGCAACTTGCCACTGCGCGCCGCCTCCAGCGTGAACACGGCCTCGACTTCCCGCTCATTCATGGCAATGCGGAGTCGGTTCCCTACCCGGACGGAAGTTTCGACTTCGCGATCTCGGAATATGGCGCGTGTTTATGGGCCGATCCGGGGCGCTGGGTGCCCGAGGCGTCGCGTCTGCTCCGCCCGGGCGGCCGGCTGGCATTCCTCACCAACGCGTTCCTGATGGCGATTTGCGCGCCGCCCGAGGATGATCGCGCCGCGACCGATCGATTGCTGCGTCCGGCGTTCGGCATGTATCGGATGGAGTGGCCGACCGACAATAGCGTGGAGTTCCACCTCTCGCACGGCGATTGGATTCGGCTTCTGCGGCGATCGCAATTCGAGATCGACGATTTGATCGAGGTTCGTCCCGGCCCGAACGCGAGGACGCGCTACCCTTTCGTTACTCTCGAGTGGGCGAGCCAGTGGCCCTCGGAGGAAGTGTGGAAGGCGCACAAACCCGGGTGAGGGCCGGCGCTGTAGCCGAGGCTCAACCGCTTCGCCACTCGCACAGTCTATCTACAACTAAACGCGTACTTATTATGTGACCGCTGAACCAACGGGAAATGAAGGACATGGGGGAGATGGGATCGGACATGGGAATTTTCGGGAAGGAACCGTCGCCAGGCAGAGAAGAAGCGCGGCTGTTGGAGGAACTCGCGGAAATTGTCGGCCGCAACCAGGGGCTGGTCGAGCGCCTGAAACGGCACGCCGGGATCGTCATGAAGGGCAACATCAAATCGGGCGTCGAGAGATTGGCCGAAAAGGAAGCGGCGCATCTCAAGGCGCTGAACGCGATTCTCAGCGACCGCAACGTGTGGTCCCGGCTCCCAGAGCCGCCGGCCCGCGAGGGCGCGAATAACTGGGAGCGGCTGAGCCTCGACCTCGAAGTGCTGGGGGCGCTGGTTACCGCGCTGACTCGCGTCTCGGTGGAGTGGGAGGCGGTCGACCAGAACGTTGCCGCGAAGCTCGCGGCGATCGCGTCGGAGGACGGCGAGTTGGAGAACGATCTCCGCAAGCTCGCGATCAAGTGCGACCCCCAGGCGCTCGACTGAGCAGGCAGGGGCTGACCCCTGCTACTGGGTGAGCGACAGAAGATTGCCGTCGGGGTCTTTGAACCAACATACTCCGGCGTTGCTGCCGGGCGGCGTCCAGATTCCCGATTCGTCCTGCGTCATTCCCGGGAAACGCTCGAACTTGACGCCGCGTTTCGACAGCTTGTCGACAGTCGCTTTGATGTCGGCGACCTTCCAGCCCAGCGTGGTGAATGGCAGCGGCATGAATTCCTTCACCTTCTGGATGTGGAGCGTCGTGCCTCCCGCCGAGAAAACGATCGCGAACCATGCGTCTTCGATCAGCTTGAGGCCCAGCACTTCGGAGTAAAACGCTTTCGCCTTTTCGGGTTGAGTGGTTGCAACGAATGCCATGAGTTGATTGTCGCCCAACATTGTTCAAATCCCTCCGGCCGATTCGGAATGCGGTCGATTCGGATTGCCGCGGCTAGCCGGCGGTTCTTTTCTGAACGACACTGGTTTACTCTGGTCGCCCCTTCGCTTCGTCGAAATAGCGCATCGCGCACGCCACGTTCCCTTCCGTGTCTCTGAATTGGATCAACTCGCCAACACCGGGAATCACCATCTTGGGTACGGTTACCTGGCCGCCTTCCTCACCGATGAGTTTGGCGATCGCGTCCACATCATCAACGGCGACGGTGCACTCGAAGCCGACGCAATGCTCTCCGTCCTTAGGGCGCTCGTGCACCGCGCCGTGAATTCCCGGGTCGCTCTCGTCGCCGGTCGCGATCATGAAGAAATCTGGCGGGCCCCACGGAGAGAAGCGCCATCCGAATACTCGTTCGTAGAATTTCCGCGCGCGGCCCACGTTATCCGCGTGGACGTCGAAGTGCGCGATGTTCTTAGCGACCATCGGAGAACCTCCTCGTTGAAATTGGGCAACCTTAGCCGGCGTTGGCGTTGATCTCGTAGTGCCGGGCCTCGATCAGGTGCTGGTTGGGGTCGAAAAAATAAAGCGCCTTTCCCATTCCCCGCGCCGCACTCTCGTCGCCAGGGCCGCGCATGTTGCCCACCGTGTCGAAGTGATCGCCGTATGCGATGCCAGCGTCCTTAATCCGGCGAAACACTTCATCGAATTCCTTGCGCGACATCGCAAAGGCAAGGTGCTCTCCGCCCTGGGTGCCCCACGGCGCGAGTTGAATCGTGAAATCGGGCGTCACGCGGATGACCGAAAACGGATCGCGTTCGCCCTCATGCTTGAGGCCGAGGACGCCGACGTAGAAGTCGATGCTTTTCGCGCGATCGTTCACCTGCAGGATGATGTGGTCTAGTTGGATCGCCATCGCCGTTCTCCTTCTGGTGGCCGGTGCCAGTGCCGAAGCCTACACTCACTTTCGTCCAGACGCCCGATTCATAGCATTTGGGCTGGCGGCGGTCTTGCGCTAGATTGTCAATCGATGCCGAAAAAGCGCCACTGGTTTTTTGACGCGAGTAAGTACCAGGTCCGCACGGGGATCGTGCCTGAATACGCCGACGGCCACGTGATCCGAACGCATTCGCATCCGTGGCATCAGCTCGTCTACGCGTCGCGCGGCGTGATGACGGTGCGGACGCCCAACGGCGCGTGGGTGGTGCCGACCAATCGGGGAGTGTGGGTGCCGGCGCGCATCCGCCACTCGATACAAATGTCCGGGCCGGTGTCGCTGCGAACGCTCTACGTGGTGCCTCGGCTCAGCGCGTCACTGCCGGACCGATGCCGCGTGGTGGGGATCTCGCCACTGATACGCGAGCTGATTCTGCGCATCGTCGAGCTGCGGGACGTGAACATTCGGATTCCGGCTCACGCGCACCTGGTTTCCGTTCTGCTGGACCATCTGCAGGTAATGGAATCCGACGCGGTCCATCTGCCGCTGCCGCGCGACGCCCGCGCCAAGCGAATCGCGGCGCTGCTTCAGGAAGAGCCATCTGATGAGCGATCACTTATCGAGTTGTCAAAGGTTGCCGGCGCCAGCAAGCGCACGATCGAGCGGCTCTTCAAGCTGGAAACCGGCCTCGGGTTCGGCAAATGGCGCCAGCAGCTCCGGCTCGGCCACGCGCTACGGCTACTCGCCGCCGGCGAAGCGGTTACCAGCGTGGCGATGGAAGTCGGTTACGACAGCGCGAGCGCATTCATCTCCGCGTTCCGCGTCACCTTCGGCCAGACGCCCGGCCGGTATTTCCGCTCCGCGTAGGATCGGGGCGCGTCGGAATTAAATCCGGATACTGAACCTCACGAGGTTTCAGGCTTCCCTTTCTGCTCAGATGCGCACTTCGCGCTCTCAGAACCTGGATTATAGATATTTGTGCAGTCGGCGGCGGCGCAGCTCATCGGTGACGCGGCGAACGTCCTGGGAGCGCGAGCGATGCGCGATCAGGAGCGCGTCGCCGGTGTCGACCGCAACGATGTCCTTTACCCCGAACAAGACCATCAAGCGCGAATCCGAATGGGCCAGGTAGCGCTCCGACTGAAGCGCGATCACGTTGCCGCGCGCCACGTTGCCGAGCTTGTCGCCAGTGGCCTCCCAGAGCCCCTCCCATGAACCCACGTCGTGCCATCGGAAGCGCGCGCGCACGCCGAGCACATCGGCGCTTTTCTCGATAACGACCTTGTCGAAGGAGTCAAAGTTGAGCCGGCGGTAGGCGCGCGCGAGTCTGGATGGCGGCATCGCGGCGATCCGTTGCGCCGCGTCGGCGAGGCGCGGGCTATGCGCGCGCAGCGAGGCGTCAAGCGTCCGATTCGACATCACGAACATCCCGGCGTTCCACAAAACTTTTCCCGAGCGGACCATTGTTCGCGCGAGCGCCAGCGCGGGCTTCTCGACGAAGCTTGCAACCTTGAAGCCCACGCCGACCGCGGCGCCGATTTCCTGGTATCCCAAGCCGGGCTCGGCGCGGCTCGGCGTGATTCCAATTACCACGATCGAATCGTGGCGGTGCGCGAGCCCGATCGCATCCTTGAGCGTGCGCCGAAACCCGGCGGCCGGCGCAATAAGATGGTCCGCCGGCATCACGGCGACGATCCCGTCGCCGGCGCGCCGGCGAATCACCGCGCTGCCATATGCGATCGCGACCGCGGTGCCGCGCGCGTCGGGCTCGACGATCAGGTTGCGCGCCGGGATGAGGCCGCGGACTTCGGCGCGGAACGCGGCGGCGTGCGCGGCGGCGACCAGGACAAAGACACGCTCGCGCGGAATGAGCGGACGCAGGCGGCTGATGGTCGCGGCGAGCAGGCTCTCTTTGCCGTCGACGGAGAACAGCGGCTTGGGACGCAACTCGCGGCTGGCCGGCCAGAAACGGGAGCCGCGTCCACCGGCAATAATCAGTGCCGATGCCGATGGGGATGCGCGCCCGGCTCCTGAAGCCCGCGCCATGGTCACATCGCGCCGAATTCTTTGAGCTTGCCCTCGAACAGCGCGCGGATTTCCTCGAGCCGTTCGGGCGCCGTCGCTTCGAACCTGAGCACCAGCGCGGGCTGTGTGTTGGAGGCGCGCACGAGGCCCCACCCGTCGGGAAAATTCACCCGCACGCCGTCGATGTCGATGACGTCGTAACGCTTGCGAAAATATTCCGCGGCGCGGCGCACCACTTCGAACTTCCGCTCGTCAGGACAATCGAGGCGAATCTCGGGCGTGAAAAAACTCTTCGGCAGGTCGGCGAGGATCCGCGCCAGGCCGCGGCCCTCGTTGCTGATGATTTCCAGCAGCCGGAACGACGCGTAGATCGCGTCGTCGAAGCCGTAGTAGCGGTCGGCGAAAAACATGTGCCCGCTCATCTCACCCGCGAGCGCGGCGTGCTCTTCCTTGAGCTTGCTCTTGACCAGCGAATGACCGGTCTTCCACATGATCGGGCGGCCGCCGTGGCGCGCGATGTCGTCGTACATCCGCTGCGAGCACTTGACGTCGCCGATGATCGCGGCGCCGGGACGTTCCTTCAGGATCGCGCGCGAGAACGCGACCATCAGCTCGTCGCCCCATACGATGCGGCCGTTCTCGTCGATCGTGCCGATGCGATCCGCGTCGCCGTCGTAGGCGATCCCGACGTCGGCGTGGTTGTGCTTCACCGCCGCGATCAGGTCGCGCATATTTTCCTCGACGGTAGGATCGGGATGATGATTGGGGAAGCGCCCGTCCATGTCGATGTAGAGCTCGAAAGTTTCCACGCCGAGTTTTTTCATCAGCGGCGCCGCGACTACCCCGCCGCATCCATTGCCGCCGTCGACTGCGACCTTGAGACCCTGCTTGAGCTTGAAGCGCGACACGATGAATTCGTTGTAGTCAGGAATCACCGCGCGCGCGGTGAGCTTGCCGATGCCGGCGCCGGTCACGAAATCGCGCCGCTCGATAATTTCGCGCACCCGCTGAATCTCGGCGCCGAAAATCGTGGCCGGCCCGACGCCGAGCTTGAAGCCGTTGTACTCCGCGGCGTTGTGGCTGCCGGTGATCATCACGCCGCCGTCCATGTTCCAGTTGAGCACCGAAAAATACAGCAGCGGCGTCGGCACCACGCCGACGTCGACCACGTTGATCCCGCTCGGCAGCAGGCCTTCGATGAGAAGATCGCGCAGGGCGTCGGAGGTGAGGCGGCAATCGCGTCCGAGCGTAATGGTCTTCTTGCCGGCGCGATGAAGGATGGTTGCGTAGGCGCGACCGAGGTCGGTCACGAACTGGTCGTCGAAATCGTCCTCGACCACGCCGCGGATGTCGTACTCACGGAAGACTTGCGGATTCATTTACGGTTGCTTGCTGGAATCGACGGTTCGAATGCGTGCGCCTCGATGGCTCCGCAGCGCTGCTTCAGACTATCATTTCCAGTCTGTGCGACAGGATGCGCTGGCGCAAGCGCGGGTGCGATACGGATGGCAGCCGAAAACGAACAGCAGGTGGCGCTGGTAACCGGCGCAGGACGCGGGATTGGACGCGCCGTGGCGATCGCGCTCGCGCGCCAGGGCTTTTCGATTTGCATCGCGGCGCGCACTCGCGACGAGCTCGAGGAGACGCGGCGCGCGACCGGACTGGGGCCGTCGCGCGCGTTGATCGTGCTGGTCGATCTCGCCGCCGAGGAAGGCCCCGAGGCGCTGAGCACGACCGCGCTCGAGCATTTCGGGCGCCTCGACGTGCTGGTGAACAACGCTGGATGGGCGCCGGCGCGAACGCCGCTTACGAAGATGAGCGCCGCCGACAACGATCGGATACTCGCGGTTAATCTGCGCGCGCCGATCGCGCTTACGCGGATGGCGGCGGCCGCGATGAGCAAACACGGCGGCGGCACGATCGTCAACGTCGCCTCGGCCGCGGCGCGCAATACGCCAGCGGGCGAGGCGGTCTATGCGGCGGCCAAGGCCGGGCTCGTGGCGTTCACGCGCGCGGCGTTCGCGGAGCTGGCTCCGAGCGGCATCAAGGTCTCAGTGATCGTGCCGGGCCTGGTCGACACCAGCCTGATCCCGAACAACAAGCGGCTCGATCGGAGCGCGATGCTTTCGCCCGAAGAGGTCGCGGCGGCGGTGATGCAAATCGTGAATTCGCCGGCACGCGTGTGCCCGGTCGAAGTGACGCTGGAGCCGCAGCGCGATCCGATGAGGGCGGCGAAGCATTAAGGCGCGGCGCATCGTGATGTCATTCACACTTAAATTCGTCGTCGTTCTGATAGCGGGACTAGTCGCTGCGGTGATCGTCGCGCCGCTCACCGCTATGGCGGTTGCGGCGGCCGGATTCCACTTTCCATTTCCGCGCATCTTCGATCGGGTGGTGATGGTCGCCTCGTTCGGCGCGATGATCGTCGGGGCGCGGAGCCTGAAACTCGGCCAGCTACTTGGCGCGGGATTCGCCAGGCCGTCGGTGAATGCGATTCGTGCGCTGCGCGGATTTGCGGTGGCCTCCGCCGCGCTCGCGATTTTGTTCGCGGCCGGGGCGGCGCTCGGCGGCGAAGCGGCGCCGTCGCTCGCGACAATCGCCGCCAAGCTGCCGGGATATATCGTGTCGGCGATTTTTATCGTGATCATCGAGGAAGGATTTTTTCGCGCGTTCTTACTCGGCGGAATGAGCGGCGACTTTGGCGCGACCGGCGCGCTGCTGGTGAGCTCGGCTGTCTACGCGTTCGCCCACCTAGTGCGAGCACCGGCGCATTTTTACGTGACCGGCTTTGACGCGACCGCGGGCTTGCGGACGCTCGGCGCGAGCATGGCGCAGCTCGCCGATCCGGCAACCGCTATCCCATCGATGCTCGGGTTGTTTCTGCTCGGCCTGGTGCTGGGCGGGGCGTTTCTTTTGACGCGCACGGTGTACTTCTCGATGGGGTTGCACGCGGGACTGGTAATCGGGCAGAAGTTGTGGCCGAAAATTTTCGCGGCGCGCGCGGCTCTGCCCCATTGGCTCAGCGGCTATGGCAATCTGCCGCTAATCAGCGGCGCCGCCGCGTGGGCGCTTACCATCGCGATCCTGGTGATGATTCGGCCGTTGTCAGGAAGCCGGCGTTCCGCCGTCTGAGCCGAGCTCCGCGTCGTCGTCTGCGCGGTCTGAACTGCGGCGGCCGCGATGCGTCTCCCAATCGTACACGGGCGGCAGACCGCGCGGGCGAGTGCGGTAGCGCCGATGCGTCCACAGGAACTGCTCCGGATGCCGGCGCACCATCGCCTCGACCGCGCTCACGAAGCGCCGCGTGTTCTCGAGCAGATCGGCGTCGGGGTCCGCGCTGCGTTGAATCGGAACCTCGTCCTGAAGCTCGATGATATGCGAGCGGCCGCCGGGCTGCCGAACGATGAACACCGGCATCACGGGAGCACCGGAAATCGCAACCATCCGCGCGACGCCGCTGGCGGTTGCCGCCGGCTCGCCGAAGAACGGCACGAAGACGGCCTCTCTGCGCTTGGCGTTCTGGTCGAATGGAATTCCGACCAGGTCGCCCTGGCGGAGCGCTCTCAGCACCGCGCGCGCCGCCGAATGCTTGCGGATCACGTCGACGCCGGCGCGTTCGCGCACGAACGTCATCAGCGCGTCGCCGGCGAGAAAGCGTTGCGTGTGATGAACCAGGCTTATCTGATGGCCTAAAAGCGCGTGACTCCCGAGCAGCAGCTCGAAATTGCCGAAGTGCGCGGTCAGGATGACTATTCCTTTGGGAGCGCAGCGCGCCTGCAGATCCAGCAGGTACCAGAAACGGTCGTAGGCGACGCGGCGCCTCAGCCTGCGATAGAAGAATCCTCCGAGGCGGATATATTCCGCGACGCTGCGGCCGAGATTGAGATAGGACCCGCGGAGAATCTTCTCGCGCTCGGCTTCGCTCTTTTCCGGAAACGCGATCGCGAGATTCTTCATTCCGATTCGCACGTGGCGCCGATCGAGCCGATAGCCGAGCCATCCGGCTCCGATGCCGATTGCATACAGCATGAAATCCGGAAGCAGGCTCAGCGCGTGGAGCACGCCGGTCATCAGCCAGAACAGCACGCGGCTCTTCCAGTCCATCGCGACGCCGGCGCGCTGGTGCTCGCGAGGCGCCCGCGGGGCC
This sequence comes from Binataceae bacterium (SeqCode), assembly GCA_036521875.1. GTDB lineage: Bacteria > Desulfobacterota > Binatia > Binatales > Binataceae > DATDGX01. The sequence continues at coordinate 78,588 of DATDGX010000141.1, forward strand.
GCCGCGGACGCGGCGCCATTGGGTTTGACCGATGACTCGACGAATTGGGCGGCAGTGGCGGTGCGGGAATCGCCGGCAGGCTGCGGGTTGGCGGAGGGCTCAGCTTCAGGCATCGCTCAGAGCACCGAGCGCTCGCGCTTGGGGCCCTTGGGAATCACTACCAGGCCCGAGTCGGTGACGAAGAAGCGCTCGCGGTCGCGCTGGAGATCGTAACCGATCTCCTCGCCTTCCGGAACGTAGACGTTCTTGTCGACGATCGCGCGGCGGACTCGCGCGTGCCGTCCGATTTCCGCGTAGTCCATGATCACCGAATCCTCGACCTGGCTGTACGAATGGATGAACACCGAGCGGCCCAGCACCGAGTTGCGCACGCTGCCGCCTGAAATAATGCATCCCTCCGAGATGGTCGAGTGGAGCGCCAGGCCGCGGCGGCCGTTTTCGTCAAACACGAATTTGGCCGGCGGCTGAGCGTAATACGCGGTGCGCAGCGGCCAGTACGGATTGTACATGTTGAGATGCGGCCGCGCGTCGCGCAGATCCATGTTCGCCTCGTAGTAGGCCTCCAGCGTGCCGACGTCGCGCCAGTAGCTCAGATTGGCTTCCGAGTCGCCGCGAATTTTATTGGTGATAAAATTATAGGCGTAGATCGGCACCCGTTGGATCAGCGCCGGTATCAGATCGCGGCCGAAGTCGTGCTGGCTATCCGCTCTGACCGAATCCTCGATCAGCGCCTCGCGCAGCACGGTGGGATCGAACAGATAGTTACCCATCGAGGCGAGGCACTTGCCCGGCGCGCCGGGCATCTGGCGCGGATGCTCGGGCTTTTCCTCGAAACCGCACACCCGCAGACCCGAATCGACGTCGAGGACGCCGAACTGATAGCCCTCCTCGACCGACACGGGCAGCGTCGCAACCGTCACCGCGGCTTTGCGCTCGAGGTGGAACTGGATCATCTGCTGGATGTCCATCCGGTAGATATGGTCGGCGCCAAACACCGCGACGAGGTCGGGGCTGTTGTCCTCGAGCAGGTTCAGGTTCTGAAAAATCGCATCCGCAGTTCCCTGGTACCAGTTCTCACCCATCCGCATCTGCGCGGGCACCGGAATGACAAAGTGATCGGGTAGCATCCCGCCGAAGGCCCATCCGTCTTTGAGATGCTCGATCAACGACTGCGATCGCCACTGGACCATCACGTAAATCGAGTAGATGCCTGAGTTGACCAGGTTGGAGAGGACGAAATCGATGATACGGTATTTGCCGCCGAATGGAACCGCGGGCTTCGCGCGGTCGCGGGTAAGTGGATGCAGCCTCGTACCCTGACCTCCAGCCATCACGAGCGCGAGCGTCCTCATCCGAAAAAACAGTCCTCTCAAGTTCGCTGCGGGCTCGTTGAAGCTCCGGAGCCTGACCAGTATAAGACCAGCGCTCGCGAGGGAAAAGGCGGCGCGTGGACTAAAAAGCGGATTGAGAACACTGACGGGGAATAAGGGCGGGGCTAAGACAGTCTAAGGTTAGAAAAGTCCGGATCTGTACCAAATAACGCATACATCCCGGATTGTGCTTCTGCAGGGAGTCATCGCGGGGTTGCCCTGTATGAGCTATGTGCCTGAAATTGCTCAATTTGTGCTTTCACATCCTTTTAATGTTGAAGGCACGCGGTTTGCTTGAAACATTTCCGATGCGGTTACGTCTAAGAATGCTGGAACCATTAACCTGAAGAGACCTCCTCGGATAAGGAGGGAGGAACGATGCAAGCAGCGCTAAAGCATGAAGCCAGGACGTCATCCGGCAGCCGGGGGGTCGTGTATCGCACGATCTGCCAGAATCCCGGTTGCGGGAACAAGTTCGATCTGAGAATTACGCCTGAAAATGCTGGACTTTTGGGTGGTTCGATGGCATGTCCCCGGTGCAAACGGCACGGCGGGTTCCTGAAGCCCCAGGGCCGAATCGGTGACAAGCTGTTCGCGGCGAAGCTCTTCTTCCGGCTGACCGGGGTTGGGCCCACCCGCTCGGACGATGACGATCTATTCGGCGAGAATTCCGACACGCGCTATTGAAGTAGCAACCGGATCGTTTAGACTAGGCAATCCGTCGCCAGATCCGGATCGCACCATCCACAAAACGAAGCGCCGTCCGAGCAATCGGGCGGCGCTTCATTTTTTGATTCAAGTTTGCGCGGATTTTCGCAAATTTTAGTCAGTCACGGCACACGATGACGGCTGCATGAGCAGACCTTCAGGCCCCGGGCACCGCTTCCGCCGCTACTCCCTGCAGGTTTCTGATACTCGGCCGCTCGATCAGCCGCCGCACCCAGGCGTCGACGTTCGCGCGATTCTGTCCCGCCTCGATGCCGATATCCTTGAGCACCAGCAGCCGCGGCGCGAAACCGATGTCCGCGACCGAAAAGTCGCCCGCCAGGAACTGCTGTCCCTGAAGCTGCTGATCGAGGTAGTCGAGCACGCGCTCGACCGACTGATGCAACCGATGGAGCCGGGTCTGATCGCGCTCCGCATCGGGCTTCGAGGCCTCGCCGATGAGCTGTCCGACCTGCGGCGTGAAGGAGGTGTCGGCAAAGTCCTCGAACGAGCGCGCCCGCGAGCGCATGGCGCTCGAGCCGACCGCCGGCAGCACCGGCGGCTCCGGATATTCGTCCTCGAGGTACTCGTTGATCACCGTCGAGTCGTAGACCGTGATGTCTTCGTCGACCAGCACCGGCACGCGACCGAACGGGTTGAGGCGCAGGAAGTCGGGCTTGCGATGTTCGCCGTGGATGAGGTCGACCTGGAACAGGTCGAAGGTCAGGCCCTTCTCGGCCAGCACGATTCGCACCTTCTGGCCGTATGGACAAGCGAGGAAGTCGTAGAGTTTGATCATATCCCCCGGGCCCTCATTCCGCCGCGACGCTTATTTTCAAGCTCGCCTCGACTTCAGACTCGAGCTTGACCGCGACCGTGTAATCGCCGAGCTGCTTAATCGGTTCCGCGAGCAGAATCTTGCGCCGGTCGACGTCGAATCCTTTTTCGCGTAGCGCGCGCTCGAGGTCGATATTGGTGACCGAGCCGAACAGTTTGCCCTCCTCGCCCGCGCGCGCGTTGACCGTCAGCGCAAGCGCATCGATCCTCTCTTTGAGCGAAAGCGCCTCATTCTTTTTGGCCTCGCGGCGAGTCAACGCGGTGCGCTTCTGATGCTCGAAGGCGCGCAGGTTCTTCGCGTCGGCTTCCACGGCGAGCTTGCGCGGCAGTAGGTAGTTGCGCGCGTATCCGGCGCGGACTTTTACCACGTCGCCAGTCCGTCCAAGGGTCGGGACATCTTCACTTAGAATCACTTGCACGTTCATCGCAATTTTCGCCTCGTAATCGTATTGGTTCCTCCGTGTGCCGTTCTCCCCCGGCTCGAAGGCCTAGAGAAAATCGTTAAAGGTTCCCGCCTCCTGACTCGGCGGTTTGAGCCTGCGGAAGTCGATCCACATGTCGAACACGCCGGCGACGCATACGATCGCCGCGACCACCGGCTGCGCGAAGGTCACGAAATAGATCACCCCGCGCACGATCGCGGGCACTGCCAGCGCCTGAAAATAAAATGCCATGATCGCCAGGCCCTGGCAGAAGTAGATTGCGCCGGCACAAATGAAAATATTGAGCGCGATATCCGAGAGCGGCGCGAGCGGGATAAACAACCCGAACCCGGCCGCGAGCAGAACCCACACCATCCATTCCGGCACCGACCACCTGAGCAAATCGCCGAACAGGCTGTAGGAGATACGCTGCGGGCCGACCCATCGCCAGCAGACTCGAAGGTTGAACAGGACCGTGGCAGCGGCGAGGATCGCCGCCAGCGCCGGACACAGGCGCATCGTGACCGCAAGGATACTCGCCTGGGTGTCGGCGGGGACCGCGGTCTGCATCCCGAGTACCTTGTACAACTCCTGCCCGTGCGCCATCCCGGCGGCGAGCTGGTCGTGTATCGCCTTAATCAGCGCGTCGGGCGAGCCAGTGGCGGCAAGTGCCGCGCCGGCGGCGGCAGCCAGTATCGCGGTGGCAGCCACCAGGACAATCCGCTCGAACGTCTGCTGGCGTTCGATCAGGTAGCAGATGACGACAGTGGCGAGGCCGAAGACGATGAGATAGCCAAGGCCGGCGAACACGCCCGTTCCGACCGCGATCAGCATCGCGGCCACCACCGCGGCACTTAGCGCGCGCCAGTTGGTTTTCGAGCGGCCCACCGCGTAAATCAGGATGGGAACCGGCGCGAACATCATCGCAATCCCACCAACGATGGGAATCGCGCCACCGGCGAGAAAGAACGCCGCCGACAACACGGCGGCCCGGATCATCCCGATTATCGCTTTGCCCGTCATCGCGTTCAGCCCGTCATACTCCGAGCGTTGAGAACGGGAGCAGCGCGATTATCCGCGCGCGCTTGATCGCGACCGCGAGTTGGCGTTGATGCTTCGCGCAGTTGCCAGAGGTGCGCGCGGGCACGATCTTGCCGCCCTCGGTGATGAAGCTGCCGAGCGTGCGGACGTCCTTGTAGTCGACTTGGAGCGTCTTGTCGGCGCAAAAGCGGCAGACTTTGCGCCGCCCTCCCGGACGCCCGCGGCGCATCCCTCCGCCGCCACGGCCGTCGCCGCGATCGCCGCGGCCCTCGCCACCGCGATCGCCGCCGCGGTCGTCGGGCCGCGGCCCCGAGCGTCCGTAGCGCTGATGCTCCCCACCTTCGACCCGCGGGCGTTCGCCCGTGCGTTCCGTTTTTTCGTCCTCTGGCATTTCCAATTCCTGCTCTGATTACTGCTCTAAAGTACTGCTTTTACTACTCGCCGTCGTCAGACGATCCGCAGCGCGATAACGATCCGCCGCTCGGCTCAAAAATGTCCGCTGTCAGCCCGTCGCCATCGCTTCGATTCGACTGGCAAGCACTTCGACGCCGGCGTCAACCGCCGCGCGCGCCAAATTCCGCTTTAGCCCTCGCAGCCGGCCTTCGACGACGAGCATGGTGCCCGCCTTGAGATGCTGACTCAAATCGCGTCCCGATTCGCCCGTCATCACGACGCCCAAACGGAGCGCCTCTCCGTCGGCGCCGCAATCCACCACCAGGCGCAGCACCGGAGTCCCGCCCGGCGTGGTTCTCAGTTCTGGCTCGCTCACCAGTCGACCGATGAGCTCAATGCGATTGCTGGCCGCCGTTGGGCTCGGTGGCATCGTCGTCGCCCGTAATCATCTCTTCGGGCGCATCGGGAATATTCGTAGCCGCCTCGGCGGCAGCCTTCTCCGCGGCCTGTGCTGCCAGCGCGGCCTGGCGAGCCTCCGCGGCGGCCTTGGCCTCGGCGGTGCGGCGATTGCGCGCGTCGATATCGGCGCGAATTTTCGCGACGTCGGCCTCGGGCTCGACCATCACGGAGAGATAGCGCAGCACGGGCTCGGCGATTTTCAGGTTACGCTCCACCTCGTTCATCACTGGCCCGAGCGCCACGTAGTCGAGCCGGACATAGTAGCCACGCCGCTCACGGCGAATCAGGTAGGCCAGCTCGCGCGAGCCCCATTCCTCGCTCTCGATCACCTCGCCGCCACCTTGGCTGACGATGCCCTCGAGACGCTTGATGGTTTCTTTAATCTGGGAGTCGCCGGTGTCAGGACGGAGAATGAAAATAGTTTCGTAGCGTCGCACGCGTCCTCCTTACGGGTTTAAAGCCCCAATCGGATGGGGCAAGGAGCAAGAACCAGCACCATAACATTGGCGGAGCGGGCTCTCAAGCCACTGTTCCTGGCACGCGGCGAACTAATTTGGAGGCTCTTGCGATTGGCGCGCGACCTGTTAAGACAAGAAATGTTAAGACCAAGAGTCGGTCGCTCTCACATCAGCCAAAAGCAATCCCAACACGAGGACTCATCCGATGGCGAAGGCCAAGGCAAAAGCGAGGAAAGCATCTCCTAAAGCGGCGAAGAAACCGGCCAAGGCCAAAGCGCGGTCCGCGCCGTCTAAACTCAAGGCTGTTCCGCGGAGCGCCAAGCTCGCCGCGCTAAAAGCCAAGCCCGCGGCGCTGAGAGCTCTAGGGTTTGGAAAGGAAGCAACTCCAGAGCTCCCGACCTTTGACGAGCTCCCGGTTCGCGCTGGCGCACCTCCGGGCTCGGCGTGGGGCGTGTTTGGCGACGACGACGAACTTGGCACGATCAACCTGCTGACGCCCGAGCGGGTGCTTGCGGCGGCGCGATCGATTCGTCGCGGCAAGATATTCGCGCTCAATCTACCGATCAACATTCCCGACCCCCCGCTGTTCACGCGCGGCGCTCACAAGCACACCATCAAGCAGTTCCCGGGCGAGTTGAACTTCGTGCTCGACGATTACCTCGACAACTTTTATCCGCAGGCGTCCTCGCAATGGGACGCGTTGTGCCACGTGAAGCATCCGGTGCTGGGCGCATACAACGGAATTCCCGACGAGCAGATCACGGGGCGCGGCGGCACGCGCCTGGGAATCGACAATCTTGCGCGGCGCGGGATCGCGGGCCGCGGCGTGCTGGCCGACATCGGGCGCTATCACGAGAAGAACGGCACGCAGATCGATTTCACCAAACCGGTCTCGATTCCGCTCGAGGACCTCGAAGCGACGCTGGCCGCCGCGAAGGTCACGTTGCGCGCGGGCGACATCTTGCTGATACGTATCGGATGGACGCGCTTTTACATTCACGCAAGCGATGAGGTCAAAGCGGAGCTGGCCAGGGACACGCAGGTGCCGGGTATCGAGGGCTCGCCGCGGATGGCGCGATGGCTATGGGACCATCATATCGCCGCGGTCGCTTCCGACTCGCCCGCCCTGGAGGCGCTGCCGAAGGCTCCGGGTGATGACTTCTTTCACTTCCAGATGCTCGCATTTTTCGGGATGCCGATCGGCGAAATGTGGAACCTGGAGTCGCTCGCGAACGATTGCGCCTTCGACCACCAGTACGATTTCTTTCTAACCTCCGCGCCGTTGAACATACCGGGCGGAGTCGGCTCGCCGCCCAACGCGCTGGCGATAAAGTAGCCGCGCCGCAGGTCGCAGGCAGCCGACGAGTCGCTCGGCACAACTAGGCTGCGTCAGTGGCCGGCTTTAATCAACGCTTCTTGGGTGAAGAAGTCGCGGCCAACTGCGCCCATGTTGATGTACCAGCATTCGCGCTCCGGCGTCTCGGGGCCGGGGAAGTAGCAGGTAGTGACGACGCCGCTTTGCGTGTCGACGCTGGATGCCGCCACCACGAACTCGCGCTTGAACGGATAGATGGCGACCTTCGCGTCGGGCACCGGACGATCCCGGTACGTCATCAAATAGATCTGCGACGTCCACAGTTCGCCCTTGCGATCGTAGCTGTCGACGTACGGGTTGAACCATAACTCCGAGTCGACATAGACGACGGTGCGCGATTGCAGGATACCCTGGATTCGCTCCGGCCGCGGAGTTGCCTCGACGACATACATGTTGCGCATCTCCCAGTCGTCGGGGCACGAGGTCGCGCCGCCGTCGGTCGGGCATGGATGCGCCGGAGAATTCTCGGCGTGGACGCATCCGAGCATGTCGCGCTGGCCGAGGAATTTGTAGTTGTACTCCTGCGGCTTGGCCGCGAATCCGCCCGCATGATCCGGATCCCAGGTCGACAGCCCGGGCGAGGAGCTTAAGATCACTTCGTCGACGCGGCGCACGCGCCGGCTCTGGGCGAGAAACGCCCACGCGTCATCGCCACGATTCGCGTCCCAGTAGCGGAAGCGCAATCCGCCGCTGCCGCGATCCTCCGCGGGCTCGATGGTCGGGTAGGCGGCGGCTCGAAACCAGATACCGGTCACTTTGAAATCCGGATCGGCGGGCATCGGCTCGACTTCGGTGCGGCCGAGATCGTAATAGCCGGAGGCGTGCCCGATGGTCGAAAACTTCTCGATGCGCGGCTGGCCGCCGGGATTGAAGGGCGTGACGTGGCACTCGAAGAAGCGCAGATCGAAGTCGTCGGTCGCAATTGGGCGGAAGCTCGAGTTCCACATGATCTTGGTCGCGATATAGGGATCGTTCGGATCGAGCAGCGGGAACGGCTGCCCCGCGACGTAGCCGAGCAGATTCCGATGGTCGTCGCTGAGGCTCACCTGGCCCGAATATTTTTCGGTCGCGACCTGGTACGGCGGCGGCCAGTCGACGCGCTGATGCGCGACCACATGCATCTCCATGCCCTTGGTCACCGCGACGTAAGTGCCGGGACTCACCAGCGCTTGCACCACACTCGCGTTTTTCGCGGTGATCACAGTGCCGGGATTGACCTGTGCAACCGTGGGTATTGCGAGCGCAAATATGAAGACCGCGGACGCAAGGAGAACGGGGACGCCTCGCGCGGCAGAGGCCGTCGCGGCGGGCCGAAAGCGCTTGTGCACGAAGTTAATCCTTTACTTTAAGTCGGCCGGACTACTTCAGCTCGACCGAAACTTGCCGGAGACGGCCGGTGCCGAGATTGACGAGTTTGCGGCTACTTCCGCGCGGGATCCATGCGACCTGACCGGCGTCGAGCGTCTCTTCGCGGGCGCGCTCGCCGCCGTTGCCCACGGCCTCGACGATCTTCACCTTGCCGCCCTCCGCGACGTAGACGGCGGCATCGTAGCGGTAGTTGGACATCGCGGTCTCGCCGCCGGCTGCGAGCGTCGTCTCACGCACGCGCACCCGATCGGTGTCGAGAATCACGACGCTGCCAGGCTCGGGCTCGCGGCCCGCGAGCGCGTCGCATCCGATGTAAGTGGCCTTCGGAGCGCCGGCGCGCGGCGGCCGCTTCAGCTCGAACATCGCTTCGTGAAAGCGCGTGGTGCCGACATTGTGCGCGCTTTCGATTCCGCCCGCGGGAATGAAGTAGAGTCCGCGCGCGTGCGCGGTCAGACTCGACGGCTTCTGACCCGGCGATTCGACGCCGATCTTCGCGCCCGACAGGATGAACAGGACGTAGTCGAGCGTGTGGTGATGCGTGCCGCAGACTTCGCCGGGCTTGAGGTCCATCTCCCATACGCGCACGTCGTCATTCTCGAACATCACGCGCGTCGCAACCGGACCGTATTGATTTGTCTGCTCGCTCATCGCCTGACCTCCTATTCACCTGGCAGGTGCCAGATCACGTCTCCTCTTCGAAGCAGCCGCGCTCCTCGCCGCACACCTCGGGCTCGACGGGCATCCCGTCGGGACCGACCGGCCGCTGAGTCTTGAGGCACGTATAGCACGCCGTCGAGCTTTCCGGATCGAACATCCGCCGTCCGTATGGAGTGCGGAAGTACGCTGTCTTGGTGCGCAGATAGAGGCAGTAAGGATTGGCCGCCATCGCGTTACGCCGTCTCCACCTGAATGCCGCCCGCTTTGAGGATCGCGCGGCGCACGATCACTTTGGCGATCACGACCTTGTAGGCGTTGTCGGACATCGGCTGCGCATTCGCGAGCGCCGCTTCCGCCGCGGCTCTGGCGCGCGCTTCGTCGAGCGGCGCACCTTTGAGCGCCGCTTCGGCCTCCGGCGATCGCCACGGAATCGGCGCCACCGCGCCCATCACGATTCTCGCGTCACGCACCGGCTTACCGGGCGCCGCAGGACTTAGCACCACCGCGACGCTCACCAGCGGCCAATCGAAGCTCTGCTTCTCGCGCGCTTCGAGGTAGACGCTGCACGTGCCGGGCGCAGGCGGCGGCACGATCACCTCAGTGATTATCTCGCCCGCGCCCAGCGTGTTCTCGCGCTTGGCGTCGACGGTCGGGAGAGTAAAGAACTTGTCGAGCGCGACAAGCTCCGTCTGAGCGGTCGCTAAGATCGCCGTGTCTGCGAACTTCACGATTCGCACGCTCGCACCCAATGCGACCAGCGCGGGCGCCAGGTTCGACGGATGCACGATGTACGATGGGCCGCCGCCGAGAATCGAGTGATAGCGATTCAACCCGCCGATCGCGTAGCACTTGTCGCCGCCCTTCTTCAGGCAGTGCACGTCGGGATTGCGGAAGTACCAGCATCGCGGGCGCTGCAGCAGGTTCCCGCCGACGGTGCCAAGGTTGCGAATCTGCGGCGTGGCAGCTTCACCCGCCGCCTGCGCCAGCGCCGTATATTTCTCGCGGATAAGCGGAAGCTCCGCGACCTCGGCCAGCTTCACCAGCGCGCCGATGCGGAGCGTTCCGTCGGGGCGAAGTTCAATTCCCTGGAGTTCCTTGAGGCCTTTGAGATTCACCAGCGCGGGCGGCTCGACGAGATCCTGCTTCATCAGATCGACGACATCGACGCCGCCAGCGATCGCGACTCTGCCGTGTTCCGCTAGCAGCCGCGACGCGCTTCCGACATCGGTTGGCGTGATCACTTCGAAGCGATTCACGCGGGACGCTCCATCGCGGCAAGGACGCGGTCCGGCGTGAGCGGAAGATCGCGCGCGGGCCGCCCGATCGCGTCGGAGACCGCGCAGGCCACCGCTGCAGCGGAGGCGACGTGCGCGGCCTCGCCAAGCCCCATCACGCCGGTATTCGAAATCCCGTTGGCGACTTCGACGAAGGTCACGCTTATCTCCGGAACGTCGAGCGACCCGGGAAGTTTGTAGTCGTCCATGGTCGGATTCATCATCACGCCGAGCGCCGGATCCATTCTCCGATCCTCGAACAGCGCGAATCCGATTCCCATGATGATGCCGCCATTGACCTGGCTGCGCGCGGTCAGCGGATCGATGATCACTCCGGCGTCGTGGAGGGCGACCAGGTTGACAACCCGCACGATTCCGGTTTCGGTGTCGACCTCGACCTCGGCGAACTGGCATCCGCTCTGGTCGTTGCGGAAGCCCTCGTAGTTCGCTATTCGTTCGCCCTGCGCCGAGATCGAGTCGCCCGGAATCCGCTTGCACACGTCGGCGAACGCCATCGCACGCGACGGATTGACGCGTACGCGGATCTGGCCGTCGCGCGCTTCGAGGTCGCCGGGTTCCGCGCCCAGCGTGGGCGCGGCGAGCCGGAAAATCTTGTCGCGCAGATTCGCCGCCGCCTGCCGCACCGCCGGCGTGTTCGAGGGCGCCGTGCCGCTGCCGCCCGACGGCACCGAATACAGGTAGTGCGTGTCGCCGATCTCGGATGCGACGGTCGACAGCGGCACTCCGAGCTCTTCCGCCGCGACCATCGCCAGGATGGTGCGCGTGCCGGTGCCGATATCCTGCGTGCCGATGCGAAGCTCGACGCGGCCGTCGCGATGCGCGATCACCTGCGCCTCCGGCCCGGAATTGCCGACCGCGTGCCAGAGCGCGCTGGCGACGCCGATGCCGCGGCGCAGCGGACCCTGCTGCTTCGGCGCGGCGCTCTTCGCGGCCCATCCGAAGTTGCGCGCGCCGATTTCATATTCCGCCGCGCGCACCGGATTGTCGTTGTTGCGGCGGCGGAACTCGAGCCGGTCGATGCCGGCCTTGCGCGCCATCTCGTCCATCGCGAGCTCCAGCGCGAAGCATCCCTGCGGCCAGCCGGGCGCGCGCATCGGCGATGACGGCCCGGCATTGGTGTAAACGTTGCGCTCCTCGAGCCGGATGTTTGGGCATCGGTAGACCGAGCGGAACGGACCCGAGCTCCCGGAGCCGCCGCCAATCCCGCCCGAGCCATGTTGTTTCAAATCGATCGCGACGAGAGCGCCGGTGCTGTCGACGCCGAGTTTGACTCGCTGCACGGCGCTCGGCCGATTGCCGGTCGCGAGATGCTCCGCCGCGCGCGGCAGCATCAGCTTGACGGGAGCGCCGGCGGCCTTGGCGAGACGAGCCGCGGTGATGATTTCCGGCGATGCGCCGAACTTGGAGCCGAAACCGCCGCCGATAAATTCGGCGATCACGCGGACCTGGTCGGGCGGAAGGCTGAAGTAGACAGCGAGGTCGTCGCGCACCGCGTAGACGCCCTGCGTCGAGCACCACACTGTCAGTTCGTCGCCGTCCCAGCTCGCGACCGCGCCGTGCGTCTCGAGCGAGACGTGGGTCTGCACCGGCGACGTGTAGGTCGCTTCGATCGTGGCCGCGGCCTTTGCGAAGGCGCCGTCGGGATCGCCGACCGTCGACGATTTCGGCTTGCCGAGATTCGGCCCCCTGGCGAACACGCTCGGCGCCGAATCCGCCATCGCGGCTTCCAGGTCGACGACGAATGGCAGCGGTTCGTAATCGACTTTGATCAACTTCAGCGCGTCAGCCGCGATATCAGGCGTGGTCGCGGCGACCGCCGCGATTTCCTGGCCCGCGAAGCGCACTTCGCCGGAGTCGATCGTGGTCGCGGCGCGCACGCCTGCGAGACGCTCGGCCGCGGAGAGATCGACGCTCCGCACCCGTGCATGCGGGATTGGGCTCCGCAGGATCGCGCCATAAAGCATCCCGGGAAGCTGGACGTCGTAGGTGTAGCGCGCGGCGCCGGTCGCCTTCAGCGCGCCATCGACGCGCGGCGTCGGCTGGCCAACCAGCGCAAATCGTTCACCCCATTGCCACGGCGTGGGCTCGTCGTCGGGAATGACGACTGTCACATCGCGCGTGTTGCCCTCGAACCCGAGCGTGAGTGTGACGCGGCGCGACATCAGGTGAGTCCCGCGACGGATTTCGAGCCGCGCACTTTGCCGGTAAGACTCGCGACGGTTTTCGAGCCGTTCACTTTGCCTGCGTTTAGCGCGGCCTGGAAGACATGCGGATAAGTGCCGCATCGGCAGATGTTCCCGGAAGTCGCGTGGCGGATTTCGGCCAGGTCGGCGCCCGGGTTTCGTTGCAGCGCCGCCGCGACCGACATCACCATCCCGGGAGTGCAGAAGCCGCACTGAAGCGCGTCGGCATTCACGAACGCAGCCTGCACCGGATGGATCCGCGCCGGCGTGCCGAGACCTTCGATCGTGGTGATCTCATGCCCGCGCGCATCGACCGCGAGCATCATGCACGAAGTCACGGGCCTGCCGTCGAGATGAACCGTGCAGGCGCCGCACGAGCCGCGATCGCACACCAGCTTGGTGCCGGTGAGCCCGAGATTCTCGCGCAGCGCGCGGAGCAGCGTCACGCGTGGCTCGACCGTGAGCTGACGCGCCTCGCCGTTGATTTTAAGTTCGATGGTACCAGCACCGGGACCGAGGCGCTCGGCCATTCCGGGTCCGAGCTGCGGCTCCTCGGCCGCTCCAGGAGCCCCGCGGATGAGTCCCGCCGCGCCCGCGATCGCGCCGGTCACGACGGCGCCTTTGAGGAACGCGCGGCGGCTGAGCGGTCGGGTGAGGCGGTCGTCGTCGGTCGGCATGATGAGTCGGCGCGTCAGAATGCGGTCACGATCGAGTAAACGACGGCGCCGTGAAGAATGTCAAGGTAACTTCTCGGCCGCGGGCGCGCGCTCCGCAAATGACGTCGCGAGCATCGCGAGTCCGACGACTACCAGCCCGAGCATCAGCGCGAGCACCACGATCTTGAGCGCATAGACGAGCGCGAAAACCAGTTTCAACAGGAAACCCGCGACGTCGTAGCCGGCGGCTCCGACCAAACGGTCCCTGACCGCGCCGCTATGACCGCTCCATCCGAAGCGCGCAATCGTGCCGCACAGAGGCGTCGCGAGCACCAGCGCGAGCGCCGCGATGATCAGTGCCGTCGCGAGCGAGCGGCGCCGCGCACGCGCGTCATCGATAAATCTCGCGCCGATTCGGATCCCGATCAGCAGGCCGAGCGCGGTGGCGGCGGTCTGCGCGAAAACGAATTCGTGCGCGTTCCACCATGCGCCGGCGCGCGGCTCGAAGTAGCGCACCACCATATGGACGCCGAGGCCGTAGCTAATCGTCGAGACCGCGGTCACCAGGATTGCGAGCGCGGTCAGCCGCCCAACTACCCGCGCGACAGTTTTGTCGGTCATCGCGCGGCTCTCATCCGAACGTCACCAGCTCGATCGCGCCCGTGCCGCGCGTGAGACCGAGCGACAGGTAGACGATCACCAGCACCAGCACCCCGACAGTCAGGCCGACGCGGCGGAAACGCGCCTGCAGCTCAGGAAGCGCCGGGTTCGGGCCCGTCGCCGAGAGCCGCCAGATTCGCGCGCCAAGGGTCCCGTACTGGTAGAGCGCGAGAATAATTACGACCACGACTAGCACCAATTTGACCGCGAGCAGGATCGAGATTGCGCCGATGAACAGCACGTTGAGCATCCCGGTCACAACCAGGATCGCGAGCGCACTCAGGACGATCACGCCGAGGCGGCGGACGACTCGGCGCACGACCTTGATTCGCTCGGCAGGCGCGAGTTCCTGGATGAGCACGGGCGTCAGCGCGAAAGTCGAGAACAGCGAACCCCCGAGCGCGACGATCACCGCGGTGACGTGAAGGAAGAGGACCAGCAGGCGCCAAGAAAGCATCAGCAGGTCATGTAAGCCGCGATCTTCCGCGAGGGCAAGAGCCCTTCGCGCGAGCTCGAGCCGGCGCCAGCGGGCTGCGGAAAACGATCGTTCTCGGGTAGCCTGCTAGTCCCTCCACGGCGCTGGGTGATATACGAGGGGCGGGTCGCTCATCCTTCCTCGCATAGCCGATGCGCTGCTCGAATTGCAAAACTGAAAATCCAGCGGGCCAGAAGTTCTGCGGTGATTGCGGCGCGGCGCTCGCGAATCTTTGTCCGAAATGCGGTGCCGATAATCCAGCGGGGAAACGCTTTTGTGGAGAGTGCGGCACGGCGCTCGGAGCGCCCGCGGCGGCTGCCTCGGCAAAGAAATCGAATGATTCACCGATTCGAGTAGCTGAGACACCCGCGCCGGAAAATCTCGAAGGCGAGCGCAAAACGGTGACTGCGCTGTTCGCCGACATCAAGGGTTCGACGGAGCTTGAGCAGGACCTCGATCCCGAGGAAGCGCGCGCGATCATCGACCCTGCGCTCAAGCTGATGATCGATGCGGCCCGCCGCTACGACGGCTACATCGTGCAGTCGACTGGCGACGGCATCTTCGCGCTGTTCGGAGCGCCGGTCGCGCACGAAGACCATCCGCAACGGGCGCTGTATTCGGCGCTGCGGATGCAGGAGGAGCTGAAACGCTACTCGGCAAGATTGCGCGAGGCCGGGAGCTTGCCGCTCGAAGCGCGGGTTGGCGTGAACACGGGCGAGGTGGTGGTGCGTTCGATCACGACCGGCGAAGGACAGACTGAGTACACGCCGATCGGGCACACCACCAATCTCGCATCGCGGATGCAGGCGCTTGCGCCGACCGGATCGATTGCGATCAGTGAGCAGACGCGCAAATTCGTCGAGGGATATTTCCAGCTCAAGCCACTGGGTCCCACCAAAGTCAGAGGCGTCAGCGAGCCGGTCAACGTGTACGAGGTGACGGGGATTGGGCCCCTGCGTACGCGGCTACAACGCTCAGCGGGACGCGGTTACACCAAGTTCGTCGGGCGCAATCGCGAGATGGACGCGATGAAGGCAGCCGCGGAGCAGGCCCAGGCGGGGCATGGGCAGATCGTCGCCGCGATGGCGGAGCCGGGGGTCGGAAAGTCGCGCCTGTTGTTTGAGTTCAAGGCGGTCTCGCAATCCGGATGGATGGTGCTGGAGACGTTTTCGGTCTCGCACGGCAAGGCGTCTGCATTTCTGCCGGTCATCGATCTTCTCCACGGATACTTCGACATCAAGCCCGAGGACGATACGCGCAAGCGCCGCGAGAAGGTGACCGGTCGCGTGCTCGCGCTCGACCGCTCGCTGGAAGACGCCCTGTCCTACCTGTTCGCACTGCTCGGCCTGATCGAGGCCGACGATCCGCTGATGCAGATGTCGGCCGAGGTAAGGAAGCGGCGCACGCTCGACGCGATCAAGCGCATTCTCATCCGCGAGTCGCTCAACCAGCCAGTGATGGTCATCTTCGAGGACCTGCACTGGATCGATGAGGAGACCCAGGCGCTGCTCAACCTGCTCGCCGATTCAATCGGGACCGCGAAGATCCTGCTGCTGGTGAATTACCGTCCCGAGTATTCGCATCAATGGGGTAGCAAGACTTACTACACGCAGTTGCGCCTCGACCCGCTCGGAAAAGAGAGCGCCGCCGAGATGCTTCAGTCGCTGCTGGGAGACAGCGCGGAGCTTGCCGCCCTCAAGCGTCTGATCATCGAAAAGACCGAGGGCAACCCGTTCTTCATGGAGGAGACGGTGGAGGTGCTGCTGGACGACGGCGCGTTGGTACGCAATGGAAGCATCAAACTCATCAAGCCACTCGCCGAGCTGAAGATTCCGCCCACCGTGCAGGCGATCCTGGTCTCGCGAATCGATCGTCTACCGGCGGATGAGAAAGATCTGCTGCAAACGCTCGCGGTGATCGGAAGAGAATTTGCGCGCAGTTTGGTGCGTGAAGTTGTCGATCCCCAGTCGAGAGCAGAATCCTCATCCTTCGGCTTGCCCGCTCTCTCCGTTCACGGTCCGCTCAGGACAGGCTCTACCGGTCGCCAAGCGGCCGGCCTCCTCTCCCGTAAAATAACGGGCGAGGTATTAGAAGCGATGCTCGCGCATTTGCAGCTCGCCGAGTTCATCTACGAGCAGCCTGCCGTCGGCGACATCGAGTACACCTTCAAGCACGCGCTCACCCAGGAGGTGGCATACAAGTCGGTGCTGGTTGAGCGGCGCAAGCTGTTGCACGGAGGGATTGGCACCGCGATTGAAGCTCTGGCCGCCGGCCAGATCGACGATCACGTCGCCGAGTTGGCGCACCACTACAGTCGCAGCGACAATCCAATGAAGGCGGCCGGTTATCTGAACTTGGCCGCCATACAAGCACATCGGCGTTCCGCCTTCACGGAAGCAACGGAACTCGCCGAGCGTGGCGTCTCGATCCTCGCAAGCACCGCGGATGGTTCGGAGCGCGACCGCCAGGAAATCGGCCTGCAGATCGTACTGGCGCAATCGCTTGCGGCTACTTTCTCGCCCGGCTTCGTCGAAGTAGGGCGGGCCTATACACGGGCGATAGAGCTCTGCGGACGAATCGGAGACGAGCGCCAGCTTTTCCTAGCACTTGTCGGGTTGCGTCTACACTTCCAGATCAGGGCCGACGAGCGACGAGCGCGAGAGGTCAGCGAGCAGGTGCTCGCCATGGCCGAGCGGCTAGGCCAGCCATGGATGTTGGGAATAGCCCACGCGCTGCAGGCGGCTTCTCTGTTGTGGCTTGGCCAGCCAGAGGCGGCCCGAGCGCACTGCGAAGAAAGCCTCGCGGTCCTAGGTCCGGAAGATCAGTTCGGCCCAGTCTTTCCCCGTTTCGCGTCGGCCTTTCCCGCGTTATCGTGCAGCCTCTGGTTGTTGGGGTTTCCGGACCGCGCGCAGAGAGCGGCGGATGAATCGATTTCAAGAGCGCGCGCGCTCCAGAGCCCGTTGGCTATGATGCTCAGCCTGACCCAAGGATGGAACCTGAATCGGTTCCTGCGGGATGCGGTTAGGACGAGAGAACACGCTGAAGCTGCGATCGCCATAGGATCCGAGTATGGAATCCGGCCGCTTGAATTAGGTGCAATCGGCCATCGAGGCTGGAGTCTGGTGCACGCGGACCGCGCCAACGAGGGTCTCGAGGAAATTCGCCGTTCGGTAGAGGGTCGCGACAGGTTGGGGATGGGCTTAAGTCCTTCCGTTCTGGCGATGCTGGTCGAGGCTCACCTCCAGATGAAGCAACCAGTGGCGGGGCTCCAAGCTCTTGAGGAGGCGTTCTCGCGCGTGGAGCCGACCGGCGAGCGGATGTACGAGTCGGAGCTGTATCGCCTGAAGGGCGAACTGTTGCTGGCTCAAGACGCATCGAATGCCGTGCAAGCGGAGAAATCCTTCCGCACCGCGATCGAGATTGCACAGGCGCAATCGGCGAAGTCGTGGAAATTGCGCGCGACGATGAGCCTCGCGCGAATGATCGCCAAACAGGGCAAGCGCGACGAAGCGCGCACAATGATCGCCGACATCTACAACTGGTTCACCGAAGGCTTCGACACCGCCGATCTGAAAGAAGCGAAGGCGCTGCTCGACGAACTAAACGCATAGCCGGTTCGGGCCTGCCTGAGCCGATATCTTCTGCTTCGGCCTACGGCCTCGCTTCAGACTCGTTGTAGCGAACCCCCTTTTTTCCGCATCCTGCTAGAGATTGCAACGATAGGTTATGAAATTTCCGGTGACGTGAGCGCCGAGCTTTTCCGCGGTGCGGCGCGAGGCCCAGTTGTCGTCGAGTACCAGCGTGTAGCCGGTGAAGCGCATCTTGCGCTCCGCCATTTCCAGGAACGATCGCGCCGCCATCGCCAGCGCGATGCCGCGTCCGCGCGCCGCCGGCTTGACGCCGATATTGATCAACGCGCCGCGGGTTCCGCCGCCGCGCTCCGCGTCGAGCCGCACGCCGCGCTTGAGCTGCGCGAGCGTGGGACTCAAATCCTGCACCGAGAACACCGCGCCCACCGGCTCGTTATCCACGCTCGCGAGCATTGACAGGTCCGCGACCGGAGTCTCCCACAGCGAAGTCAGCATCGGGCGCACCTCGCCGCGCGAAACCGGGTTCCATCCCCAATGGCGCTCGAACGCGGCGTTGGTGACGTCGGTCCATGCGTCGATCGCGGACAGGAATCCGTACTCGCGCCAACTCTGCACCACCACGCCCGCCGCGCGCGCCCCGTCCAGCATCGTGCGGTATCGCGCGAGAACCTCCGGCGTCAGCTCGGCGGTATAGTCGACCTGCCCCTTCTCGCTCTCGAAGCCGGAGTTCTTGAGATAGCGATGGTAGCAGGCGGGATTTCCGCGCAGCAGAAACGAGGGCAGCGCGCCGTAATGATCGATCGCGTAGGGATAATCCAGAAACGCCGCAAAACCGCTCCGCGCCGCGCTTATCCCGCGAAGGCGTAGGGACTCCTTCCCGGCTTCCAGCATCGCCGCGACCGCCTCGTCCTCGCCGTCGAGCGCTTCGAAGTGAATCAGATGGCCGAGCTGCTCGCCCCAATGCGCGATGTAGCGCCGGTTGATAAGCGCGCTTACGCGAGCGACGACCTTCCGGCCGCGGCGCGCGCAGAACGCTTCGAGATCCAGCTCGCGCGACAAATGGCTGCGGCCCGAGAGCAGGTCGACCTCGCTCTGCACGTCGGGCGGCCACCACGCGTCGTGATTCGAGTAGACCTGGTATGGGAGCCGGGCGAATTCGTCGAATCCGGCCCGGCTTTTCAGCCGCTCGACAGTGATCGTCGCGATGCTCAAAGTCTGACCAAAATGTCGCCGGCCAATCGTTCCCGACCGCGTGGCGCCGCCGCTGCGTATCAACCTACCATCTTCACGAAGCTACATTCTTATAGCCACGCCGAATGGAAAGATCACATTGCCGAGCGCGCGGCACCTGACAGCCGTGCGCGTGACGCGGCTCGCGTTGCTGCGACTAGTTGCGGCGCTTGGCGCGTCGCACCAGCATCAGCAGGCCGTCGCCGAGCCAGCGCTCGAGCATCCGGTTGATCGCGCCAACCGCGTCATGCTCAGCCCCGTCGCAGCCGGCGGCGATCGCGGCGCAGATTTTCGCGAACGTGGCGCCGCGCGCGCCACCGCCGACCGCGACTGCCAATGCGCGCGCCTCCGTCGCTTCGATCTCGCGATAGTAAACCCGCGAGTTGCGCCGCCATACGAGCACCTCCACGGGCTCGTGCACGACTGGCTCGAAGTCCCTACCCTGCTCGACCGCGCGCAGCACATCGGCGACCCGCCATTGAAGGCTTAGGATCATCACCGCCGGATGCGTGCGCATCCGGAGCGCGGGCCACTTCGCGGGCGCAATCGCACGCATCGCGGCAGCGTCGAGAGCGGGCGCTTCGGCGGCGTGGAAGACCTCGACGAGCGCGCGCTCGAGCGCCGCAAGGTCGGCTACGTAGGGCGCCTTGCCGCGAATCGGATGGCTGCGGACAAAGTCCGCGAGAAATCGATGCGCGTAAAAAATTGACGGCTCGGTGGGCGGGTAGTCAATCAGGTATCCGGTGAGCAGGTTGTGGAAGCCGCTCTCGCCGAACACTTTGAGCGTCGCCGGAAAATCTTCCTTCGCGGCGTCGAGAAGGCGGTAGAAGTACGCGTCGGCGTAGATGTCGACGCGCTCGACCGCGGACAGGCGTGCGTCGCCGCGGATGACTGTGCCGAGGTCGCCGGGCGACAGGCCCTGCTCGCGCGCGAGCCCCTCGGCCACGCCGCTAGGCGCGGTTATTAGCCGGTAGAGCAGGCGCTCGATTTCGCGCAGCGGAATCGTCATCGCGAGTAAGGCGAGAGTCGCCAGTTGAAGATTGTTGATGAATAGTCCGCGCGCGCTCAGCGGTCGCCGCGAGCACCGCAAACTCCGGAATGTTGTCGTCCCACTCGACCAGCGCGGAGACCGCGCCGAATTTTCTCACCGCGTGCTCGTAGAGCGACCACACCCGCTCGCACACCGGATGGTCGTGCGTGTCGAGAAGATATTTGCCGTGATCGCTGTGGCCCGCGAGATGAAATTGAATCACGCGCTCGGCCGGCATCGAATCGATATATCGCGCGGCGTCGAAATCGTGATTGAACGCGCTGACAAAAATATTGTTGATATCGAGCAGGATCCCGCAATCGGCTTCGTTCGCGACCGCGGCGATAAATTCCCATTCGGTCATCGCGGAAGAGACGAACGCCATGTAGCTCGAGACGTTCTCGATCAGAATTGGCCGTTCGAGAGTGTCCTGGACGATTCGAATTCGCGCCGCGACGTGACGCACCGCCTCCTCCGTGTAGGGAAGCGGCAACAAGTCGTGCAGGTTGTGGCCGCCGACGCCGGTCCAGCACAGATGGTCCGACATCCAGGCGGGCGCGAAGCGCCGCGCGAGAACGCGGAGCCGCTTCAAATACTCGCGATTCAGCGGATCGGTCGAGCCGATGGACATCGACACGCCGTGCATCACGATCGGGTAGCGCTCGCGCACCGCTTCGAGCACTTCGAGCGGACGTCCGCCCGCGACCATGAAGTTTTCCGCGATAACCTCGAACCAGTCGACCTTGGGATGATGCTCCAGGATGTGCGCGTAGTGCGGGCGCCGCAGTCCCACGCCAAAGCCGAGGAACGGAAAATCAGAGCGCTGCATCGAGTTGAATGAGGCTCAAGTGTCGCACGTGATGACGGCCCGGCGCGCCGCGAGGAGCGCGCCTGGCCGCCGTTTGCGCGATACTACATCGGCATCGGGGGTTTCTTGCCGATGTGACCGCCCAACGCCTGGCAGGACTTGGCGCTGTCGCTCATCACGTAGCCCTTGCCTTTGCAGGAGTTCTGCCCCTTGCAATCGCTTTGCGCGGACTTGCAGGAACTCTGTCCCTTGCACGAATTGCCCCCGACGCATTTGACCTGCGCTTGCTGTCCCGGTGAACTCGATGAGTCCGCGGCCTGGGCGGAATTGCCCATAAACATCAGCGCGACCGCCGTCGCCAGAACTGCGCCCGTCATTCCTGCTCTCTTCATATGCCTGTCTCCTTGGGTTGAAGTCGCCGGGCCGAAGCCCTCATCAATCCAGACCTATCTAGTGAAGCCGTCTCCTCAGGTACGAAACAATCTTGCAAACGGATTACGTGAGGTTACTACAGGGGCGGCCTCGCTGTCTAAACCGGCCTGGCCCGAGGTTATTTCGCCCTAGCGCGAGAATAATAAACCTGCGCCAACGGGAACTTTTCGCCTCGGCTCAAGATTTTAACCTTGGCAGGTGCTATGGTTTCGATTTCTTCATATGGCAGGGAGACGGCCAAGCGGCGAGGACCGGCGCAAGCAGTTCGAAGAACAGGCGCTTGTGCATCTCGACGCCGTCTACACGATGGCGATGCGCCTGGCGCGCAATCCCGACGACGCCAACGATCTGCTGCAGGAGACGGTGCTACGCGCCTACCGGTTCTTCCATCAGTTCGAGCCGGGGACCAACTGCCGCGCGTGGATGCTCACGATTCTGTTCAACAATTTCCGCAACGGCTACCGGCGCTCTGCGCGGGAACAGCCGTCGGCGTCGATCGAGGATTTCGAGCATCGGCTCGATGCGGAAAGCCTGCGCGTCGATCCCAGGGGCAGCAATCCCGAGGCGATAATCTCGGCGGCGGGAATGGACCGCGAGGTCGAGCAAGCGCTGGAGTCGATTCCCGACGAGTTCCGCGCGGCGCTGCTGCTGGTCGACGTCGAGGAGCTGAGCTACCAGGAGGTATCGGGGGTCCTGGACATACCGATCGGTACGGTAAAATCGAGAGTCTCGCGGGGGCGCGCCATATTACGCGCTGCATTGAAGGGATACGCTAAGGAGCGGGGAATAATACGATCTTGACTCCAATTGAACGCGCAGCCTACTGGACGGTAGGTGCCGTGAGCGCAGCCCGAACGCCGGTGAAGCGACCCCGGATTGTAACTGGGTGCGCTGATTGTCGAAGCGGGGGGTTAGATAGAGTTGATTCGATTTTGAAAGGGGCGCGGCACTAAGCAGTTGGATTGCGGCACTTACATAGACAATTTTCTCGCGGCTCACGTTGACGGAGAGCTCGAGGGCGAAGACAAGCGCCGCGCCGACCAGCACGTCGCGGGATGCGCGAATTGCCGCGCCGAGCTGGAAGAGCAACGCGCGCTGAAGGCGCTCCTGCGTGAGCGCGCCGGGATGCTCAGAACGCCAGCGCCGGTGAGAGTATCGCTTCGCGCGGCGCTCGATTCGGCTGACGCGGGCGCTCGTGTCGAGGCGCGGCCGCCGGCCGCCGCGCAACGACCGTCGCGGAGGCTGAGGAGCGCGCGAATATGGGCGCCGATCGCGGTCGCAGCGGCGGCAGTGTTAGCGATCATTCTCGTTCACAACCGGCAACCTGCGTTCGCATCGATACCCGAATTCGATATGGCGGTCGCCAGCTTTGCTACCTTTGAGCGTCACTTCGAACCGAACGTCGGCTCGGCCACACCCGCCGACGTCTCCGACGCTTACCTGATCCACAACATGCCGGGCTACATCTGGAACTTCTGGCCGAGCGGCTACCGGCTGGTCGGCGGAAGAATCGATCGGCTGCCCGACGGCAGGCCGGTCGCCTACACGTTCTACCGAGGCGAGCGCGGCGATATTTTATGCACTTATGTGAAGGCGCCGCTGATCGAGCCGGTCGGCGCGCGCGCGGTGGGCAGCCACGCGTACTATCAGTACAAGGGATACAGCATCTGCCTGAGCTACTATCCGAACAGCGGCTACTTGTGCATCCTGGTCTCGCCGCGGCCGCTCAACCAGTTCGTCCAGGACATCGCCGACTCCTCTCCTTGAGGCTCGCCAGCGCGTCGGCGCTTGGACCGCAGCGGCTCGCTACGCTTGGACCGCGGCGGCTCGCTACATTCGACGAGTGATAACGGGAGTCTCTAGCGACGCTCGGCACGCTCTTCGTTCGCGTCGAACAGATGCAACTGATGCACCCCGTTCTGCTTCGGAATTTCGACCGGATAGTTACCAGTGAAGCACGCGTCGCAATAGCCCTCGCGCGCACCCTCGCCGACAAATGAATAGAGGCCGTTCCAGCTCAGGTAGCCGAGCGAGTCGGCGCCGATATGGCGGCGTATTTCCTCGACCGAGTGCGACGACGCGAGCAGTTCCTCGCGAGTGGGCGTATCGATTCCGTAGAAGCACGAGTTGGTCGTTGGCGGCGCCGCGATGCGCATGTGAACCTCGCGCGCGCCCGCCTGGCGTAGCATCGGTATCACCTTGCGGAGAGTGGTCCCGCGCACCAGCGAGTCCTCGATCAGCACGATTTTCTTGTCGCGCAAAAGCTCGGCGACCGGGTTGAACTTTATCTTGACCCCGAAATGGCGGATCGATTGCCGCGGCTCGATAAACGTGCGGCCGACGTAGTGGCTGCGCACCAGCGCCATCTCGAACGGGAGCCGCGACTCTTCGGCATAACCAAGCGCGGCCGCATTTCCCGAGTCGGGCACCGGCACGACGATATCGGCATCAGCGGGACATTCGCGCGCCAGCGCGCGGCCTTGCATCTTGCGCACCGAATAAACATTGCGGCCATAGAGCAGGCTGTCAGGACGCGCGAAGTAGACGTACTCGAAAACGCATCGGCGCGGCGCGGCGGGCGCGAACGGATGCATCGAGTGCATCCCCTCGTCGTCGATCATCAGCATCTCGCCCGGCTCGATCTCGCGAATATATTCGGCGCGCACGAGGTCCAGCGCGCAGGTCTCCGACGCGACGATCGGCGCATTGTTGAGCTTGCCCAGCACCAGCGGCCGGAAGCCGTGCGGATCGCGCGCCGCGATCATGCAGTTCTCAGTCAGCAACACCAGCGAGTACGCGCCTCGCACCTGCGCCAGCGCCTCGGCCACCCGCTGGGGCAGCGTCGGCTCGTGCGACGCGGCGATCAGATGGATGATCACTTCGCTGTCGGACGACGACTGAAAAATCGATCCCTCGAGCTTGTCGCGCAATTCTTCGAAGTTGACCAGGTTGCCATTGTGCCCCAGCGCAAGACCGCCGCGCGCGTACTCGACCACCAGCGGCTGGCAGTTCTTGATCGAAGTCGAGCCGGTCGTCGAGTAGCGGTTGTGACCGATCGCGCTGGTACCCTCAAGCTTCTGGATGATCGAGCTGTTGAAGATGTCCGCGACCAGACCCATCCCGCGATGCGAGATCAGCGACTTGCCGTTGGACGAGACGATCCCTGCGGACTCCT
This sequence comes from Binataceae bacterium (SeqCode), assembly GCA_036521875.1. GTDB lineage: Bacteria > Desulfobacterota > Binatia > Binatales > Binataceae > DATDGX01. Next base: position 103,207 of record DATDGX010000141.1, read on the forward strand.
GCCCGCGATGCTGCAGCGCGTATAGGCCTAAATAAGCGAGGTTGGCCGCCTCGGGATGTCCGTAAACGCCGAATACGCCGCACTCCTCGTGGAATGCGTCAAGGTTCGACTCTTCTTCGACGACGCAGAGCTCGGACAATTCGTCAGTCATTTTGCCTGAGCCTCCTCGGGAGCGCGTCTTCGTAGATGCGCGCCAGCTCGCTCACATCCTCGTCGAGACTGACCACCGACGCGACTTTGAGCCGCGCCGTTTCGGTCACGCGCCCGACCCTGCGGCATTCGATGCCGCCAGCCTGGAATATCCGTTCAATCGCCGCCACATCGCTGTCGTCCGCCGACACGACCACGGTCGAGGGCCCTTCGCCAAACAACTCCGCCTCGCCGGTGATTCCGTTGCGCCCGAGATCCACCTCGGCGCCCAGCATCACCCGCGGGCTGAAACAGGCTTCGGCTATCGCCACCGCGAGCCCGCCCTCCGACACGTCGTGAGCTGATCTTATCAACCCCTGTTCAGCCGCGCCAACCAGCCCTTCGACCAGTGCGCGCTCGCGCTCGAGATCAACCGGGCTGAGCACGCCGCCATCGATTCCGAACAGCGCCGCGTATTCGCTAGCGGCGAGCGACGGCTTTGCGGTGCGGACGACCAGGATCACGTCGCCCACCTCCTTGAAATGCTGTGTGACGTGTTTGGCGACGTCGGTGAAGACGCCGACCACCGCGATGGTCGGCGTCGGAGGAATCGCGCGGCCCTCGGTCTCGTTGTAAAAGCTGACGTTGCCGCTCACCACCGGCGCGCCAATCGCCAGCGAGGCGTCGCGCAGAGCCTCGACGCCGCTTACGAACTGCCACATGATTTCGGGACGCTCCGGGTTTCCATAGTTGAGGCAATTGGTGATGCCCACCGGATGCGCTCCCGCGCAGGCAACATTACGCGCCGCCTCCACCACCGTTCCCAGCGTTCCAACATAGGGATCGAGCGCGCAGGCGCGCGGGTTCGAATCGACCGTGAGCGCGAGCCCGCGGCGCGAGTCCTTGAGCCGGATCACAGCGGCATCGCTGCCCGGACCGGCGACCGTGTTGCTCTGCACAATCGAATCGTACTGGCGGAAGACCCACTTCTTGGAGGCGACGTTGGGGCTGTCGAGAATCGCGCGGAGCGCCGCCGCCGGCTCCGGATGCGCGACGCTCGCGCGTGCCGTAGGCCGCGGCGCGTCCGCTTTGGGAGCCGCTGCGGGACGATCGTATACTGGCGCCTCGTCGGCCAGCGCGCCCACCGGGAGGTCGGCGACGACGCTGCCACGCCATCGCGCGCGCCAGCGGCGGTCGCTGGTGATCTCGCCGACCACGACCGCGTGCAGATCCCATTTCTCGAAGATCGCGATGAGTTCGTCTACGCGCCCGCGCTCCGCGACCAGGAGCATCCGCTCCTGCGATTCGGAGAGCAGAATCTCGTACGGCGTCAGCGCCGGCTCGCGCAGCGGAATCTTGTCGAGGTTAAGCTCGATTCCCATCCCGCCGCGCGCCGCCATCTCGCTCGATGACGAGGTCAGCCCGGCGGCGCCCATGTCCTGCAGGGCGACGATCGCGCCCGTCTTCGCGGCCTCGAGACAGGCCTCGATGAGCAGCTTCTCGGTGAACGGGTCGCCGACCTGGACGGTCGGACGCTTCGCCTCGCTGGTCGCATCGAATTCCGCGGAGGCCAGCAGCGACGCGCCGTGAATTCCGTCGCGGCCGGTCGCGGATCCGACGTACAGCACCGGGTTCCCGGCGCCGTGGGCGCGAGCGCTTTGCATCTCGCCCGCGCGGGCGAGTCCGAGACAGAATGCGTTGACGAGGTTGTTCGCGTTGTACGCCGCGTCGAACATCACCTCGCCCGCGACAGTCGGCACGCCGACGCAATTGCCGTAGCCGCCCACACCACCCACCACCCCGCCCAGCAGGTAGCGCGTGCGCGGATGATCGAACGAGCCGAACTTGAGCGAGTCCATGCTCGCGATCGGACGCGCGCCCATGGTGAAGATGTCGCGCAGGATTCCGCCGACTCCGGTCGCCGCGCCCTGGTACGGCTCGACGAACGAAGGATGGTTGTGGCTTTCGATTTTGAATACGGCGATCCAGCCGTCGCCGACATCGATTGCGCCCGCATTCTCGCCCGGCCCCTGCACCACCAGCTCGCTCTTGGCGGGAAGCGTGCGCAAGTGGCGGCGCGACGACTTGTACGAGCAATGCTCCGACCACATCACGGAGAACACGCCGAGTTCGGTGTAGTTCGGAGTGCGGCCGAGGAGCTTCTCGATACGCCGGTATTCGTCGCCGGAGAGCCCGTGCGCGCGCGCCTGCTCGAGATCAACTTTCGGCTCGCCGGGAATCGCGGCGGGACGCTCGCTCATCCGACGCTCTCGACAATCGATTGAAAAATTCGAAGCCCGTCGGTGCCGCCAAGCATGGCTTCCACGGCGTGCTCCGGATGCGGCATTAGGCCGAACACGTTGAAGCGCGCGTTGGCGACCCCCGCGATCGCGTGGGTCGAGCCGTTCAGGTTCGCGGCGTCGGACTCCTCGCCGCGAGCATCGACGTAGCGGAGCAGCACCTGTCCGCGCTCTTCCATTTGGCGAAGCTCGTCGTCGGGCGCGACGTAGAGCCCCTCGCCATGCTTGATCGGGAGCCGTAACAACTCGCCGGCGCGCGCGGCGCGGGTGAACGGCGTGCGCGCGTTCTCGACGCGCACCGTAACGCGCTCGCAGATGAACGAGAGCGTGCGGTTTCTGGTCAGCGCGCCGGGCAGCAGATGAGCCTCGCACAAAATCTGAAAGCCGTTGCAGGTGCCGATCACGAGTCCACCGTCGGCGGCAAACTTCGCGACGCTTTTCATGATCGGAGAGAAGCGCGCGATCGCGCCGGTGCGGAGATAGTCGCCGTAGCTGAAACCGCCGGGGAGCACGACGCAGTCCGCGCCGCCCAGCGTCTCCTCCTTGTGCCAGAGGAGGAACGCGTCCTGACCCATCACGGCGCCGAGCGCGTGCAGCGCGTCGCCGTCATCGAGCGAGCCCGGAAAGCGCACCACGCCCCACTTCATTCGCCTTCGACCTCGAAACGGAAATCCTCGATGATCGGATTCGCGAGGAGCTGCTCGCACATCCGCTTCACCTCAGCGCGCGCCTGCGCACTCGACGGTGCATCGACTTCCAACACGATATATTTCCCGACTTTCACGTCCGACGCGCCCGTGAAGCCGAGACTTTTCAGCGCGTGCTCGACGGCGCGCCCTTGCGGATCGAGGATGCCCACCCGGGGCGTGACAAACACTTTTACTTGCAACTACAGAGTCCTCGTCTGCAAATCGCCGCGGCGCGCGCCGGATGCGCGCATTAATTTTCGACCCGCCGCAACATTTCGTGGTACGCCTCCTCGACGCCACCAAGGTCGCGGCGGAAGCGATCCTTGTCGAGTTTCTGGCGGGTGGCCTTGTCCCAGAAGCGGCAGGTGTCGGGACAGATCTCGTCGCCGAGCAGGATGTGGCCATGATGGCGGCCGAACTCGATCTTGAAGTCGACCAGGATGACGCCGCGCTCGTCGAGGAAACGGCGCAGGATCTCGTTGATGTGCAGCGCGGTGGTGTGAATGGTCGCCAGCTCTTCCTCGGTCGCCCATCCAAACACGATCGCGTGATCGGGGATGATCAGCGGATCGTCCAACGCGTCGGACTTGTAGGTGTACTCGACCACCGGATACTTGAGCGGCTCGCCTTCCTCGCGTCCGAGCCGTTTCGCCAGCGAGCCAGCGACGACATTGCGCACTATCGTCTCGACCGGAATTATGTCGAGCCGCTTGCAGAGCATCTGGCGGTCGTCGAGCCTGCGGACGAAGTGGGTCTTCACGCCATGATGCTCGAGCATGGTGAAGAACAACTCCGACATGCGATTGTTCATCACGCCCTTATCCTCGATGGTGCCGCGCTTCTTGGCGTTGAACGCGGTGGCGTCGTCCTTGAAGTACTGGATTATGAGGTCGGGGTCGGAAGTAGAGTAAAGCTTCTTCGCCTTGCCCTCATAAAACATTTCGAGTTTTTCTGGGGTTGTTTCCACGTCGTCCTACCGCCCGGAATTGCTTAGGTTGATCGGACTCGAACCGCCTGACGTTTCAACTGCTGCGACTTTCAACTGTACAGATCGTCAACTACCTGACTGCAGCGCGGGGAACAAATCTTAAAGCGCCCTGTATCCACAAAATGCAGCCGGTTATTCACATCGCGTGCGTCCCTCGATGTGGATAGCTCTAACGTCCCCGTCGTTTGTCCGCCTCCGGCGCCGGCGGCGCGAAGCGTTCGACCAGTTCCGCGGCGAGGCCTAGATAGTTCCGTGGCGTCAGCTTGCGGAGCGCATCCCTGGCCCCGTCCTTGAGCGGCAGCGCCGCGATAAATTCCTCGATCACGGCGCGGTCGACGCGGCGCCCGCGGGTCAGCTCCTTCAGCGTCTCGTAGGGACGCGGCATCCCGTGCCGGCGCATCAGGGTCTGAATCGCCTCGGCGACGACCTCCCAGGTCTGCTCGGCGTCAAAATCCTCCGCGATGCGCTGTTCGTTGACTTCGACGCGGTCGAGCCCGTGCCCCAGCGACGCGAGCGCGACGATCAGATGTCCGCAAGCGGTGCCTACTGCGCGAATCGCGGTGCTGTCGGTCAGATCGCGTTGCCATCGCGAGACCGGCAGCTTGGTCGCGAGATGCTCGAACAGCGCCGTCGCGATTCCGAAGTTGCCCTCCGCGTTCTCGAAGTCGATCGGATTGATCTTGTGCGGCATCACCGACGAGCCGGTCTCGCCCTTCACCACTTTCTGCGTGAAGTAGCCGATCGAGATGTAGGCCCACATGTCGCGGCAGAAGCCGAGCAGGATGGTGTCGATACGGGTCAGGATGCCGAACAGCTCCGCGATGAAATCGTGACTCTCGATCTGCGTGGTGAGCGGGTTCCAGACCAGTCCCAGGCCCTCGACGAAGCGCTGCGAATGCGCGAGCCAGTCGACCTCGGGCGATGCGAATCGATGCGCGTTGAAATTGCCGACCGCGCCGTTGAGCTTGCCGAGATATTCCTGGCGCGCGAGCTGTTTGAGTTGCCGCTCGAGCCGCGCCGCAAATATAGCGAGCTCTTTTCCGACCGTGGTCGGCGAGGCCTCCTGCCCGTGGGTCCGCGCAATCATCGGCAGCGCGCGGTAGCGATGCGCCAATCCGGCGATCGCGCTGGTTGGCTTGTGGAGCGCCGGAGCAAGCGTCAGCCCGACAAACTCTTTCAGAATAAGCGCGTAGGCGAGATTGTTGATGTCCTCGGAGGTGCACGCGTAGTGCACCATCTCGACCGGGAGCTTCGCGTCGAGCGCCGCGATTCGCTCCTTCAGGAAATACTCGACCGCCTTGACGTCGTGATTGGTCTCGGCTTCCAGCGCCTTCACGCGCCGCGCATCTTCAAGGGTGAAGTCCTGGTAAATCGCGCGGAGCTTGCGGATCGCCGCGACGGGAAGTGGCGCGAGCGTATCGAACGCCGGATTCTCGGCGAGCGAGAGGTACCACTCGACTTCGATGCGGACCCGATAGCGAATCAGCGCGAACTCGCTGAAGTAGGCTTCGAGCGCGCGGGTGCGGGCGCGATAGCGCCCGTCGATCGGCGTAACCGCCGTGAGTGCGAGGTCGATGTCGGAATTCTTTGAGCTCACCGGTTAGCCGGTTCTGTCAGAGCGCTCTGACCCAACAATTATCCCGTATTTCGCCGCGCAATCAAAATGGGGTCGCGCGCCTTGCAACCGTTAACCGGCCAGCGCCATCCAGGCTGCGAGCGTCGCGGTCTTCTCTTCGGCGCTCCACGGGCGTCCAACAGCGCGGCCCATCTCCATCACGATGCGTTTGAGATCGTCGGGCTTGCGGCCGAGCGCGACGGTTGCCGCTTCGAAGGCGTCGCGTTCCAGGATGTAAAGATGCGGAAGGCCGAGTGAATCGGAGCCGTGCTCCATCACCTTCCAGAACAGGCGCCCTTCGAGCGCGTGCGCGCGGACGTGGGAGTGGCCTAGCGGTCCTGGGTCGTGGTCGCTCGCGACGACCAGGCCGATACCGCGGAGGCGAAGACCTGAATCGCGGAGTGGCTCCGCGAGGTCGGCGATCGCGCGAGTCGCGAGCGCCTGCACTGCTGCAGTGGCGCGTTTCAAGACCGCGGCGCCCTCGGGTTCCGGGAGCTCCAGGGCCGCGTGATAAGGCTGGAACGATTCCGGGAACGCGGGGTCGCATAACTGCACGGCGACCCGGCGCAAAATCTGCGGCGCGGCGACGGTGCCGGCGACGACTATCGCCGTCGCGCGTCCGGTCTTCACGCGAAAGCCGATCGCCGCGGCCGTCCCTTTTCCCCGCTTACTCATGGTTCAGCGACCAGTGTGGCCGAAACCGCCCGAGCCGCGGGAGGTCGGTTCAAGATTTTCGACTTCGACGATCGCAACGCGAGAGACCGGTGCTACCACGAGCTGCGCGATGCGATCGCCGGGACGGATCTCGATCGCGCGCTCGCCGAGATTCACCAGCAAAATTTTAACCTCGCCGCGAAAGTCGGCGTCGATAGTTCCGGGCGAGTTGACCAGCGCGAGTCCTTCTGCGAGCGCGCGGCCGCTGCGCGGACGGACCTGGCCCTCGTAGCCGGGCGGAATCTCGAGCGCGATCCCGGTCGCGACCGCGCGCCGCTCACGCGGCGCCATAAAAAGCGGCGCATCGAGATCGGCGCACAAGTCCATCCCGGCGGCGTGCTCGCTCTGGTACGCGGGTATCCGCGCGCTGTCGCGCAGGCGGCGAACTCTTACCGTCGGCGTCGTCACGGTGACTATCGAGATATCAGCGGACGGGAGGTAAAGAAAGAAACCAGACTTCTGAAACCTCACGAGGTTTCAGGCTTCCCTTTCGGCTAAATTGCGCGCTTCGCGCTCCTGGAGATAAGGCGCGAGTGCAGAGGTCTGCGCTTTTCTCCGCCGGCGAGAGCGGAGCCGGCTTCCTGCGTGGCGCTTGGGTGCAGGGGCTGGCCCCTGCCTAGAACTTGAAGACTTTCAGCGCGTTGTCGCGCAGGTAGCCGCGCTTGGCGTCGTCTTTGAGGGGCACCTGCCATCCCTCGGCCGCGCATCGTTGCATCGTGAGGAGCGGATAGTCGCTCGCCCACATGACCTTGTCGCGCCCGCGGGTATTGGCGAGCTGCCAAATCTCCTGCGGAATGTGCTTGGGCGCCCACGCCGACGTGATCAGAAAAAAGTTCGGATACTTCTGCAGCAGCGCGACGACCTCGAGCTGCCACGGATGCCCCAAATGGCAGCCCACCACAATCAGCTCCGGAAACGCGAGCAGCACCTCGTCCAGCGCGAGCGGCTCCTGCGGCCACGCCGGGCGCATCGGGCCGGGGACGCCCACGTTGATCTTGATCGGGATGCCGAGCTCCACGCACTTGGCATAGATAGGAAAGTAGCACGCGTGATTGGGCGCGAGACCGATCACCGACGGCATGATCCAGCAGGAGCGGAAGCCGAACTCCTTGACCGCGCGCTCCAGGCGGCGCACCGACTTCATCATCCCGGTCGGATCGACGCCGACGCAGGCGTGAAAACGTCCCGGGTAGTCCGCAACGACTTTCGCGGTCTTGCCGCACAGCGAATCGTACAGCTCATCGGAAATGTTCTGGCCGACCTGGTAGGGACTGCGATGGAGCTGCAGGACGCCGGCCGTCAGCACGCCCTTCTCGACGCCCGCGGTGTCCATCTCCTGGATCAGGTCCTCGATACTGGCGCCTTGCGAGAACGCCTTGTCGGGCTTGAACCACTTCGCGATGTTGGGATCCATCGGCGCCGGCGCGCCTTCCTTGCGCGGCCGCGGCCGCTGCGGCAATCCGACGAACGCGTCTACGAGCTGGTATTGCCCTGCCACGCGACCGGCTCAGGCGAGCGGAGCGAAGACGTCGGCGTCGAGCTTGCGGCCCTTCAAGTCGCCGAGCAGTACCATCGCCATCCGTTCCGCTTTGAACCACGACGAGGTCAGCGCGACGATCTGATCGTTGCTGACCTTGTCGATTTCCGCCGCGAGTTCCTCCAGCGGCACGTCGCGGCGGTAGCCGATCTCGTTGCGCGCGAGCCGGTTCATCCGGCTGTCAGTGGATTCCATCCCGAGGATCATGTTGCCCTTGAGCTGGCTCTTGGCGCGGGCGAGCTCGTCCGCCGTGATTCCGTCGCGGGCGACTTTCTTGAGTTCGCCGATCGTGACCTCCAGAACTTCGTCGACCCATTCGGGATTGGTACCCGCGTAGACGGCGAAGTAGCCGGAGTCGAGAAACGAGGAGATGAACGAGTAGATGCTGTAGACGCGGCCGCGCTTCTCGCGGACTTCCTGGAACAGGCGCGAGGACATCCCACCGCCGAGCGCGGTGTTGAGCACGTAGCCGGCGTAGCGCAGCGGATCGCCCTGGCTCAGTCCCGGGCCGCCGATCACCACATGCGCCTGCTCGAGTTTCTTTTCGTAGTTCAGCACCGACGGCCGATCGACCGGACGCGTAATCGGCTCCTGGCGGCCGTCGCCCTGTACGCCGCCGAACAGCCGCTCGCATTGCGCGACCAGGCGCTCGTGATCGACCTGGCCGGCCGCGCCAATAAACACGCGGCCCGCGCGATATTGCGCCGCCATGAAAGTCGTCAGAAGCTCGCGATTGATCGCGTTGACAGTCTCCACGCTGCCGAAAATCGGCAGCGCCAGCGGATGCCCGCGCCAGAAGTTCAGCGTGAACAAGTCGTGGATAAAATCGTCGGGAGTGTCTTCGGCCTGCGAAATTTCCTGCAGCACCACCTGGCGCTCGCGCTCGATCTCGCCCGCGTCGAACACCGAGTCGAGAAAAATGTCGGCGAGCAGATCGGTCGCCATCTCGAGGTCCTGGCCGAGAACTTTGGCGTAGTAGCAGGTGTATTCCTTACCGGTGAAAGCATTGAGCACACCGCCGACCGCGTCGATTTCCTCGGCGATCTGCGCGGCGCTGCGCTTCTTCGTCCCCTTGAACAGCAGATGCTCGATGAAGTGCGAGACGCCGTTTTCATCCGGCACCTCGTAGCGCGAGCCGTTTTCGACCCAGATTCCGATCGACGCCGACATCACCTGCGGCATCGTCTCGCTGAGCACGCGGACGCCGTTGGGCAGGACGCTCTTATTGATCACCGGCTACTTGCCTTTCTGCGCGAGGTCTTGCTGCGCCTCGCGGAGCGAGAGCCGAATTTTGCCGCTGCGATCCACGTCGAGCACTTTGACTTTGATCTGATCGCCCTCGTGCAGAACGTCTTCGACGCGGCGGATGCGCTCGTTGGAGATTTGCGAGATGTGGAGCAGGCCGTCGGTGCCGGGCATGATTTCGACGAACGCGCCGAACTCGACAATCTTGCGCACGGTGCCGTCGTAGATCCGGCCGATCTCGGGCTCGGCGGTAATCGCCTGGATGGCGGCGATCGCCTTGTCCATCGCGACTCCGTCGGCCGACGCGATCAGCACGGTGCCGTCGTCTTCGATATCGATCTTGCAGCCGGTCTCCTCAACCAGGCCGCGAATCACCTTGCCACCGGGGCCGATGACGTCGCGAATCTTGTCGGGCTTGATGTGCAGGGTGACGATCCGCGGCGCGTACGAGGACATATCCTTGCGCGGCGCCTTCAGCGCTTTGTCCATCGCGGCGAGCACGAACAGCCGCGCGTCACGCGCCTGCAGCAGCGCCTGGCGCATCACTTCGCGGGTGACGCCGCCGACCTTGTTGTCCATCTGGATCGCGGTGACGCCGGTCGCGGTGCCCGCGACTTTGAAATCCATGTCACCGAGATGGTCCTCGTCGCCCAGGATGTCGGTGAGCACGCGGATCTTGTCGCCTTCCTTCACCAGCCCCATCGCGATTCCCGCCACTGGAGCCTTGATCGGCACGCCCGCATCCATCAGCGCGAGGCTTCCGCTGCACACCGTCGCCATCGAGGAGCTGCCGTTGGACTCGAGCACTTCGCCGACCACGCGAATCGTGTAGGGGAACGCGTCCTCGTCGGGCAGAATCGGCGCCAGCGCCCGCTCGGCGAGCGCGCCATGGCCGACCTCGCGGCGCGAGGGGTTGCGCAGGAACTTGACCTCACCGGTGGAGAACGGCGGGAAATTGTAGTGCAGCAGGAACTTCTTGAAGCGCTCGCCCAGCAGCGCGTCGATCTTCTGCTCGTCGGACGAAGTTCCCAGCGTGACCGTCGCCAGCACCTGGGTCTCGCCGCGGGTGAAGACCGCCGAGCCGTGCGTGCGCGGTAGCACCGACACCTCGGCGCTCAGCGCGCGGATATCAGTCGACTTGCGCTCGTCGATACGTTTGTCGTTGTCGAGAATCTCGCGGCGCACGCGGTCGCGGACCAGATGATCGCACGCCTCGGCTAGTTCGTTGGCGCGGTCGGGGAATTTGCCTGCGAGGTCGGCGACCACTTTGTCGGAGAGCGCATACAGCGCCGCTCCGCGCTCTTTCTTGCCGTGAATCGCGAGCGCCTTTTCGACGCCGTCGCCCAGATGCTTGCCCACGTCGGCGAGCAGCGCAGCATCAATCACCTTGGGCGCGAAGACGCGCTTGGGCTTGCCCGCGAGCTTGCGCAGCTCTTCCTGCATTTTGAAGATCGGCGTCATCGCCTCGTGGGCGGTGAACAGGGCCTCGAGAATCGCCTCTTCCTCGACGATCTGAGTGCCGCCTTCCAGCATCATGATGGAGTCCGGCTTCGCCGCGACCACCATCGAGATGTCGCTGTCCTCGAGCTCGCCGAGTTTCGGATTGACTACGATCTTGCCGCCGATACGGCCCATCCGCACCGCGGCCACCGGGCCCTTGTGCGGGATGTCGGAGACTTCGAGGGCGGCGGAGGCGGCGATCAGCGCGAGCGTATCGGAGTCGTTGTCGCGGTCGGCGGAAAGGACAGTAACGATGATTTGGGTTTCGCGATCGTAGCCCTTGGGGAACAGCGGGCGCATCGCGCGGTCAATGAGGCGCGAGGTCAGTACTTCCTTTTCCGATGGGCGGCCTTCGCGCTTGAAAAACCCGCCGGGGATTTTGCCCGCGGCGAAAGTCTTCTCGACATAGTCGACGGTCAGGGGCAGGAAGTCGATTTTGTCGCGGCCCTCATAGGCCGATACTGCCGTGGCCAGCACCACGGTCTCCCCGTATTGGGCGAGCACCGAGCCGTGCGCCTGTTTGGCAAGCCTGCCGGTTTCGAGCGAGAGTGTTCGCCCGGCGAATTCAATTTCCAGTTTTTGTAACATTCAGACGTTATGTAAGGAGGGCGTTCGGGGCTGCGTGACGACTGCGGATAATTCCGCCGGGCGCCGTAGGTGGCGCGCCTGGATTCCGGCCGAGCGGCTGGCCCAGGCCCGCGTTCCCGAACTCCGGGACGCGCGGCCAATATAGCAGCCTACCTCCGGATGCCGAGCTTCTCGATCAGGCCCTTGTAGCGGGAGACATCGCGTGAGTGCAGATAGTCCAGTAGCCGGCGCCGCTTGCCAACCAGGCGCAGGAGTCCTCGGCGCGAATGATGATCCTTCGCGTGGGAGCCGAGATGCGTGGTCAGTTGCTCGATCCGGGCCGACAGCAAAGCCACCTGAACTTCAGGCGATCCACTGTCGTTGTTGGTCCGGGCGTTGCCCTGTACGATTTCCCGTTTAAGGGTTGCCGAGAGAGGCATCAGGGGTTCTTTCTTTTCCCTTCTTCTTCCTTGTTAACTCGCCAAAGTAGCAGAGGGGTCGCAGCGAGTAAAGCCGCCGTCACTACGGCTCGATTTCGCCTGCCTCAGCGGACTGCGCGCTGGCCGCGCGAGGCGGTCCACTTGCGCACCACCTCGACCGCGCGCGCCGCCGTCGCGCGTTCCGGGCTCGCGGTTGCGGCCTCATCGGTCAGCTCGAGCAGCACGCCGTTGGGGTCCGAAAAATAAACCGACTGCCGCTTCGGGCCATGCTCCTCGGTCCAATACGAGACGGCATGCGCCTCGAGCTTCTTCTTCCACGCCTCGAGTGCGTCGCTCGACTCGACCACCATCGCGACATGGCGAATGTCGCTCGGCAGTCCATCGTCGTCCGGACGCTTGATTCCGTCGTACTCGAAAAAGTCGAGCACCCTGCCGTCGCCGATCGCGAACGAGGTGAGCAGAAACGACTTGGCCTTCCACGCCTTTGCGTCGCCTTCCATCGCGAAGACCAGGCTGAGGCCCATGACCTCGGTGTAGAAGCGATAGGTCTCGCCCGCGTCGAAGCTTGGAAAAGCGAGATGATCGATTTGAAGTTTCGCTGAGCTCATCGCGCACCTCCGTTGTGCGGTCGTGTGGGCGGCGAATCGTTTCTCGCGAATCGCGCGGCGCCGCGAGGTTTCCAGATTCGAATCCTCGCGTGGTTTTTGTCTTGACGCAACCCGCAAGCGCCTCTAGCGTGGCCTTCATGAAGATCTACGATTTTACCTTCGCTCCCAATCCGCGCCGCGTCCGCATGTTCCTGGCCGAGAAGGGAATCAAGGTTCCCTACGAACAGGTCGATATCATGGCGGGCAAGAACCGGACGCCCGAGTTTCTCAAGAAAAATCCGATGGGCGGGCTGCCGGTGCTCGAGTTGGACGACGGCGCCTTCCTCTCCGAGTCGGTGGCGATTTGCCGCTACTTCGAAGGGACGCATCCGGAGCCGGTCCTGATGGGCGCCGACACACGCGATCGCGCGTTCGTCGAGATGTGGAACCGGCGCATGGAGCTGGACATCTTCGGTCCGATCGCGCGCGCGTTCCAGAACACCACCGAGCTGTTCAAGGGCCGGATGCAACAGTTCCCCGACTACGGCAAGGCGCAGCGCGAGACCGCGATCCAGCGCCTGGGATGGCTCGACGGCGAGCTCAAGAGTCGGAAGTTCATCGCGGGCGAACGCCTGACCATCGCCGACATCACCGCGTTCGTCGGAATCGAGCTCGGGCGCACGATGGGCGGGCTGGTGATTCCGCCGGAAATGAAAAACGTCCACCGCTGGCTCGAGGAGATGTCGGCGCGACCGAGCGCGAAGGCTTGAGCGCGTACTCGCCGCCCTGTCCATCGCGACGCGGTTGCGGCCGCGCGGGTTGACCGCATCGCCTCATAGTTTTAAATTGCAACTACTATGAAAATCTACGAATATACCCAAGCTCCAAATCCGCGCCGCGTGCGCGTCTTCCTCGCCGAAAAGGGAATCACGGTTCCCTTGCAGCAGGTGAATATCGCGACTGGTGAAAATCGCAAGCCCGAATTCCTCAAGATCAATCCGATGGGCGGGCTCCCGGTGCTCGAGCTCGACGACGGCACGCGTATCGCCGAGTCAGTCGCGATTTGCCGCTACTTCGAGGCGCTGCAGCCCAATCCTCCGCTGATGGGCACCGACGACAAGGATAAGGCGGTGGTCGAAATGTGGAACCGGCGGATGGAGTTCGAGATCCTGTCGATGACCGCGTCGGCGTTCCGCAACACCAGCGACTTTTTCAAGGGACGGATTCCGCAGGTGAAGGAATATGGCGAAATTTGTCGCGGCGCGGCGGTGAAGCGGCTGGAATGGCTCGACACCGAGCTCGCCAACCGCAAATTCATCGCCGGCGACCGCTACACGATTGCGGACATCACCGCGCTCATCGGGATCGACTTCGGCCGCACCACCGGCATCAAGATTGCTCCCGAGCAGAAGAACCTCGCGCGCTGGCACCAGGAAGTCTCGAGCCGCCCGAGCGCCAAGGCGTAGCGGTACCGCGCCGAGATCTCAATTTTCGATGTTCCGCGCGTCATCCAACGCGCGGCCGCTTTCATTTCATCGGGTCCCCGCTTTTATTTCACTGGTCAGGGATAAATCGGCACGTACATGCGGTACAGCATCACGTAGATCACCACGCCGGTCACCGACACGTACATCCACAGCGGCCACGTCCAGCGCGCTATCCGCCGATGCCTGGAGAAGTTGCCCTTGAGCGCGCGCCACAGCGTGATCATCACCAGCGGCACGATCGTGAATGCCAGGGTCACGTGCGGAATCAGGATCGCGAAATAGAGCGGACGGATCCATCCGTGGCCGCCGAAGCGCACGTTGCCGACGTGGTAATGATAAATCACATACGAAGTCAGGAACACGGCGGAGAAGACAACCGCGCTCAGCATGCAGGCGCGATGCGCCCGGATCCATCGCCGCTTGATGAAGAAAAACCCGGCGAGCAGCAGGATCGTCGCGCTGCCGTTGAGGACGGCGTTCAGCGGCGCGAGCGAATGGTAGTTGAACAAGCGGCGTTCGCTCCTCAGCCGCTCGCGATGATCCTATGAGTTGGGCGCCGCGGAAGCGTCGGTGGTAACGGCCCCAGGAACGCGCGCCGTATGCGCCCACGCGCGCTTGCTCAAGTCGGGGCGCAGCATCAGGTAGCAGAACGCGACCAGAAACAAGGGTGTGGCGGCAACGATCCACAGTCCGCGCCGTTCCATCGCCAGATGCATGAAGTACATCGCGACCATGGTGGCTTTCGCGAGCGCCAGCGCAACCAGCAATCCGATCTTGATCACGGTCGGCAGGTTCATCGAGTAGACCAGCAATTCAGCGCCGGTCAGTATCGTCAGGTAGACGAAGATCGCGATGTAGTTGGTCTCGTGATCCGCGTGCGGAGCGGCGCTCGCATTGGTGGCTGTCTCAGTCGTCATCGCATCAATACCCGTTTTCGATATTCGGTTGGCACCAGGGCTATGGTTCTAGATCAAATAGACAAATGTGAAGATCAGGATCCAGACGAGATCGACGAAGTGCCAGTAAAGTCCCGCGATCTCGACCAATCCCGCTTTCGCCTGGGTGATCTTGCCGGTGAACCCGCGGATTAAAAGCACGCTGTTGTACACCACGCCGCCAAAGACGTGGCATCCGTGGAAACCGGTGAGGACGAAAAAGGTCGCATCGAAGAGATCACGCTTGATCGACATCCCGCGCTCGCCGATCAGGTGATGCCACTCGAAGGCCTGCATCGAAAGGAACGCGATTCCGCCGACGATCGTCAGGAACATGAAGGTCCGGAACTTCGACTGGTTGCCGTGCTGAATTCCCGACAACGCCTCGACCATGGTGACGCTCGAGCAGATCAGGATGAACGTCATAACCGCGGTGGTCGTGATACCGAGATAGTCGGAGGGATTTGGCCAGTTGACGTTGTGATAGCGCAGCGCGCCATAGGCGGCGATGGCGACGCCAAAGGTCATCGCGTCGCCGGCCAGAAATACCCACATTCCGAGCTTGCCCGAGTTGCCGGGCGTCAACGACGGCTCTAACTGGTCGACGAACTCCGCGCCATGCGCGTGAGTATCTACTGCGGCAGCCTCACTCATCTCCGGTTTCCCCGTCTCTCGCGAAATTCAATTCCGCGGCGAAATTCACTCCAGGACAAATTCACTTTCCGACAAATTCATTCCACGATCGGCTCTATTCAAGCCCGGCTCTCAGCGCTTGGGCGGAGTCGAAGCCTTAACTACCAGGCTCCGCCGATTTGCCCTGCGCCACGCGATCAGTACAATTCCGCCGATCAGGCCAAAGGTCACATACGGTCCCGACAGCATGAACAGCACGCTGGTGTTGAAGGCGTGGCCGGCGTGATCGCCCGGCGACAGTCCGCACATCGCACACGCCAACGCCGCGCGCGGCGCAAGCACAGGGGCAGCGGCCATCGCCACAATCGCCATCGATTTGAGTCCGTCAAACTTCATCGCCGAACCTCCAAGCGCAGCAATCTACATCAAATAAACCAGCACAAACAGCAGCGGCCAGATCGCGCAGACGAAAAACCAGTAGACCGCGACGACCTCGACGGTCGAGGCGTTGCGCGCGTTGTAACGGCCGCCCCATGCCGCGACGGCGACGCCCACCAGCCAGGCCACTCCCGCCGTCACGTGCAGGCCGTGGCATCCGATCAGCGTATAGAACGTCCCGCCGTAGGCGCCACTTGAAATCTTGAGTCCATGCGCGACCAGGCGCACCCATTCCGAGCCCTGGACGAGCAGGAACGTCGTGCCCAGCACCGCGGTAATCGCGAGATAGTTGCGCAGCAACCGCTGGCGGCTCCGATGCACCGCGCGCACCGCGAGAAACATCGTGACCGCACTGGTCAGCAGCACGAGCGTGTTGACCCAGGTGATCGCGATCGGAAGCCGTGGCAGCGCGGGCGGCGGCCAGAACGGCGCGGAGAGCCGGAAAATCAGGAACGAGCCGATGAGGCCGCTGAACAGCATCATCTCCGACGCGATAACCGCGAGCACCGCGATCATCCCGTTGCTCATGAACGCGCGCTCGCGCTGGTCGCCGCCGCCGGAGGTGACGCTGCCCGACCCGGGCTTCCTGCCGGGTATGATCAGCGGTCTTACTTTTGCTGCCGTTCCGGGCATCGCGTCATTACTCTGTGTTTCACGCTCTGTGCTTCACGACAATAGTCACTATCGATATTACTACCAGCAAAATCATTACTCCGATCAATATCTTCGCGAGTCTCCGGTTCTCCGAGCGTACTGGCTCGCGGGTCAACGTTGACGGCATCGGTTCGTCACTCTTCAACTGACCTTAACTTACCTTGTCCAGGACCATCACCAGCAGCACCACCGGCAGATAGACCAGCGACGCGAACAGGAGCCGCCGCGCCGACGCCGCCGGCGACTTGGCCCACACCATCGCAAGTCCGCACGCGAACATACCGGCTCCCAGAGCCACCGCGACCACCAGGTACGGCATTCCCGCGTAGCCGAGAATCGTCGGCATCATGCCGGCGACGATCAAGGTGAGCGTCGCGGCGACGATGACCGGATTGGCGGCGTTGCCGCGCGGGGTATCGCGCGGCAGCAGCCACAGCCCCGCGCGCGCGTAGTCTTTCTGATAGAGCCGCGCGATCGCGAGCGAATGCGGCAATTGCCACAGGAACATGATCGCGAACATCGCAAATGGTTCGAGCGTCAGGCTCCCGCGCGCCGCCGCCCATCCTGCGACCGGAGGCAGCGCGCCCGGTATCGCGCCGACCAGGTTGCAGACCCACGAGACGCGCTTCAGCGGCGTGTAGCCGCACAAGTAGACGATCGCAATCGCCGCGATCACTCCCGCGCATAGCCAGTTGTTCGCGAGGCCAAGATAGAGCACGCCCGCTGTGGTTATCGCGACGCCGAACACTAACGCCTCGGCCGGGCGCATCCGGCCGTCGGGCAGCGGGCGCTTGCGGGTGCGATCCATGCGGGCGTCGAGCTCGCGCTCGATATATTGATTGAGCGCGAGCGTACCGGCGGCGGCGAGCGCGGTGCCGACCACGAGGCTCAGCGCCGCGGCGAAATCGAATCCGCCGCGCGAGCCCAGGTAAAATCCCGCGAGCGTGGTGACCAGGACCATCGCGACCACGCGCGGCTTGGTAAGCGCGACGTAGTCGGCAAAGTGTCCACGCACTAGCGGTGCTTCAGTCGCGACTATGGCGGCTCTCGCGCTCACGCAGTCACCCGGCGTTCGACAATTTGATTCGCGTGCGACCGATGCGCTTGCTCGCGGGCGCGATTCGGCAACCCGAAGATGTGATACGCGCGGAGCGTCAGCGTGAAGCTGGTCGCGAGCACCGCCGCGCCGATCGCAACGTGGCTGGTGGTCGGGATCACAGCACGAACGCTCCAGACCGTGATCGCGCCCAGGCATATCTGCGCGACCAGAAGCAGGAACAGTCCGAGCGCGGTCCTGCGCAACGCAGGCTCACTCGAATGCCGCCGCAGCACGCGCGCGACGGTCCAAATGATCATGCAGCTCACGACCACGGCGCCGCATCGATGCGCAAAATTCACTGCGACGTACTCGTCGAAATACGGCGGAATGAGATGACCGAACGACAACGGGAAATCAGGAATAATCAGGCCCGCCCCAAGATGCCGCATCAGGGCGCCGACCAGAATCTGCATATAGATGACAGCGGTCGTGATGCCAGCGAGCGCCGCGAGCGGAATTCGCGCAGGAGGCTCCTCGCGATTCGGCGTCCGCTCCCAGCGCGGGTTGGTGAAAATCGCAATCGCCACCATCAGGCAGAAGAACGCCTGCGCGGTGGCCGCGTGCGCGACTGCGATTGGCAGCGGCAGCAGCAACAGCACGGTGATTCCGCCGAGAATTGCCTGCGCGATGATAAGGGCGAACGCCGCCAGCGCCGTGATTCGAACCCATCGGCGCGGCTCCGCGCGAATTGTCCACGCCATCAGCGCGAGGGTCAGCATAGTCACCGTGCCGGCGGCCACGCGATGGCCGTACTCGAAGCGGACGCCGCCCTGCAACGCCGGAATGAGCTTGCCGAAGGCGAGCGGCCAGTCCGGCACCGCGAGCGCCGAGCCGGTCGAGGTCACCAGTCCGCCCACGAAGATGAGCACGAAGGTCGCGCACGCGGTCAGCACCGCGAAGCGATGCAACCCGTTGGCGCTGCCCGGACCATTAGCCACTCGACTCATCTAACTATATCGTGCGAATACCCTATATCTTGCGAATACCTATTTCGCGTGGATAGTCAGTCCGCGGCAGCGCTCTCGTGTTCGAGCAGTTGCGACTGCGGCAGGTAGTCCTCTTCGACCTCGGGCGAGCTGTATTCGTACGGCCCGCGGTAGACGACCGGCACCGGTCCCGGCCAGTTGCCGTGCGGCGGCGGAGACGGCGTCGTCCAGTCGAGGGTGTTGGCACGCCACGGGTTCTCACCCGCCTTTTCGCCCCACTTCAGTCCATAGATGATGTTGGCGAGGAACAGGAACTGCGCGGCGCCCAGCACGAAAGCGCTGATCGAAATGAAAATATTGATGCCCTGCAGCGGCTTCAGAAAATCGTACTGCAGCGGGTTATAGATACGCCGCATATGGCCGCCCATCCCGAGGATATGCATCGGGAAGAAGGTGCAGTTGAACGCGATGAAGGTGATGAAGAAATGAACTTTGCCGAGCCTCTCGTTCATCAGGCGCCCGAACATCTTCGGGAACCAGTAGGTAACCGCGGCGAATACTCCGAACAGGCTGCCGCCGAATAGTACGTAATGGATATGCGCAACGATGAAGTAAGTATCGTGGATATACATATCCACCGGCGTGCACGCCATCCAGATTCCCGACAGTCCGCCGATAACGAACATCGCGACGAACGCCAGCGCGTTGAGCATCGCGGCCGTGTAGTGGATATTCCC
Organism: Binataceae bacterium (SeqCode); assembly: GCA_036521875.1. Taxonomy (GTDB): domain Bacteria; phylum Desulfobacterota; class Binatia; order Binatales; family Binataceae; genus DATDGX01. Next base: position 122,427 of record DATDGX010000141.1, read on the forward strand.
TTTGTAGAGCGTGCCCAGCCAGTTGAAAGTCTTGATCGCCGACGGCACCCCGATGACCATCGTGGTGATCATGAAGGCGCTGCCCAGCGCGGGATCCATCCCCGACTGGAACATGTGATGGCCCCATACGATCCAGGACAGGAACGCGATCGCGATCATCGCGTAGGCCATCGCGCGATAGCCGAAGATCGGCTTGCGCGAAAATGTCGAGATGACGTCGGAGGTGATGCCCATTGCGGGCAGGATCATGATGTAGACCTCGGGATGGCCGAAGAACCAGAACAGATGCTGCCACAGCAGCGGCTCGCCGCCGCCGGTGGGAATGAAAAAGTGGGTGCCCGCCATCCGATCGAACAGCAACAGCGCGAGCGCGGTGGTGAGCACCGGCAGCGCGAGCAGCAGCAGAATCGCGGTGATGAACAACGACCAGATGACCAGCGGCATGCGGAAGAAGGTCATTCCCTTGGTCCGCATGTTGATGATGGTCGTGATGTAGTTTATCGCGCCCATCAGCGACGACACGCCGAGCACGATCAGGGACATGCACCATAGATTCTGTCCCCAATCGACGCCGGTGTAGTTCGGCACTGCGCTCAGCGGCGCGTATGACGTCCAGCCCGCGGCCGCCGGTCCGCCAGTCACCGCGAACGACGCGAGGAGGAGCACGCCGGCCACCGCGCCGACCCAGAACGAAAGCATATTCAGCGTCGGGAAGGCCATGTCGCGCGCGCCGATCATCAGCGGGATCAGAAAATTGCCGAAGCATCCGACCAGGATTGGCATGATCACGAAGAAGATCATGATGGTCGCGTGCATGGTGAAAAATGCGTTGTAGCTATTGGGCGGGATGGCGCCGTCGTACATCATCGGCTCCGGCACCCAATGCATCAGAGGCACCTGCGACTCGGGCCACGCCAGCTCCCAGCGCATCAGCATCGCCATCAAGCCGCCGATCGCCATCATGAACAGCGCCATGAACAGGAACTGGCGCGCGATCATCTTGTGATCGGTCGAGAACACGTAGGTGCGTATGAAGCCGAGCTCGTGATGCTCGGCGTGCGCACTGGGAACTACTGCTGCTGCTGCGCTACTCATCCTCAGTTATCTCCCCCGCCCCGTGTGGGCCGGCGAATTTCTCCTTTATTGGCCCGAGTACTTGTCCTTGATCCACTTTGCGTAAGCTTCCGGAGTATCGACGACCAGGCTGCCTTTCATTCCCGAATGGCCGAAGCCGCACAGCTCGGCGCAGGGAATCTCCCAGGTACCGACCTCGCGCGCCTCGAACCAGACCTTGATGACGCGGCCCGGGACGGAATCCTGCTTGAGCCGCAAGGCGGGCACGAAAAAGCTGTGAATCACGTCCTTCGAGGTGAGATCGAAGCGCACCACCGTGTTGACCGGCACGTGGAATTCATTTTCCACCGTGACGTCGTCCTTGGTGCCGAGCTTGCCGTCGGGCCCCGGATAGGTGATTTCCCAGTTGAACTGCTTGGACGCGACCGCGTAGAAGACCTGGCCCGCCGGCCCGTGCTCCTTGATGTCCGCCCAGGTCGAACGGCTCATGAACGCGAGCACGACCAGGATCACCGCGGTGGCCGTGGTCCATATCACCTCGAGCCGCGTGTTGCCCTCAATATATTCGGCCTTGCGCCCGGGACGGGTGCGGTAGCGAATCAGGAAGGTGACCATCGCGATCATGACCGCGATCCAGACGATCACCACGATCCAGAAGATCAGCTCGAAGAGCCAATCGACGCGCGGGCCGAACGTCGAGATATCATGCGGGAACCACAAGTGTTCGAGCATCGAAACCCTACCTCTTAATCATTTGCGCGCGCTCGGCCGGGCGGGAGCCGGCGCGAGCATAGAATCAGAAAACGGCCGCAGAATTCCCGCGCATACCTTTGGCGAGATTATGCGCATCCGCGCAGACATTAGTTAAATGAAAAAACTTCGTTTCCCAGGTGAATTCCGGTTAAGCACGATAGCAATCGCGAAATCGGTTTTCCAGTGTTTTCAGGCACTTCATGAACAGAGGCACGTGGGGACGCCCGAACCGCCGCGATGAGCTGCTCCGCGGCGCCGGCCTCGCCCAGGCTCGATCTTGCGTTTGCAGACCGCTTCGCGGTCATGCGATCTAGTGCGGGATTCAGGAGGCCTCGCTATGGAAGTCGCATTCGGAATCTTCGATCACCTCGAGCGCCGCGAGGTTCCCCTCGAGCAGCTCTATGAGGAGCGCCTGCAACTGATCGAGGCCGCGGATCGGGCCGGAATTTTCTGCTACCACCTCGCCGAGCATCATGCGACGCCGCTCAGCATGGCCCCTTCGCCCAGCGTGTTTCTCGCCGCGGTTGCGATGCGCACGCGCAGGATTCACCTGGGGCCGTTGGTGTATCTGCTGCCCCTCTATCATCCGATGCGGCTGGTCGAGGAGATTTGCATGCTCGATCAGTTGAGCGGCGGGCGGCTCGAGGTCGGCGTCGGCCGCGGCGTCTCTCCTTACGAACTCGCGCACTTCAGGGTGAACTTCATCGAGTCGCGCGAGATTTTCGAGGAGTCGCTCAAGGTAATTGTCGAGGGTCTGCGCGAGCGCAAGATTTCGCATCAGGGCGAGCGCTACAAATTTGCCGGCGCGCCGATCGAAGTCGCGCCAAAGCAGAAGCCGAATCCGCCGTTCTGGTATGGCGCGTCGACTCCCGAGGGCCTCGCGTTCGCGGCGCGTCATCGGATGCAGATCGTCACCGGCGGTCCCAACGCGATCGTCAAGGGAACCCTGCAAGCCTATCGTGGCTTGCTGGAAACATTTCGCGACCATCCCGACAATCTCAATCCTCAGGTCAAGGAACTGAAAATTGGCGCGGTGCGGCACTTCTTCATTGCGGATTCCGACCAGCAAGCGGAGGAAATCGCGATACCCGCGTATCGCGTCTATTACAACAACATCGTAAAGCTGTGGCGCGACTTTGGCACCGTCCCGACGCTCTTTACCGATGATCTCCTGCGCGCGCGTTCCGCCGATGCCGCCATCGTAGGGTCTCCGAAGTCGGCGCGCGAAAAAATCGCCGCGTACTTTCGGGAAAGCGGCTCCAACTACCTGGTGCTGTCGTTTGCATGGGGCGGCCTGACCCACGAGCAGTCCCGCCATTCGCTGGATCTGTTTGTCTCCGAAGTGCTCCCGCATTTCGTGAAGGGCTCCGGATGAGATGACGCGGCCTGAGCTGGAACGTCCCGACAGTGTCGCGGCGCCAGGACAGTTTGAAATTTTTCTCCGATAGCGCAATGGTGATCGCACCATCACCGAAGGAGCTTCCCGATGAAGATCAGCGGAGCCGTTTTCGTTCAGAATTTCCATGAGCAGCAACCGGACCATGAGGTGTTCCTGGAAGATCTCAAGCTAGCGGAGCAGTTCGAGCCGCTCGGCTTCGATGCGATCTGGAGCGTCGAGCATCATTTTTCGCCGTACACGATGGTTCCCGATGTCCTGCAATTTCTGACCTACCTGTGCGGCCACACCAGGCGTATCGGCCTCGGCACGATGGTAGTGGTGCTGCCGTGGCACGATCCGATTCGCGTCGCCGAGCAAATCTCGATGCTGGATATTATGGCCAACGGCCGAAGTCTCACGCTCGGCTTCGGGCGCGGCGCCGGACGGATCGAATTCGACGGCTTTCGCGTGCCGATGAGCGAGGCGCGCGAGCGCTTTGCGGAAGCGGCCGAGATCATCAAGCTCGCGCTCTCGCAAAAACGTTTCTCGTTCAACGGCAAGTTTTTCCAGATTCCGGAGATGAGCATCCGGCCCCAGCCAATCGACAAGGACCTGGTCAGCCGGATGTATGGCGCGATCGTATCGCCGGAAACCGGTGACATCATGGCCAAGGCCGGGATGGGGATGCTGGTGATTCCGCAGAAGCCGTGGGAAGAGCATCGCAAGGACTACCAGGCGTACACCGAGTCGT
>DATDGX010000142.1:0-27476 GCA_036521875.1 Binataceae bacterium (SeqCode)
CGACTTCCGCTACGGAATCGAGCGCGTGCTCGACCCCGCGACGCGCTCCAAGGGGATGCAATATTACCGGGGCATCGGCGGCTCCGGGCAATTCAGCGCGCATCGCGCGAGCCACGTGGGCGGGATCGAGACGCCCGACCCGTGGACGATCGTTTTTCATCTCGATGCGCCCGACCCGATCTTTCCACACAAGCTCGCGATGCCGTTCGCGTCGGCGGTGCCGCGCGAGGTTGCCGAGAGATGGGGCGACGATTTCTCGCATCATGCCATGGGCAGCGGCGCATTCAAACTTCGCGAGTGGATTGGCGGCCAGCGCATCGTGCTGGTGAAAAACCCCGACTACTTCATCAAGGGACAGCCGAAGCTCGATGCGATCGTCGACACGCTGAATGTCAACGCGGAGTTGCAATGGCTGCGGTTCGAAGTCGGCGACCTCGACGCGATGCTGCAAATTCCGCCCGCCGAATTTCCCTACGTGATGAAGTCGCCGGAGTTGAGCCGGCTGACCCTCAAGAAGACCACCGTCACGACGCAGTACCTCGGGATGAATTGCCAGATGCCGCCGTTCACCGACGTGCGTGTGCGGCGCGCGCTCAGTTATGGGATCGATCGTCACAAGCTGGTCGCGCTGATGAACGGACGCGGCGTCGTCGCGCACTGCGTGCTGCCGCCGAATCTGCCGGGCTTCAATCCCGAGCTGCGCGGCTACGACTATGATCCCGCCACGGCGCGGCACTTGCTCGAGGAGGCGGGACTCAGCGGAGGCTTCAGCTTTGAGCTGTGGATGCGCGCCGACCAGACGGTGCTGATGCTGGGAGAGTCGATTCAGCAGGACCTCGCGCTGATCGGAGTGCGCGTCATGCTGCGGCCGATCGCGTGGGGACCGTTCCTCGAGGCGGTGCGTCAGCCGCATACGGCGCAGGCGTTCATGTACGGATGGGAAGGTGACTTCCCCGACCCGGAAAATTTTCTCGGCGCGCTGCTCTCACGGACGCAATGGGGCGCGAACAACGACAGCTTCTACTACAATCCCGACTTCGAGCGTCTGCTGCAGCAAGCCGCTTCCCAGACCGACTTCCAGGAACGCTACGCGCTGTACGACCAGGCCGAGAAGATCGTAATCGCGGACGCGCCGTGGGTGTTCCTCTACTATCCGGTGACCTACGTGATTCGGCAGCCGTGGGTGCACGACTACGAGATCAATCCGATGCGACCGACGCGGTTCGGGCGCGTGTGGCTGTCGGCGCATCGCGAGTAGACGAGCAACAATGTCATCCCGCCGCGGCTTCGCCGGCCGCATCATCCTGCACCGCCGTCAGTTCGCGGCTCGCACGCGGCAGGAAGATCAGCCCGATCACCCCATTGCAAAACATGAAAGTGAAGTGGGCCGCGAGACTGTAGGCGAGAATCGCAGCGTCTGGCGCGTTGCCGGAAAATAGCAGCAGCCACGCCGCCTGGCTGGTGCCCAGATGCGCGACGGAGATCGGCAGCGCGGCGGCGAGAAACACCAGCGGCAGAAACAGCATCAGCTTCAGGAACGGGATGGTTATTCCATACAACGCGAGCGCGAAATACTGCACCACAACCGAAACGAGGAAGCTCGGCGCCTTGATCGCGAGCACGATGAAATAGTCCAGCGGGCGCGCGCGCAGAAAAGTCGCGGCGATCGCGCCTGCTCTGCCCATCTCGATCCATTGGCGAATCGAATCGCGGCGCCGCGCGATCGCGAAGAAGATTATAATCGCGGCGAGCGCCAGCCACGCCACCACATAAGCAATTCTCAGTACGCCGGCTATCTCGCGCTGCGTCGCGGTCTCCGGCGTGTAGAACAACACGCCCACGGTCGAGAACAGGAACAACTGGTACACTTCCATCAGCGCGATAAACAAAATCGAGCTCAGCGCCGCGAGAAACCCGATGCGCTCCTTGCGGTGCAGGTAATACGCGACGCCGCCCTGACCGAGGTTGGTGTTGATGAGCGCGAGCAGGTACATGCTGGCGCGAATCGGCAAAATGTCTCTGACCCGCACCGGAGCGTTGAATCGCCTGATGACCCAGGTGAGGCACAACGAGTCGATCGCGAAGTAGAACAGCGAATACGGCATGAACAGCGCAACGAACTTCAGCACCGGCACCTGTCTGAGTGCTGCGCCCACCTTCGCGAACGGTATGCGCCAGAAGATCAGCGCGAAGATCGCGAGCGTGCCGAGATAGGGAAGCGCCTTCTGCCACACCGGCGCGGCGCGCTTGCCGGGCGGCGCGGCAGCGATCTGAGCGGCGTCGCGCGATACTTCGCTGGTACTCATGCGGTGGATGTCCGGACCGCCGCGGTGCCGAGCAACACGTTTTCTCCGCGCTGATTCTCGACGCGGATTGCCAGCTCAAGGTGCGTGTCGCTCGAGCGTTCCAACTCGATGCGCGCGTGGGCGACGATGGTATCGCCAAACAGTACCGGCTTGACGAATGCGATCTCGATTCGGCCGCCACTTAGAAATCCCATCCCGAAACGATCGACGAGAAGCTGCGCCATCACAGCCAGGACCTGCTCGCCGGCCGCGATCGGTGCGACGAAGCCGGCCTTGTTCGCAGCGCTGTTGTCGTCGTGAATCCCGCCCGCCGGGCGGCGCCGGCGCGGTCCGTGATTTGCGCGCCGGTATGCCTCCGCGGTGTCCGCATCGAGGCAGTACGGCGCCGATGCGAATTCGACTCCGCTCCGAACTTCGTCCGCGCTAGAGCTCATCGTATTTCTCCCACTTCGGTCATCGCATTTCTCCCGCCTCGTTCAGCAGCACCGAAGTGATTGCCTGGCGCACCAGCAGCCCACCGCTCTCCGCGTCGCGCGATTCGTATTCGAGCTCAAAATAAAACTTGCCGCGCTGGCGATAAGTCTTCGTGATGGTGCCGGTGGTGGTGACCGCCTGTCCAACGCGCATCGGCTGGTGAAACTCGCATCGATGCTTCGCGTGGACTCCTCCCTTGCCGCCCTTGAAATGTTCCGCGATAAGCAGCGCGTAGTCATTGAGCCGCATTGTTGGCGGCGCGAGCGCGGCGCCGGAGCCGCCGCCGTAGAGCGGATTCGCGCTCCGCAATGCTCCCGCGAATGCGCCGACCTGCTCCGCGGTCACCACGTAGTGAATCGGCCCGAGGCTCATGCCCTCGCGTAGGTTTTCCGCGCGCATCGGAAGACGATCGTCGTCGCTCATCGCTCTAATCTCAGCTCCAAACGTTCGCGCTCGTTTTCAACCCCTTGCGGTTGAACAACCTTAGCAGGCGTGGCAGATTCGGCACACTCCGGAAAAACGATGGCGACCGATCAAGTCCCATACGCGCGCGCCGCTCGCGCGCATCTCAGCAAGACCGACCCGGTTTTAGCGCGAATCATCAAGCAGGTCGGGCCGCTCAAGATGGCGCGCCGCTCCGAGCGTTTCCAGGCGCTGGTACGGGCCATCATTTTTCAGCAGCTCGCGGGCGCTGCCGCGAACGCAATCTACGGACGCTTCGTTGGCCTGTTCGGCGACGCGAAGTTCCCGACCCCAGCGCAGGTGCTGGCCGCTTCGGACGCGGATCTCCGCAAGGCCGGTCTCTCCGCGAAAAAGGCGCTATACGTCAAGGACCTGGCGACGCACGTCGCGAACGACACTTTAAATTTTCATCGATTCGCGCGGATGGACGACGAGGAAATTATCGCTGACCTGACGCGCGTCAAAGGAGTCGGTCGCTGGACCGCCGAGATGTTCCTGATGTTCAATCTCGCGCGGGCCGACGTGTGGCCGGTCGACGACCTCGGCGTTCGCAACGCCGTGAAGCTGGCCTTTCGGATGCGCGAGCGGCCCGATGCGAAGCGGCTCCGCGCGATGGGCGAGCGATGGCGTCCATACCGATCGGCGGCGGCCTGGTATCTGTGGCAGAGCCTGCGCCTCACGCTACCCGACGGCCGGCCCACCAAAGTTGTGTCGCGCGTGAAGCGCAAGCCGGGCGCGAAGCCGGCGCCTGCCCGGAAGATGTCGCGCACCGCGAAGCCCGCAAAATGACGCGCGCGGCGCACCGCGCGCGAAAAATGCGCATCGCAAATCAGCTTCTCCCCTCGTCGTCGCAGCGGTGCTAGCTTGGCGGCAGCCCTGTTGGCTTGGCGTCGAAGTCGACGCTTCAATTCTTCGCGCGCCAAGTCTTTTCAGTGAGCGCGCGCTGACACCCGAAAGGAGTTCCATCGATGCGACCGATCAAGTTCAACGTAGGCTTGCCCAACGGCGATTTCGCGAACATCGTGACTTTCGCCAAATGCGCCGAGGAGCTCGGCTACTACTCAGTCTCGATCGACGACCACTTCTTCATGCGCGGCATGACCTCGGATCCCACCCAGCCGCATCTCGAGTGCTTCACCACGCTCGCCGCGGTCGCCGCATCGACCAGGACCGTCAAACTGGTGCCGCTGGTCACCGCGATGTCGTATCGCAACCCGGCGCTGCTCGCGAAGATGATCGGGACGCTCGACCATATCAGCGGCGGCCGTTTCATCGCCGGTCTCGGCGCCGGATGGTTCAAGGAAGAGTACGACGCGTACGGCTATCCGTATCCGTCCAACGCGGAGCGAATCGAGCAGCTCGCCGAGGCGATCAAAGTGCTGAAGGCGATGTGGACGCAGGACGAGCCCACCTTTCACGGCCGCTTTTTTTCGATCGACAAGGCTTACAATTATCCGCGGCCGGTGCAGAAACCGCATCCGCCGATTCTGATTGGCGGCGGCGGAAAAAAGATTCTGAAGATCGCCGCCGAAGAGGCCGAAGTCCTGAACCTCAATCCGCCCGTTACCAAGGGCATGGTCGATCTCGCCCAGGCGATGAAGTTCGACAAGGACGAGATGAAGCGCCGGATCGGAGTGCTGCGCGATTTTCAAAAGGCCGCCGACCGCAGCGCCGACGCAGTCGAGCTTTCGGGCGGAGGTTTTCTGATCGCGGCCAGGGACAAGGCCACCGCCGAAGCGATGATCCAGGCGACCGCGCAGATGATGGGCATCAAGGACGTCGAGGCCGCGCGCCGCTCTCCGATGGTGCTGGTCGGCACCATCGAGGACATCAAGCGCGAGCTGAGCTGGCGGATCGAGAATCTCGGGCTGACCTATTTCTTTATCAACTTCATGTCGCTCGCTGACGTGGAGATGTTCGCGAAAGAAATCATGCCCGAATTCGTCCACTGAGCGGCCCAGCGCAGGACCGAACCTAGCGCGCGGCGGGCGCGCTAGCCGCGTGCGGACTGTTTTGCTTCGCACTCGGCGAGGCGGCCGCGCATGAACTCGACCTCGCGATGGTTGTGGGTGAGTGTGATCGCGCGCCGGTATTCGGCGGCCGCCTCCGCGAATCGATCGAGCCGGCGCAGGAAGTCCGCGCGCGTGGCGGGCAGCAGATGATATTCGCCGAGCTGCGGCGCGCCTTTGACAGCATCGAGAATCGCGAGTGCCGCGGCGGGTCCGTCGACCATGCAGACCGCGACCGCGCGGTTCAATTCGACGACCGGCGAAGGCGAGAGTCTCTGCAGCTCCGAGTACAGCATCGCGATTCGCCGCCAGTCGGTGTCAGCCCAGGTGGGCGTGGCGGCATGACACTCGGCGATTCCCGCCTGCAGTTGGTAGAAGCCCGATTTCCCCAGCGCGCGCGCCGCTTGCAGATGGCCGAGACCGCGGCGAATCAGCTCCCGGTCCCACGCGCTTCGATCCTGATCTGCCAGCAGGATGATATTTCCTGCCACGTCGACGCGCGTGCGATTGCGCGACGCCTGCGTTTCCATCAGGGCGAGCAATCCCAGCACCTCGGGCTCGTCAGGCATCAGGCCGGCGAGCAGCGTTCCCAGGCGTATCGCCTCGTCGCAGAGATCGGCGCGAACCAGGGAGTCGCCGGCGCGTGCTGTGTAGGCCTCGTTGAAAATGAAATAGATGACCGACAATACCGAGGCGAGGCGCTCGGGCAGCTCGACCGCCTCCGGCACCACGTAGGGAAGCTTGCGATCGCGGATGGTCTTCCTGGCGCGCACGATACGCTGCGCGACAGTCGCCTCGGAGACCAGGAATGCGCGCGCGATCTCCGGCGTGGAGAGACCGCCGACCAGTTTCAGCGTGAGCGCCACCCGGCTCTCAGAGGCGAGCTCCGGATGGCAGCAGGTGAAGATGAGCCGCAGACGATCATCGGCAATCGGTTCGGACGCGCCGGTGGCAGGCATCGTTTCGTCTGCAAACTCTCGGGCGATATCTTCGCGCTTGGCCTCGAAGCGATTTCGGCGGCGCACAATATCGAGCGCGCGGTTGCGCCCCACGGTGGTGAGCCACGCGCCAGGATGGTCGGGGACGCCCGAGGCGGGCCAGCGTTCGATCGCCGCCACCATCGCCTCCTGGAGAATCTCCTCGGCAAGGTCGATGTCGCCGACGATCCGCACCAGCGTCGCCAACACGCGCCCGGACTCCTCCCGGAACACGCGCTCGAGCGCTCCGTCTGATTTCGCTCGCGGCCGCGAACTATCTTCGGTCATCGAGACCGAGTCTAACCGCCGCCGTCGCTCAATTCATCCGCATACAATCAGGGGCCCGAACCTTGATCATGGCTCGTGCGCGGCGCGTCAGGACATTTCCCAAAGCGGCCGCACCTCGATCGCGGCGAGACCCGCGTAAGGAAATCTTCGCGCCCACTCGAGCGCTTCCTGTCTGGACTCGCAATCGACCAGGAAATAGCCGCCTAGCACTTCCTTGCTTTCGGAAAACGGACCGTCGGTAACAACCGGCCGGCCGGCGCGCATTCGGACCGTAGCCGCTTCCGCGCTTGGACGGAGCGCGCGCGAATCGACCAGTTTGTTGCTGGCTTTCAGCTCCGCCTCGATCGCGCCGACCTGGTCGAACAGCGCGCGCATCTCGGTCTCGGAAAATTTCGCCTGCGCCGGTTCATCGTCGATGATCATCAGCATGAATTTCATATTGCGCGTTCCTCTTAGACGGTTGGCCAGCTCTCCTCCCTAGGTGCTCGCGAATTCAAACGGCTCAAGATATGGTGACGCGGCGCATGTCTTCACTCAGTCTCCCAGACTTGACGGACCTCGGTGCCGCCGTAGCCGAAAGTGGTTTTCTTGCCCCATTCGATTGCCTCTTCCATCGAATCGCTTTCGATGAGGAAATAGCCGCCCAGGACTTCCTTGGTCTCGGCGAACGGACCGTCCACTACGATCTGTAGTCCATCTTTCACGCTGACCGTTTTGGCTTCTGACCGCGGCATCAGGCGCGAGCCATCGAGGAACTTCTGCTGCGCGAAGAGCTGCGCACCGATCGCATTGTGCTTGTCGACAGCCTCGCGCTGCTGCTTTTCGGAATAGGCGTCCCAATTTGCTTCGGAGCCGCAGAAGATCAGCAGGAACTTCGGACGCTTCCGTCCCGCGGTCGTGATGTCGTAGCTGGAAATCCGGTTGCCCGCCTGAATCGGCCTTATCTCCGCGCGCATCCTCGCGGAGAGCGGAAATTTCCTGGTCCACTCGACTGCCTCGTCGATTGATTCGGATTCGACGATGAAGTAGCCGCGGAGCCCCGCGCCCGCATACGGACCTGATTCGACAATCTGACCACCGCCCGGCGTCATCCGGATCGTAACTGCCTCGGACTCCGGGCGCAGGCGATGCGAATCAACATATTTGCGCCGCCTCACCAGCTCGTCCTCGACCGCGAGGGTTTGCTCCACGACGCGCCGCAGTTCCGTCTGAGTCGCTTGCGCCTGAGAGCCTTCGCCGATGAGCAGCAGGACCATGAACTTCATGATGAATCCCTTTCATGAGACCTTATGCGTTCGACTATACGACGATCAGCGCCATCCAAAATCGACAGGCCGAAGTAAATACTAACCGAGCTCGGCGGCCGGCCCGCCGATTCTCACTCGGCGAGCATCGGATTGGGCTTCGGAAACCCGAGGCCGGCGAGCGCCGCATCGATAGCTTTCAAATCCTCATCGGGCGCGGGTAGATGACCCGCAAGATTCTCGACGCGGCGGCGTATCTCGCGAAGCTCGAGCGCGAGGGCGGCCGTCATCCGGTTGAGAATCAGAAAGCAGATCCACGGAATGACTATCGCGGCGACGACCGTGATGGCGATCATGATTCGCGCGTTGGATTCGGCTTGCGCGCCGAGCGCCAGCAGCGAGGCTTCGTCGGCGCCGACCAGTTGAGTGACCAGCGTTTCGAGATCGCGCATTTGCGGCTCCAGGCTGTCGTCGCCCGGCTGTACTTTGCGCAACGAATCGAAGAGCGGATTGGCGGTGCGCGCGATCTTCTCGATCAGATCGAGCTGTTCGCGGCTGTCCGCGCGATCGCGCGCACTGCCGATCGAAGAAACGAAGCCGCGCTGCTGGTCCTCGATGATCTGTTTCGATTCCGCCTGCGAGCGCGCCCAATCCATTTTGTACAGACCGTTCTCCATCGCCTGCGCGTTGCGCAGCGCAGTGTACTGGTTGTCATATATCGCCCTGGGTATACCGCCGAACACATAGAACGCGCCCGCGATCAGCAATCCCGCGACCAGCAGAACGGCCGGCGCGATTGCCGCGATGAAGCGAAGCCTGATTGCAATCGTCAGTATGGCCATCTCGGATTCCCCGCTGCCGGATGTGGTGGTTCGCGCGCGGCGTCTCTGTTTCACGGTTTCGCCCCGCTGCCGTGTCCGGCGCCCGCTGCCGTGTCCAAGGATGCTCGCGCGAAACCCGCAAAGGCAACGCCCTGATGACCCTTATTGCGGCTTGTGCGATAATGGCGTGAATGGACTTCGCGGACCGTCTCGCCGATGCGATTGTGCGCAAGCAAAGCGTCGCGATGCTCGGCGTCGATCCCCAACTCGACAGCAAGACGGGCCCGGGCATACCGCTGGGCTTCACGCTCGCGCGTTTCTGCTGCGAAATCGTCGAGGCGTGCGCGCCGTCGATCGTTGCCGTCAAACCGCAGCTCGCGTTCTACGAAGCACGCGGCATCGAGGGGATGCGCGCCTTCGTCGAAGTCCTCGCGCTCGCGCGCAAGCTCAGCCTGGTCACGATCGCGGATGCCAAGCGCGGCGATATCGGTTCAACCTCGGCAGCCTATGCGGCGGCGTTCCTGGGCGACGGCGATTTCGCCGCCGACGCGGTGACAGTGAATCCGTATCAGGGCAGCGACGCGGTCATGCCGTTCATCGCGAAGGTGCCGGCCGGGCGCGGTGTGTTCGTGCTGGTCAGGAATTCCAACCCGTCGTCGGGCGAGTTCCAGGATCGCGCGACGCCTGACGCGCCTCTATGGGAGGCGGTGGCCGCGCGGGTGCGCGAATGGGGCGGCGATTTTATCGGTACATCGGGACTGAGCTCGGTCGGCGCCGTGATGGGCGCGACCTATCCGGCACACGCGCGGCGCGCGCGCGAGCTAATGCCGAATGCGTTCATCCTGGTTCCCGGCTACGGCGAGCAAGGCGCATCGGAGTCCGATGCCGTCACGGCGGCGCGCGCCGATGGCTCCGGCATCGTCGTGAATTCGAGCCGCGGCCTGATGTACGCATATTTGAAGCGCCCCGAGTCGAATCCGGCGCTCGCCGCGGCCGCGGCGGCCGAGACGATGCGCCGCGCGCTGAACGACGCGCTGAAATCGCGCGCTTAAAGTCGCGCGACGCTTACGCACCACGTAGATCTCGCACAATTCCAATTTTCGCGAAATCGCCAGCGGCGAAGATCTACGCCTCGCGCGAAAAGCGCGAGGCGTAGATCAATTCGCGGTGACGGGCTTCAGGTAGTGATCGAGGAACTTGAGGCTGCGGTTCCAAGCGTCGCTCGCTGCGCCGGCGTTATACAAGAACGGGAGTGAGGGAAAATTGAAGGCGTGATTGGCGCCCAGATAGATGTGCATCTCGTGCGAGCGATTTTCCCTGGTAAGGAGTGCGTCGAGGGCGGTCGACTCTGCCTCCAGGCCCGGCGACAAGCCCCCGGAGAAATCGAACTGGACCTGCAGCCATTCGGCGTCGGCGCGCGAGGACCATGCCGCGAGTGCCAACGCTGCCGCCGCAAAAATAGCGATCGGCACAAGCGACCGCGAGCGGCAGTTAGGCACGGTTCGGATTGTCGGGGATCGAGCCAGCGGCGCTCAGGACCGCATCAGCTCAGCTTCGTCGGCGGCGAGGGTGGCGTAAACTTCGCGGTCGATGCGCCGATAGCGGTCGAGGGAATCGTCTGCTTGCTGTTCGCATCCCTGCTCGCGCGCCATCTCGCGCATCTTCTTCTCGATCCAGGACAGATGCCAGGTCTCGTCCTCGGTGACCAGCTTCAAAATCTCGCGAGTCTCGGGGTCAACGTCGGGCAGCGCCGAATGCGCGTTGTAGCGGCTCTGCGCGCGTTCCTCGACCACCACGGTGAGGGCGAGTAGATCGATAAGCGTCTTGGGAACGCCGGCGCGGAGGCCGAGGCGGCGCTGATATCCGTCGACCATCTGGATCGGGGTACCGCCCAGGTCTGCAATGCGCTTGGTCCACAGCCAGGCGTGGCGGGTCTCGTCGGAGAGGTGCTTCGCCATCTTGAGCTGCGACTCGGCATCCTTCATATGGCCCAGCAGATTGAAGAGCAGGCGCGCGCCCCGGAGTTCGGCGTCGCGATAAAAACTGAAGATTACGATCAGTTTCTCATCATGCGACATTCTGGTGAATTCCATCGAGGTTCCAACTCCCCCGCCCACAGCTCGGTCATTTTCAGATTCAATCGAAGCCAATGTTATACCTCAGTCCAAATACGGCAGGCACAAGCGGTTGCGTGCAAGTTAATGGATCATATGCGCACGGTCAAGAAAATGCATCGGGCCTCGTAGCTTATGTTTGCGCATTTCCCTTAAGCGCAACTTATTGTACAAGTACGCTGAAACCGCATCCCGGTTGCGGAAAAGGGGTCCGCGCGCGAGGCGCGGAATGATTCGATGCCATCTCAGGAGGCATACTGGCTCGCGCTTCGACGCGTGCGCGGAGTAGGCCCGCGCATCTTTCGGTTGCTGATCGACAAGTTCGGCGCACCCGAGAAAGTCCTGGCGCTGGACCAGGAACAGATCGCAGCCGCCGGCGTTTCGCGCCAGGTTGCGCGCAACATCGCGGAGTTTCGCGACTACGATCCGCTCGAGCGCGAGCTCTGTGAACTTCCGCGTCTCGGCGCCCGGCTTCTTAAGCTGACCGACGCCGACTATCCGCCGAATCTCCGCCAAATCGCCGATCCGCCCCCGTACCTCTACGTTCGTGGCGACGCACCGCTCGCCGAGTCGCATTGTATTGCGATCGTCGGCGCGCGCGCAGCCAGTGACGCCGGCCGCCGGATGGCGCAGCGGCTTGGTCTCGAGCTGGCCGCGAAAGGCTTCACTGTCGTCAGCGGTCTCGCGCGCGGAATTGACGGCGAAGCCCATCAGGGGGCGTTAGACGCGGGCGGCCGCACAGTTGCAGTGATGGGATGCGGCATAGACGTGATCTACCCCACCGAGCATCGCAAGCTCGCGGAGGCAATCATTGCAGGAGGGGGCGCCCTGGTAACCGAGTTTCCGGTCGGCACCCAGCCGATAGCGGAGAACTTCCCGCCGCGGAATCGAATCCTGTCCGGACTGTGCCTCGGGGTGATAATCGTCGAGGCGGCGGACCGGAGCGGCTCGCTGATTACGGCGCGG
This sequence comes from Binataceae bacterium (SeqCode), assembly GCA_036521875.1. Classification (GTDB taxonomy): domain Bacteria; phylum Desulfobacterota; class Binatia; order Binatales; family Binataceae; genus DATDGX01. The sequence continues at coordinate 11,662 of DATDGX010000142.1, forward strand.
ATGGCGCTCGAGCAGGACCGCCAGGTGTTCGCCGTACCCGGTAGCCCGCTAACCGGCAAGACCCGCGGCAGCAACCGCCTCCTCAAGGAGGGCGCCAAGCTGGTGGAATGCGTCGAGGATGTGGTCGAGGAACTGGTGCCTCAAATGATGCCGCTAGCCTCCTCCGGAGCGGCATCGCAAAGTCAGAAAGACCGGCCAGAGCCGACATCCGCGGCAATTTCAGGGGTACGGCAATCTGAAGTATCCGCTGGCCGAAATCCGGCCGCACCCCTACTCGGCGCTACTGATGAAGCCCAAGTTATATTAGAATTTCTTAAGCAAGATCAGAAGCTGCACGTCGATTCTCTTATCGAAGCCTCTGGGCTGAAAGCGCAGACCGTGCTTACATTGTTGTTGGAGCTCGAACTCAGAGGTCAGGTTGCCCAACATCCGGGCAAGCTTTTCTCGCTGGCATAAGTCAGGCAGGATGGTAGAAACCTCGTGGCGGGTTAGAAGCGGGGGAGAGGCCGAAGTTTATCGTGGCAAAAAACCTAATCATCGTCGAATCACCGGCTAAGGCCAAAACCATCAAACGGTACTTGGGGGCGGATTTTCATGTATCCCCGTCGGTCGGCCATGTGATGGATCTGCCCAAAAGCACGCTTGGGGTCGATATCAAGAACGATTTCAAGCCCGAATACCACGTCATCCCGGGCAAGGCCAAAATAATCGAGGAAATTAAGGGGGCCGCCAAGGGTAAGGACAATATATATCTGGCGACCGACCCGGATCGCGAAGGGGAGGCGATCGCGTGGCATATCGCCGACCGCCTCGGCAAGGCCAATCGCGGCAAGCTGCATCGGGTGCTCCTGCACGAGATAACCGCGGCGGCCGTCAAAGAGGCTATCGCGCATCCCGCGGAACTTGACCTCCCCCTGTACGAGGGCCAGCAGGCCCGCCGCGTTGTCGACCGCCTGATCGGCTACCAGATAAGCCCGCTGCTTTGGGACAAGGTGAAGCGGGGAATCAGCGCCGGCCGGGTGCAATCCGTGGCGTTGCGGATAATCGTCGAGCGCGAGAAGGAACGCGAGGCGTTCCGGGCCGAGGAATACTGGACCCTCGACGCGCGCCTGGAGGCGAAGAATCCGCCCCCCTTCAAGGCGCGGCTCTACAGCCACAAAGACACCCGCATCGACAACAAGGCATACAAGCTTCCCGAAGCCGAGGCCCGCGCGATTATCGCGGCCATCGAGAACGCGGCCTTCACCGTCCGCACCGTCGAGCGCAAGGAACTGCGCCGCAGCGCGACTCCCCCGTTCATCACCTCGCGCTTGCAGCAGGAGGCGTCGCGCAAGCTTTATTTTCAGCCCTCGCGCACCATGAAGATCGCGCAGCGCCTGTATGAGGGCGTCGAGCTGGGCGACCAGGGCGCCGTCGGCCTTATCACTTATATGCGCACCGACTCGCCGCGCGTCTCCGATGCGGCGCTTGCTTCCGTCCGTTCCTACGTCGAGGCGCGCTACGGCAAGGACTACGTCCCCGAGAAGCCGAACTTCTACCGCTCCGGCAAGTCGGCGCAGGAAGCCCACGAGGCTATCCGCCCGACCGCCGTCGAGCGCGACCCCGAGTCGGTCGCGCCGTACCTCGACAAGGATGCGCTCGCGCTCTATACCCTGATTTTCAATCGCTTCGTGTCGAGCCAGATGACGCAGGCGGTCTATGATCGCACCACCGTCGATATCGACGCCGGCAACACGGTGTTCCGCGCCACCGGTCAGGTGATGAAATTCGACGGGTTCATGCGGGTCTATATCGAGGGCCAGGACGAACCGTCTGACGAGGACGCCGCGACGCTGCCGCCGCTCACCGAGGGCGAGGTGCTCAAGCTCCTCGGCTTCGATCCCGAGCAGCATTTCACGCAGCCGCCGCCGCGTTTCACCCAGGCGACGCTGATCAAAGAGCTCGAAGAGAAGGGCATCGGCCGACCGTCGACCTATGCCTCGATCATGACCAGCATCTTGAAGCAGGACTACGTCGAGGAGGACGAGGGCAAGCGGATTCGCCCTACCTCGCTCGGCCGCACCGTGAGCGATCTGCTGGTCGCGGCGTTCCCCGACATCGTGGAAGTCGGCTTCACGGCGTCGCTCGAGGAAGACCTCGACAAGGTCGAGGAAGGAAAAGAGAACTGGATCGTCACGCTCAAGAAATTCTACGGCCCGTTCTCCAAGCGCCTGGGCGACGCAAAAAAGACCATGCCGACGGTGAAGCGCAAGGGCCTTCCCACCGGCCTCAAGTGCGAAGTCGACGCCGGCGACATGGTGATCAAGTGGGGTCGCAACGGCGAGTTTCTCGCTTGCTCGAATTATCCCAAATGCACTAACACCAAGGAGTTTACCCGCGACGAGCAGGGCTCGGTCGTGGCGCGGGCAGCCACAGTGCCCGAAAAGACCGACGAGGTATGCGAGAAGTGCGGCAAGCCGATGGTGCGCCGGCGCTCGCGCTTTGGTGAGTTCCTGGGATGCTCGGGCTATCCCGACTGCGATGGTATCAAGCGCCTGGGCGGCAGCGCGCCGGTCGACACCGGCGTGCCATGCCCGGAGTGCAAGGAAGGCAACATCCTCGAGCGCCGCAGCCGCAAGGGCAAGCTGTTCTTCGGATGCGCCCGTTACCCGAAATGCAAGTTCGCGAGCTGGGACCGCCTCGTCGCGCAGAAGTGTCAATCATGCGGCGCGCCCTATCTCACCGAGAAGGTCACCAAGCGCAACGGCACCACTTGGCAATGCGTGAAAGAAGGATGCGGTTACAAGGCGCCCGCCCCCGCCACGCCTGAGCGGCCGCCCGCGCCCGCCGCGTCCGCCCCGCCCGCCTGAAGGCGCTCCGCCCCCCCTCCCACCGAGAGCGAACTTGCGAAACCCCTTACGGGTTTCGCGCTTCCCGTTCGCCAAAGCGCGCTACGCGCTCTCAGAACTCTGCGTTCCAGCCGCCCGCGCCGCCGCGACGCTTGCAATTCGCGCGGCCTCAGGACTAACACCAAACAGACAGTGAGGCAGGATTCGTTTCCGCCGGCGACAGCGGAGCCGGCTTCCTGCGTGGCCCTTGGGTGCAGGGGCTGACCCCTGCCGCGGCGCGGCGCGAGGCCGCGCGCGGTCCGATGGAGACAGCCGCGATGCCGACCGGTCCGAGACTCAACCCGCCTTTCCGCGCCGATCACGTCGGAAGCCTGCTGCGGCCGCGCGCGCTGAAGCAGGCGTTTCGCGACTTCGGCGCGGGCGATGCCGCGGCGGGCGCGTTTCGCGAGATTCTTGATCAATGCGTTCGCGGCGCCGTCGCTCTGCAGGAAAGCGTAGGCCTCGAATCGATAACCGACGGCGAGTTCCGCCGCGGCTCATACTGGTCGCACTTCGTCGATGCCATCGAGGGGATGGCGATAAAGGAATCGCTCTTTCAGTTTCGCGACGCGGACGGCGTCCTGATGAACTTCACCGCACCGCACGTCGCCGGACGCGTCCATCGCAAGTACGGCATCGGCACCGACGCGTTCGCGTTTTTGAAGAGCGTCACCAGGCGCACCCCGAAGGTCACGATGCCATCGCCATCGACGATGCATTTCTGGCGCGGCCGTGCGGGAATCGAGCCGGCGGCGTATAGCGATGCCGAAGAATTCTTCGCCGACCTGGCCCGCATCTATCGCGAGGAAGTCGCGGATCTCGCGACGGCGGGCGCAACTTATCTGCAGATCGACGAGGTACCGCTCGCGATGCTCTGCGATCCGAATGTGCGCGAGTCAGTCGCGGCGCGCGGCGAGGATCCGGAGCGGCTCACCACCTGCTACATCGAAGCTATCAACTCGGCGTTGGACGAACGTCCGCAGAATGTGGCGGCCACGATGCATCTGTGCCGCGGCAACTACAAGGGTAGGTGGGTTTCCGAGGGCGGCTATGACACCGTCGCCGAGCGGCTGTTCAACGAGGCTAAAGTCGACGCGTTCTTTCTCGAGTACGACACCCCACGCTCTGGCGATTTCGCGCCGCTGCGATTCGTGCCGCGCGACCGCCTGGTCGTGCTCGGCCTGGTCAGCACGAAGTCTCCGGCATTGGAATCGAAAGACGCGCTGCGCCGGCGCATCGACGAGGCGGCCAGGTTCGTCGCGCTCGATCAGCTCGCGCTAAGTCCGCAATGCGGCTTTGCGAGCACGGTGGCGGGCAACCCGCTGAGCGAAGATGACGAGCGCCGCAAGCTCGCGCTGGTCGTCGAGGTCGCCCGCGCCGTGTGGGGCTGACGAGAGAAAGCCTTGGCGTCCCGATGGCGTCATTCAACGACGCGACGTCATCCTACGCCACAAATGCCGACGCTCCGGTGATCAATTCAGGCTGACTCAATTGTGGATGGTGCGGCGCTCGAGCTCGACGCTTTCGAACCATCGCGCTAGCTCGTTGGTCATCCGCGTCACCCGCGCCGGTTCGGCTGCTGCAAGGTTGCGGCTCTCCGACGGGTCGCTCGCGATGTCGAATAGTTGCGCCGGCGGCGCTGCCGGCTTGACCCGCGCGGGTTCGGGCATCCGTACAATGTCTGAGTATTTGTCGGGATTGTATTTTGCGTCGACATCCATCGCGAGGTCGTCCGGCGCGACCATCATCAATTCCTTGATCGCCGGCCGCACCAGCTTCCATCTACCGTCGCGCATCGCTGCATTGCATTCGCCATCGGGCGTATAGCGGTTCCATTGCCAGAAGCGTTGCTCGGGAACCTTGCCGCGCTCGCCCTTAAGTGTCGGCAGGATATTTTCGCCGTCGAGTTTTCGATCGCCGGTAAGCGATTCCGCCTCGAGCCCGGCCGCGCCGAGGATAGTCGGCAGCCAATCGGTGAAGTGAATCATCTCGTCGATGCGGCGCCCGCCGCCGTCGATTCCCGCCGGCCAGCGGAGCACCATCGGGAGCCGGATTCCGCCCTCGTAGACAAAAGTCTTCGCGCCCGCGAACCCGCAGTTGAAACGGTCCGAGCACATCTCGCCGCGTCCGCCGAATTGCGGGCCGTTGTCGCTGGTGAACATCACCAGCGTGTTGTCCATCAGGCCGTCGCGGTCGAGTTCCTCGAGCACCGCGGCGACGCCGCGGTCCATCGATCGGATCATCGCGTAGATATGGCTCACCGCAAAGGTGAACTTGCCCGCGTCGCGAAAGCGCGCGAAGTCAGACTCCTGCGACTCGAACGGAAAATGCGGCGCGTTGTAGGCAAGATACAGAAAGAAGCGCTCATCGCGATGGCGCCGGATGAATTGGAGCGCCTCGGCGGTGAAGACGTCCGTCAAATAGCGGCCGTCGGCGCGGCTCTGGGAGCCATTGCGGTCGAGCCGCCAGTCGAAGTAGGGCTGCCATCCGCCGGAAAAACCGGCGAACTCGTCGAAGCCGCGGCGATTCGGATGATAGCGCGGGTCGAGCGCGCCGTTGTGCCATTTGCCGATCATGCCGGTCACGTAACCGGCGCGCCGGATCAGGTCGGCCACGGTTTGCTCGCGCAGCGCCAGGCGGTCGAGCCCGCGCATCTCGAGCGTGTCGAGCACGCCGGTGCGATGCGGATAGCGGCCGGTGAGCAGCGACGCGCGCGCGGGAGCGCACACCGGAGAGGCGGAATAGTGCTGCGTCAGGCAGACGCCGTCGCGCACCATCTGGTCGAGCGTCGGAGTTTCAGAGAGCCCGTTGTTGAAGCATCCGAAGTCGCCATATCCCATGTCGTCGGCGACAATCAAAACGATATTCGGCCGGTCGCTCATCCAGATGACGCTGCGCCCGCGCGCCGCAGCGCGCAAGCGTCAATGCCGTGCTGCGCCAAGCGTCCGCACCATGCAATTTCACTCCTGTGCGCGATAGGAGCCGGCCTGACCAGACTGACCTGACGACCTGATTTCGACGCGGCCCTCGCTGAGTCGCCATTCCTCCGCGGTGCATCGGTGCGCGAGCTGCTCGTCGTGCGTGACGATCACGAGCGCGCCTGGATATTCGGTAAGCGCGTCCTCAAGCCGCTCGATCGCCGGCATATCGAGATGATTGGTCGGCTCGTCGAGAACCAGCGCCCACACCTGGCGGCCGAGTCCCCATGCGAGCGCGAGCTTGCGCGCCTCCCCGGGCGACGGAGATTTGGACTCGAGCAAGCGGACCGGGTCGACGCCGAGCGCGGCGACCAGCGTGAGCACCCGCCCACGCTCCGCGCCGCCAAGCTCGCGAACCCCGTCGAGCATCGCTACGCCATCGCCAGCGGTGAGTTCCTGCGGCAGATGGAGCAGGCGCGCGGCGGGCACATGCGCGCCGCCCAGCAGAGCTTTGAGCAACGTGCTCTTACCGATTCCGTTGGGACCCGCAACGCGAATCCGGCTCTGGCGCAGCACTGCCAGATGCACGTCTTCGAGCAGCGGCGTTGCGCCGGCGCTCAGCTTCGGCACATCCAGCGTGAGCACTTTGCTGACCGGTGCCGCAACGTAGTCGACGAAAATCGAGCGGCCCTTTTCCTTGCGGAAGCGGAAGCCCGCGAGATCCTCCGACACCCGCTCGACGCCGGCGCGCAGCAAACCCACGTCGGCGGAAAGGCGCGCCGAGGCCATCCGCGCTTTTCCCGCCTTGCCCTTGAAGGTCGCATCGTGGTCGTGCGCGAACTTCATGCGAGAGCCCGCGTTGATTTGCGTAGTCGCGGCGGTCGCAAGGCGGCGCTTGTCGGCGAGCCGGCGCGCGAGCGTCTCGCGCTTGCGCTTGAGCCGTTCGTATTCGTCGTGGCGCTCGCGCTCCTCGGCTTCCCAACTCCGCTTCGCCTCGCCGTACGGACCGCGCCAGATACGAGCCGCGCCATCGGCGACGCAGACCGTGTAGGCGGTGAGCGAGTCGAGCAGCGCGCGGTCGTGCGAGACGACGATGCCGACGCCGCGAAAGCGCGCGAGCCCCGCCAGCAGCAGCTCGCGCGCCTCGGCATCGAGATGATCGGTCGGCTCATCGAGCGCGAGCACGGCGGGCTCTTCGTAAAGCGCCGCGCCTACCTGCCATCGCTTGCGCTCGCCCGGCGAGAGCGTGGGCCATCGCGAGAGGTCAGCGTGCTCGAGGCGCAACTCTCCGTGGAGACGCCGCGCGACACCGTCGGTGGCAGCAGAAAATGCCTCGATCGCGGGCGTCATCGCCTCGACCGTTTGCGGGCATAGTTGCATCGACGCGGCCGGCGGATCGAACTGGACCAAGCCTTCCGATGGCTCGAGCTCGCCGGCAATCAGGCGCAGAAGCGTGGTCTTGCCGTTGCCGTTGGGGCCGACAATACCGGTCCATCCGGGTGCGAGCTGAAAACTCGCGCCGGCGACTATCGGAACCGAGTCTGCGTATGCAAATGAGAGATTCGAGAGACGTACAAACACAATAACTACTCCGGTGATGGGCGCGCCACGCAAGTTTCATTCACTCGCGGCGGCAGCGCGTTTCGGTCATCGAACCGAACGAACTATGGAGTAGTTACTTCAACACGCCTTTAAGTCTCTCCTGGGAGGATGATTCACAATTAGCCGCTCGGGCCGAACGGGTCAATGAGGCCGCAGACTTCGGCCAGCAGGATCAGCGTCGAGTCTTCTCGTCACGGCTGCTTCCTCATCACCCCGGCGATGCCGCCTTCTGCGCTGGTCTGCAACGAGCCGGCACTTGCCCAGTCGCGTTCACGATCGACTGGCAGTCCCTGCGAAACGAACCTGACTTCCTTTTCGCTTTTGATCTGAAACGTGATCGCGCCCTTGGTAGAAGCTCCCTTCGCGGGACGGCTTTCGATGATTGCGGTGCCGGTTCCGTCCGGATTTACCTGGTAGGTCCCCGCGAGCGTGTCGACCTCGTCGAAATAAGTTCCGTGTCCGGAAAGATTGCCGAGGCCGTCGAACTTGATTTCACCGCTGCCGATTGCCGGACCGCCGCCGAATTTGGCGTAGGGCTTGAGCGTGGAAGTTATCTGGTAGGTTCCGCTGAGACTCGCATCCGAATAGGTCTGCGGGCCGCGCACAACAGAGGCGCATCCGGCGATGAACGCGAGCGGAAGTAGAGCCCAACGTTTCATCGCGAGAACGAGCGCGACGTTCAGAGCGAGGCCAGGAATTCGAGCATCAGGCTGTTGATCTCGGCGGGGCGCTCCTGCTGAATCCAGTGGCCTGCGCCTGGGATGATTATTTTCTTGCGCAGGTTCGGCACGAACTGATCCATGAGTGTCGGCCCCGGCGGGTACATCGCCAGCACGCAGTCATGCTCGCCGGCGGCGAACATCGCCGGCTGTTGGATCTTCGCGCCCTCGAGAAATCCGGTCAGTTCCCAGTTGCGATCGAAATTACGGTACCAGTTGATTCCGCCGCGGAAGCCCGCGCGCCGGAACTCGCCGGCATAGAAGTCGAGGTCGGCCTCGGTGAGCCACGGCGGCAGCTTCTTAGGCACCACGCCGGTCTGCATAAAGGTTTCGTTTTTGTCAAAGAAAAAACGCCATCGCTCATTGGGCGGGGCGTCTCCCGAGAGGGAGTAGAGCAACATCGCGAGCGTCTTGCGCGGGTCGGCCTCGAGTTCCTTTTCGACCTTGCCCGGCTCCTGGAAGTAAAACTGGTAGAAGTTGCGATCGCCGGCCATCGCCTTCATCAAGTCAGTGGGCCGCGACGGCGGGCGCCCCGAGTAAGGAACGCTGAGCAGGATGAGCGCGCGGAACAGATCGGGCCGCAACAGCGCCGAGGTCCACGCGACCGGCGCGCCCCAGTCGTGGCCGGCGATAACCGCAGACTTCTCGCCGAGCGCATTGACCAGTCCCACGATATCGCCGGACAGGTGCAGGAGGTCGTACGCCTCGATCGGCTCGGGACGATCGGTCTGACCGTAGCCTCGCTGGTCGGGCGCGACGGCATGGAAGCCCGCCTCGGCGAGCGCCGCGATCTGATGGCGCCACGAGTACCACGACTCGGGCCATCCGTGGCACATCACCACCAGCGGCCCCTCACCCGCCTCGACGATATGCATCCGGATGCCGTTAGTCTGCACGAAGCGATGCTTCAGCTCGGCCACCTGAATGAGCCTCGTCGAATGAATCTCGCGCGCGGTTCAAAGCGTCAGGAGTGCTTGACCTTTTTCAGCTCCTCGACCATCTCGGGGACCGCCTTGAACAGATCGGCGACCAGTCCGTAGTCGGCGACGCTGAAGATCGGCGCCTCTTCATCCTTATTGATCGCGCAGATGATCTTGGAGTCTTTCATTCCCGCCAGATGCTGAATGGCGCCGGAAATTCCGACTGCGATGTAAAGCTCGGGCGCGACTACCTTGCCGGTTTGCCCGACCTGCAGATCGTTGGGGACGAAGCCCGCGTCGACCGCCGCGCGCGACGCGCCCATCGCAGCGCCCATCTCGTCGACCAGCGGCTCCAGCACGACTTTGAAGTTCTCGCCCGACTTCAGTCCGCGTCCGCCGGACACGACGATGCGCGCCTCGGTGAGCTGCGGGCGGTCGCTCTTGGTCTCGTTGAACGATACGAACTCCATCTTGAGCTGCGCCGCGTCGATCTCGGCGATCTGCTTTTCCACCGGCGCAGCGCTGCCCGCAGGCTTCGCCGCGTCGAACGCGGTGCCACGCACGGTGACGACTTTGATTGGCGCGTCCAGCTCGACGGTGGCCAGCGCGTTGCCCGCATACATCGGGCGCACCACCGTGCCGTCGTCATTGATCGTGACAATTTCAGACGCCATCGGAGAGCCGAGACGCGCAGCCAACCGCGGCATCAGGTCCTTGCCCATCGCGGTCGCGGTCGCAAGCAGGTACTCCGCTCCTTCCTTCTTCGCGAGCGCGGCGAACGCATGCGCGTGCGCATCGGCGAGATAGTTCTTCAGCGCCGGATGGGCGAGCGCGATGACTTTCGCGCCGCCGTACTTCGCGATTTCGCCGGCGGCCGCTTCGGGAGTATCGCCGGTGACCACTACGGCGCATTTGCCGCCGCGCTTTTGCGCCAGTTCCTGACCCGCTTTGATCGCGACCAGGGTGGTCTTGGGGAAGTGCCCCCCCTGATGTTCCGCAAAAACCAGTACGTCACCCATCGATGTTCACTCCGGCGTCCGCGCCGGCGATTCACGTCGCACGCGGGCGGCGAGAAAAAATGTCGTCGCTCAGATCACTTTCGCTTCGCGGTGCAGCACTTCGACCAGCTCCTGCACCGACGCGACCTTGCGGCCCGCCTGGCGCTTGGGCGGTGCGGCGAGATTCTTGAGTTTGAGCTTTGGCGCCAGATCGATTCCGAGGCTGTCGGCCGCGATTTCCTTCAGCTCCTTCTTGCGCGCCTTCATGATCCCCGGGAGCGATGCGTAGCGCGGCTCGTTGAGCCGCAGGTCGGTCGTGATCACCCCAGGCAAATTGAAAGCGATGGTCTCGAGGCCGCCGTCGACTTCACGCACCACCGTGCATTTGGTTCCCGCGAATTCGATCTTGGAAGCGAAAGTCGCCTGCGGCCATCCGAGCAACTCGGCCAGCATCTGGCCGACCTGGTTCGAGTCGTCGTCGATCGCCTGCTTGCCGAGCAGGATCAGCTCAGGCTTCTCGTCGCCGGCGATCTTCGCGAGGATTCGCGCGAGCGCGAGCGTGTCGAGCGCAGTGTCGGTCTTCACCAGGATCGCGCGGTCGACGCCCATCGCGAGTCCGGTCCGGAGCTGCTCCTGCCACGCGGTCTGTCCGATCGTCACCAGCACGATTTCGCTCGGGCTCTGCTTCTCTTTGATGCGGAGCGCTTCTTCGATTGCGATTTCGTCGAACGGGTTGATGACCCACTTGACGTTGTCGGTGGCAATCCCCGTGCCGTCGGGCAGCACGCGGATAGTCGTCGCGGGATCGGGCACGCGTTTGATCGGGACTAATATCTTCACGGCAATGTCTCTCCACGCATTCGGTCATGCCACGCATTCGATCAGGCGGCGATGCGAAACAGAAAATGGCTGTAGTTGCTCGGAAATGAGCTGATAAACGCCACGAAAGTAACAGCGGCCCTGCGGCCAGTCAAACCTATTCGTTGTAGCCGAGGCGATGCGACAGTTCGCGGCCCGCGTCGAGCAGCAGCGGCGCGATCTCGCTCGCGATGCGCTCGGGCGGAATGCGGTAGGTGGGGCCGGCGACCGCGAGCGAACCGACCACGGAACGCGTGTAGTCGCGAATCGGCACCGCGACCGAGGAAACCTCCTCGGTGAACTCGCCCGAGTCGACCGCGTAGCCCTCGCGCACGACCGCCTCGAGCTGATCGATCAAGCGCGCGCGATCGGTGAGGGTGCGATCGGTATAGCGGCGCGGGCTTTCCGGAATCGCAGAGCGCAGTTGCTCCTCGGCCTCGAAAGCGAGATGCGCCTTGCCGGCGGCCGTGCAATGCAGCGGCAGTATGACGCCGATGGGCGGGGTGATACGGACGGCGCGATCCTCGGGCTCGGCGGCTTCCAGCGGCACCACGCCGTCGCGCCGCACGATCGCGACGTAGGCGCTCTCGCGACACTTGTGCGCGAGCTCGCTCAGGATCGGGCGCGCTTGCCTCACCAGTCCCATATGGTGAATGTAGCGTCGTCCGAGGTGCAGGCACTTGATGCCGAGGCGATAATTCTCGGTGGCCTTGTTCTGCTCGATGTAGCCGCGCGCCTCGAGCGTCGCGAGCAAGCGGAAGACGTTGTTCTTGTGCAGCTTGAGTCGCTTGGAAAGTTCGGTGACGCCGAGTTCGTCGACCTCGCCGAAGAATTGCTCGAGCACGTCGAGCGCGTGCGCGACGGACTGGATGACGTAATTGGTTTTATCGCGACGGACCATCGATTCTCGATTAGTGCGACCAGGTTGACAACATGCCCCCAGGTGGCGCTTTGGAAAGTCGTTTTAATCTAGTAGCCTGCTCGAAATCATGTCAACGCTGCGACGACATTTGCCCTGCTATTGTCATAAGTACTTGAAATCGTTAATGATTTTCGAGGCCGCCGACCGCCCGCAAAACAGGTATTTATAATGCCCTCGACGCTTCCGCCCGAGTTCTTCCGTCGCGTTGACGAGTCCGATGATGAAGCATTCTATTCGCAACCGCGCTTCGTCACCCATATCGACGACCACGCTATCGCGACCATCGGCGAAATTTATGCGCAACTGCTCCCGCAGGGCGCCGCGCTGCTCGACCTGATGAGCAGTTGGCGATCGCATCTGCCCGCGCATCTCCGCCCCGCGCGCGTCGTTGGACTCGGCCTGAATCGCGCCGAGATGCAGGACAATCCCGCGCTCACCGAGGTCGTGGTTCACAACCTTAATCGCGAGCCGCGCCTGCCGTTCGCCGACGCCGAGTTCGACGGCGCCGTCGTCACCGTGTCAATTCAGTACCTGATCCGCCCGCTCGAGGTGTTCCGCGACGTGGCGCGCGTGCTGAAGCCGGGCGCGCCGTTGATCGTGACCTTCTCGAACCGGATGTTCCCGACCAAGGCCGTCGCGATTTGGCATCGGCTCGACGGCCACGATCACGTCCGCCTGGTCAGCGGCTACTTTATGGAGAGCGGCGGGTTTGAGAATATAGATGTAGTCGACCGGAGCGCGCCGGCCACGCCGCCCTCGGACCCGGTGTGGGCGGTGGCCGGCTACCGGATTCGCGAGGCGAGCAGTTGATCAATCATCGCGGGCTGCGCCATCTGGCGCTGAACGTCGCCGACGTCGAACGTGCGCGCGATTTTTACGCGCGCGTTTTTGGCATGCGCGTCGTGTGGCAGCCCGACACCGACAACGCCTACCTGAGCTCCGGATGCGACAATCTCGCGCTGCATCGCCAGTCTGCCGCGGCATCCGCCGACGCCGCCGCGGCCACCGCGCAGCGCGTCGACCATCTCGGCTTCATCGTCCCGACGATCGCCGACGTCGAGTCCGGCTTCCAATGGGCGACGGCGAATCGCCTCGACATCGTGCATCCGCTGAAACATCATCGCGACGGTTCGGTTTCGTTTTATCTCCGCGATCCCGACGGCAACGTGATCCAGCTCCTGTACGAGCCCGCGCTAAGTCCGCAGAAGCTCACTTCGTAACGCGCGCGCGACTGCGCGCCGGAGAACACGATGCTTACAGGCCGCGCGACCGCCGAAGGCACCGCATCCTACGCAAGCCGCTTCCCGAATCTGCCGGGCAATTTCCGCCCCGCGCTCGGACTCAGTCTCTCGTCGATCGGAATCGGCACCTATCTCGGCGAGGCGGACGAAGAGACCGATCGCGAATATGAGGCGGCGCTCAAAGCCGCGCTCGGCGGAGGAATCAACCTGGTCGATACCGCGGTGAACTATCGCTTTCAGCGGAGCGAGCGCACTATCGGCAAGGTGCTCGCGGAATTGACCGCGGCGGGGCAGCTCCGGCGCGAGGAAGTCGTGCTGGCGAGCAAAGCCGGATTCATCACTTTCGATGGCGAGCTGCCGGCGAGTCCGCGGCAATGGGTCGAGGATCATCTGTATGCCACTGACCTGGTCGGCGTTGGCGATTTGGTCGCAGGATCGCATTGCATGACGCCGAAGTACCTGGCCGCGATGCTCGAGTTGTCGCGCGCCAATCTCGGCGTCGAGACTATCGACATCTACTATCTCCACAATCCCGAGACCCAGCTCGAGGAACTCGAGCGCAAGGAGTTTCTCGCGCGGATTCGCCTCGCCTTCGAGTTTTTCGAGCGGATGGTCAGCGACGGCAAGATCGCAACGTACGGCACCGCGACCTGGAATGGCTTTCGCGCCAAGCCGACCGAACGAGGATGGCTCTCGCTCGACGAGCTGGTGAAGATCGCGAACCAGGTCGCCGGCGAGCGCAATCATTTCAATGTGATTCAGCTCCCGTACAATCTCGCGATGCCCGAGGCGGTGGTGCTCGCGAACCAAATTGTGCCGAGCGGCCATGTGACGGCGCTCGCCGCGGCGCACGCGATGGGCCTGGCGGTATGCGCGAGCGCGGCGCTGCTGCAGGGTCGGCTCGCCACGGGACTGCCGCCGATAGTCGGCGAGGCGTTCGAAGGGTTCAGCTCTGACGCTCAGCGTTCCATTCAGTTCGTGCGCTCGACGCCGGGCGTGGACGCCGCGCTGGTCGGGATGAAATCAATCGAGCACGTGCGCGACACGCTCGCGACCGCAACGCGGCCACCGGGGACGGAGGAGCAACTAAAGAAGCTCTTCCGCCGGTCCGACGACCGCTAGCCAGGTGACAGCACGTGGACCGGAGGGGCGGAGCAGCTTACCAGCCAAACCGTTCGACGATACCCTTGCCCGGAGATCTGCCACCGGGGCAGTGGAGCATTTGGATCCTTGACTGAGAATCAGAGTTTAAGCGTCAATTCGGTCATGCCGGTCAAATGCTGTTAACTAAAATCGCGTGATGCCATTTATGGCTTAGGAATAGCGAGAGGAGGAAAACATGCAAAAGTTCCTGATCGTCTCACTCTTCGGTCTCACGGCACTGATCGGATTCTCGACTCGCGTCGTGGCCGAAGGCGCTCTGGCCATCGGCTCGACTGGCAACGTTGTGGCGGATGGAGTTGCAATCGGTGGAAGTGTTAACGATCCAACGCGCGAGGGGGCAATCGCGGCAGCACTTGAGAAGTGTCGTTCGCAACCCGACGTCCAGAAAGCAGCGGCGCGATGCAAGATCGTGCGGACGTTCACGGGGAAGTGTTACACGGCAGCATTTGATCCTAAGTCCGGCACACCCGGCGCAGGCTGGGGGCTCGGACCGGACGTGGCGGCCGCCACGAGACAGGCGATGACACATTGCCGGGCGACAGCGGGAAAGGATCGCGCGCAATTTTGTCGGATACAGGACAATATCACAGCCTGTGATCGACACAATTAACGCGAAAGTGACCCACTCGGTTGGGCTGGAGCTCGTCACTTCCGACAACTGCGACCGCGCACGTTATGTGGTGAAGCCCGGCTAAAACGGCCGGGTCGGCGATTTAGCACCTATGCTGCCTCGTTTCCACGGATGGTGAGGTCATTGGCGCCCCGACCGGTGGAGTCTCGGCCGGCGGAGCTGGACCGCGAGGGCCGATCGTGGCTGTCGGTGAAAGCCTGGCGTTGAAATACCGTAAGACAGGAACCGAATCCAATCGCATTCCTCATAGCCCCGACGTACTGAACTGATGAAAACTGGCCGTCTCGTGAGGCTCTTAGTTGCTTGCAGCGTGATGAGTGTCGTCGCGCTTTCTACACTCGCATGCGTGGGGGCGGTTGTGAGTGACCAGCTATAGACCTTCGATTGCGTAGTGGGTCCAGAGGTTCGCTGCGATCCGGAGCCTGTCCTGAGCTTGTCGAAGGGACTCCGGCAGCCTTCGCTCAGAGTCTGTGAGTTTTTAAAAGTGAAAACGAATTTTGTTCGGAACCAATGCTTGGAACACCACCAGAACCATTGTCGTTCGATGAGTCGACAAAAAAGGACGTCATCCTGAGCGAAGGCTGCCGGAGCAGCCTGCGCTCAGGATGACCTCGCTTCTCTCTTTGATTCAGCGGGCGACAGTGGTTTCTCTGCGTTCGCGACCTGAGCAGCATCTTCTTTATACTTCGCAACATCACAGACGCTCGCAATGACGTCTTTTTTTTGCGAGTACCGGAACGGCAGTGGCCTTCTCGGCACGAACAGCGTGCCATTCGTTATGAACCATGCGAACGGTCTGGCACCAAGCAACGGCTGCGATCCTTCGACTCCGGCAGCCTGCGCTCAGGATGACCTCGCTTCTTTGCTGACTTAGCGGACCACGGTGGTTCCCCAGCGGTCGCGACCAGGGCAGCATTTTCGTTTTTCACTTTTACTTTGAAAAAACTCACACTCTTAGGATGACCGTCATAGTGG
>DATDGX010000143.1:0-25984 GCA_036521875.1 Binataceae bacterium (SeqCode)
GATGCGGCTGCTTCATCGCAAGATCACAGGTGCGGTGCTGGTGTTGATGATTTGCGCGGCTGGGTGGGCCGCTCATTTCATGAAGTGGGACGGCGGATTGCTTTCGATCGCGACCATCACGGACTTGGTCGCGTGGGAGCAAGCGCACTCGACCCCGAATCACGCGCTGGCACGGGCCGTCAGTAGCGCAGTCGCGCACCCGCGCGTCGCCTCTGCTGCGAAAGCGCCGATGGGCTTGCAGACGCCGGCAGCGGCGGGTACCGCGGTCCCGATAGCGATTACCAGTGCTCATCCGCCTTCGCCGGCACCGAGCGAATCTGCATCTTTGGCGCCGCCATGGCTCGAGCGGATTAATCATTACCGCTCGATGGCGGGGCTCGCGACGCTGCACGAAAATCGTCAGTTGAGCGCGAGCGTTGCGGCACATGCGCACTACCTGCTGGTCAATTTCGGTACCGACATTCGCAGCGGGAACGCGCTCGATGCATCCGCGCACAGCGAGGACCCCGGCAAAAGCGGCTACACTCACATCGGTTGGACAGCAGCCCAGAACAGCCAGCTCGCGTGGGGTAGTGGGTCGTTGGACCCGGAGTCGCAGATGGATTCGTGGATCGCCGGCCCCTTTCATCGGCTCGCGATGCTCAATCCGTTCGGGACCGAGGCCGGTTTCGGCGAAGCGAATGCCGACGAATCCTGGGTGGCGGCTCTGCGGTTGCCGCCGCCCGACGCGGGGAAGCGGTACCCGCACGCAATCGAATTTCCGCCCGATGGTGCGACGGTGTCGCTCGATTGGGAGGGAATCGAGTCTCCGGATCCGCTCACGAGTTGCGATGGTTACGAATCTCCCGCCGGGCTGCCAATCACCCTGCAACTCGGCCGGCTCTACGACACGCAACTGTCCGCGAGTTCGTTGACGCAGGACGGCGGTAAACCCGTCGAACATTGTGCGTTCGACGCGCATAGCTATCACAACCCGAACCGCACCGCGCAGGAATACGGCCGCTGGGCGCTGCGCAGCTCAGGTGCGGTGGTGCTTATCCCGCGCGTACCGCTTACGCCCGGCACGCAATATTCAGTTTCGATCACAGCGCACGGCCACACCTACGCCTGGAAGTTCAAACTCGCCGGCTGACGCCGACACCGCGATCACCTCGACTCATGGAAAGCTCTCGCTCCGGAGTCGAAGAATCCGGAACTATGCAGGCTAAGACTGACCTGAGACACGCTCCGAATTACTAGAAAAAGACCCGATGTCGACAGATCTAACCCGAATCAGGACTGTAGTGATCGCGATTCCGCTGCTGAAGTAATTGCGCGAGAAGGGTGGGGCACACGATGGAAACCGGGTCTCTACCAACGTCGGATTCGACGACCCGTTCGGACCATCCAACCCGGCCGGCCAGCGTCTATTTTACAACCTTCCTTGGGCTTGTGGCGGGATTCTCGGTCCTGCTCAAGCCGCTTTCGAATCTGCTCAATTCGCTCCTGGAACGGGCGGGGATATCGCAATACGGATGCTGGTCGCTGATTAATGTCGCATACCAGTTGATTGCGACCGCGGTGATTATCGGCATCGTGCTTGCCCTGGAGCGGAAGCCGCTCTCGTCGCTCGGCCTCAGGAGACCAACGCTTTCCGATGTGGGTTTGGGATTGGCGCTGTTCGTCGCCGTCTGGATGGCAGGCGGCGTGTTCAGACTACTTCTCTGGTTCTTCTTTCCGAATAGCATGGTGAACGTCCCCAGTTGCCAGCTCACCTCGTTCATGCGTATACCGGCCGGACTGGGAGTACTCGTCGCCGCTGCGGCCGGCTTCTCGGAGGAGGTTGCGGCCCGTGGCTTTGCGATCGACCGCATTCGAATCGTCACGGGGCGGCTAGCGCTCGCCGCGGCCGTAGCGCTGGCGCTGGATTTGGCCGCGCACATTCCGTTTTGGGGATGGAGCTACGCGATTCTGATCGCGCCCATGCAGTTGCTGTTCGTCCTCATGTATCTCTGGCGCAAGGACATTATGGCCTGCATCATCGGCCATTTTCTGGTCGATGCGATGCCGTTCCTTATGCCCATGGCAATGGCTGGCGCGGTTTCGTTGTTTGGCTACGGCGGCATCCACGAGACATTCGCACGCCGCGCTTACGCGCTCGGCGACAATGCCGGTGCGATTCGCGAGTACACACGCGCTCTCCAATCGAAGCCGAACGATCCTGAGTTGTTGAAAGCTCGCGCAAGCGTCGAGACGACGAACCGCGATTACGTGGCGGCGATCGGCGACCTCGACAACGCGCTCAGCCATGATCCGACGGAGCCCGATCCCGACGCTCTCATCGCCCGCGCAATGGCCTACTACTACACTGGCAATTACGACAAAGCGCAGGCCGACGCGGACCAGGCGATCGCGTTGTCGCCGAAAGACACGGAACTTTATAGCAATCGTGCGTATATCTATGATCAGCGCGGTCAATACGACCACGCCATTTCAGATCTCGGTCAAGCGATAAAATACTCGAGGCGCAAGGACGGGGACCTGTATTACCGCCGGGGCTACGCCTACCAGGAAAAGGCGGATTACGACCATGCGATTGAAGACTACAGCGAGGCCGCCAAGCTTGATCCCTCCGACATGCGCATCTTCCGGAAACGGGCGGAGGCCTTAACACACAAAAAGCGGCCCGATCTGGTGATTGCGGATCTCGCCCACATAAAGACCGCCACAGCGGAGGACTTTCTGGCACGCGCCAACATTCACCAGAGTGCGGGAGAGTACCGGCTAGCCTTAGACGACTATAATCACGCCCTTGCCGTTGCCCCGAATGACTGGGGAACGGCTAACGCTACGGCATGGTTCCTGAGCACCTGTCCCGATGCGAAGGTTCGCGACGGCAACCGCGCGCTCACGCTGGCAAAGAAGGCCTGTGACCTATCCTCATGGCAGGACGCCTATGTAATCGACACCTTGGCCGCTGCGCTGGCCGAAACGGGCGATTTCACGCAGGCCGCTACATGGCAGGAGCGGTCGATCGATCTTATGAAGTCGCAACCCGCGCAGGCGGATGTGCTACAGGACGAACGCGAGCGGCTCGATCTGTACCGCAAGGGCCAGCGGTATCGCGAGCAGTCTCCAAAGAAATGAAGGGCGAGAACATCCTATGGAGCCGACAAGCTGGACTGATTCGCCATACGTAGGTATCTGCATCCGCCCCCGCGCCACAATCCGGGCGATCGTCGATCGCAACCCGAGGGATCGCGTCATAGTGCTAGTGCTCATCGCAGCGGAGATCGGCGCACTGGCGAACGCGATCCACAGCTCTAATTACAATCCGACCGCTTTTACCATTGCCGGCAAGCCGATTCCGGTATTGGCGCCCCATACGTCACACTTGATGAATCTTTGGGGGCTCGCCGTTTGGCCGCTGCTGGCGGTCCCTTTCCTGTATATAAACGGCGCGTTGCTTCGATGGACTGGTTCTCTGCTTGGAGGCACGGCAAAGGCGGTGGAAGTTCGGGCGGCCATTGCCTGGCCGGCTGTCCTGACGATCGTAATAACCCTAACCAGATTCCTAATTGGGCTTCTGGCGCCGCCCTCCCAACCTCCAGTGTCCCAATCGATGAAAGCGATGCTGGCATACTGGCGATCGCTGTTGCCATTCATGATTATTCTGACGCCGCTATGGCTGTGGTGGTGGACTGTATTGCTCAAGTGTCTTGGCGAAGTGCATCGATTCTCGGCATGGCGCGCGCTTGCGACCTTGCTGATCGGATCCCTTCTGTTGGGAGGTGTACTGATAGTCGCGTTCCTGGTGTTGGGCACCGTCCAGGCTCTCGCCTTGGAGTTCACGAATGATCCTCTAATCCGCGCCCTGTGGCTGTCGCTAGCGGCTGTCATTTTGACGGTTCTTCTCGCCGGCGTGTTCTGGAAATATTCGCGTTCTCGCGCGCAAAGCTGACGCCATGATCAAGCTGGTATATCGGTCGCTCGATTGGGAAAATCGAGTCCACACCTACGCCTGGAAATTCAAGCTCGCCGCTGACAGCGGCCGTCATGTCTATCAGAAATCTAACTTGATCTCAGACAAGCGAAACCCACCCGGGTTTCGCGCTTCCCTTTCTACCTATTGCTAAAGCGGAGTTTGAAACCTCGATGAGGTTTCAGTACGCATCTTTGCAGCCCGAAGCGCGTCGACGCCGCGACGCGCGTCACACGCCGAGGAATTCGTCGAGCGCGCGGAGCGCCTCCGGCTCTCCGAGCGACGGCGCGTGGCCGACGCCGGGAATTTCCACGGCCTTCGCCGATCTCATGACATTGCACATCCGGGTCGCCGTCGCGCGCGCCAGGATGTCGCTGTCGGCGCCGCGTACGATCAATATCGGGCAAGTGATTCGCGTGTATGGCACCCACAGATCGAGGCGCTGTTGCGCGGTGCCGCCGCGCAGCGGCCGCCTGATATTGGGATCCATCTTCCACATCAGTTCGCCCCGGCCGTCGGGCGTGGGCTTCACCGACCATTGGACCTGCTCGCGCAACACCGCTTCGGGCAACTCGGCCATCGCCGGATAATTTTTGCGGTAGTACGCGGCCACCGCGCCGAGATCCTTGAAGCGCTCCGGCGCCTCGCCGATATACGCGGCGATTCGCGCGCCACCGGCGGGATCGACCTCGGGGCCGATATCATTGAGCACCAGGCGTTCGACCCGCTCCGGCCATCCGCCCGCGTACATCAGCGAGATGATCCCGCCCATCGAAGTGCCGATCAATGTCGCGCGTGCGGCGCCGATCGCGTCGAGCATCGCGGCCAGGTCGCTCACATAGTTCTGCGGCAGGTACTCGGTGGGCGATCCCCATTGGCTGTCGCCGCGGCCGCGCACGTCGAGCGAGATGACGTGATAGCGGGCCGCCAGGCGCGGCGCGAGCGCGTCGAAGTTGTGCGCGTTGCCGCTGAGCCCGTGGATACAGACCACCCACGGCTTTCCGTCGCCGCCGAAGTCGAGATAGTGGAGCTTGAGATCGTTGGCGGTCAGGAATTTATCGGCTGGCATTGGAGCGACTCCCTTCGCCCGGCGCGGGCGCTTGCGGCTGTGCGAGCTGCCACAGCCGCTCCGGAACAATTATAAGCCTGCGGCCGTCGCGGACGATCACGCGTTCACGCTCGAATTCGTTGAGCTGCTCGGTGGTGCGCTGGCGCGAGGCGCCGACCAGTTCCGCGAGATCGGCATGCGTCAGCGCGAGCGTCAGCAGCGTGCCGCGCGAGTCGCGCACGCCGAACTTGGCCGCCAGCTCGAGCAGCGCGCCGGCCAGGCGTTCGCGCAAGCCCAGCCCAACGAAGGTCGCGTACCGCAGCAGCATCGCCCACCATCGCCCGACCGTCACGTCGAGCGTGCGGCTGAGCGCCTCGAGCGGCACGCCGAGCACCGTATCGACAAAAGCGTCCGGCTTGACCACCGCGACGCCGCAGTCGCTGAACGCCTCGCATCGAAACGGCCGGGTCGCGGCGGGCAACAGCGACGATACGCCGAACACCTCGCCCGGCCCGACCAGGCCGACCAGCACGCGCTCGTCGCGGTCCAGGCGCTGGTCGCGGCTCAGGAAGGATAACTTGGCGACGCCGGAGAGCAGGATATAGACGCGGCTCGAAGATTCGCCCTCATAGAAAATGGTGCCGTGGCGCTTGACCCGCAATGCGGTCGCGTGGGCGGCGAGCCTCGCGAGCTTGTCGGGGGCGAGCCAGGCCAGCGTCCCGAGCTTCGCGAGCGCCTTGGGATCGACGAAGGAATCTGCGCTCACTTCGCCTACGTAGCACAGGGCCGGGCGATATGTCGCGGATGCGACCATAGCGGGCGATTTACGAGCGTTATTACGGAGTTCTGTCTCGATCGTGACATAAGTAAGACGAACTAATCCTTGACCTTGATGTAATATTATCTAAACTACTGTATGTTGATGTTTGCTTGAGGACACCATCCGCCAAGAGGAACCAATCGATGCCTGAAGATACGAAAGCGCAAACCAACCACGAAGCTCGCAAAAATGTGCTGCCGGGGAGCGATCTCACCGGCGACCTCCTGAAACTCGCGCATGTCGCCCTGGTCGCCCTCCCGGTCGAAGGCCTAAAACGCATCACCGTCGGCGGCAATGACCGCGAGCTCGGCGCGGTTGGGTGGAAGACCTACGACGCCGTGGTCGGCGTGGCCAACGCCGCGACCAACCGAATCTATAGCAACGAATCGTTCGGCCGCTTCGCCGGACGCGCGATCGATCTCACGCTGCAATGGCAGCGGCTCAACCTCGCTCTGACGGGCGCGTTCTTCTCGACGCTGTGGCCCGCGCTCGGCGTGCCTGCCGCCTCGGATGTCCATGCGATGCGCGAGGAGCTGCATGCGCTGCGCGAGGAGGTCCGCGCCGCGCGCTTCGAGCAGACTCATCATGAGGAGCGCGCGCAGCTCGAGTCCGATCGGATCGAGTCCGATCAGATCGACTCCGATTCAATCCGGCCCGGCGCGGCCGAGCCTCTGCGCGTCGCGGCGACCACCGGCCTCTTTCAAAAGCCGATGTGGGAGCGATGGACCAGGGAGTCAGCGGAGGTGAAAGTCAATGTCAGCAATTAGCGAGATCGGCGGTCACTGGATGGACGGTGCGATCCGCACGCTCGACGCGATCAAAAACGGTTTCGGCGCTCCCGCCCAGGATCCTCCCGCCGCGACGCCGTATCGTGTGATCTATGAGGGCGGCAAGGTCAGCCTGCGACACTATCCCGCGCAGGGTCCGGCGCATCACACGCCGCTGCTGCTCATCTACTCGCTCATCAAGCGGCCGTTCATTCTCGACCTGCTGCCGGGCCGCAGCGTGATCGAGACCCTCGTCAAGCAAGGCTTCGACGTTTATCTGATCGACTGGATACCGCCGACCGCCTCCGACAAATGGCGCGGCTTCGACGCGTACGTGAATCACGACATGGCCAACGCGGTGCGCGCGGTGCAGATACATAGCGGTGTCGAGCAGATCTCGATCATAGGCTATTGCTTCGGCGCGCTGTTGAGCCTGATGTACACCGCGCTTCATCAGCGGAGCATCAGAAACCTGGTCACGCTGACGATTCCGCTCGACATGAGCGTCCGCGAGATCCCGATCGAGAAGATCTCCAGCGCTATGTCGGCGCAGAGCGCGCGGCTGATCGCGCAGATGTACGGCAACGTGCCGGCGTCGATGATGTTCTCGTTCTTTAACTCGCTTGCCCCAACCCATCACATGCTCGACAAGTTCGTCGGCCGCTACCGGAGCTCGGAGCGCAAGGGATACCCGGAGACGTTCCGGCTCTTCGAGCAGTGGCTGCATAGCGACGTTCCGATGGCGGGGCAAATTTTTCTCGAGACCGCGAACGACCTCGGACGCGACAACGCGCTGGTCAAGGGCGCGATGAAAGTCGGAAGCGAGACGGTTGATTTGAAGCGCGTCACCGCGCCGCTGCTCAACGTGATCGGCGACTTCGACGACATCGTGAATCCAAACTCGAGCGTCTGCCTGCCGGAGCTGGTCGCCAGCGCGGACAAGTGCAACCTCCATTACCCGACCGGGCACATGGGCGCCGCGATCAGCCAGGACTCACTGAAGAAGTTATGGCCCGCGATCGGCGCGTGGCTGAGCGAGCGCGACATCTGATCGAAAATAATCAAAAGGAGAAATCCGCGGCTGCGGTCGCGTCGGCGACCAGGCTCTGCGGCGAAACCAACATCAACACACCAATGGCAAAGGCTAAATCGTCGACCACCAAAATCGCGCCCAAGGCCAACCACAACCCTGGAGGAAAGGAAATGTCCGAACACAAGGAAGCCCGCACGGGATTCATCGAGAACGTCTCGAACCTGGGCGGCGCCCTGTTCAACGTCAAAGGCGTGAAGAAGTTCGCGTCGTGGTACATCGACACCAGCGAGAAGCTCGCGAACGGCGCGTTGGATTTCCAGGCGTCGGCGACCCAGTGGGCGAAGGAGACTCCGCTCGCGCCGATCTTCTCGGCGCAGAACGAATTCAGCCGCAAGCTGGTCGAGCGTTCGGCCAACGCGGCGCGCAGTCTGTGGCTGCTCAACTAACCGCGACTGATTCCTGACTCTGATACCTGACGGCGCGGGTGGCCGCCTGCCCGCGCTTCCGGCACTGCTCCCTGACGCGGCGGGCCTTTGAAGGGCCCGCCGCTCCCTCATCCGAGTCTCGTCCACATTCTTCCAATCGTTGCGTCGTTGTCATTCCAATCGTCGCGTCGTCGCCTCTGGCCTCCGCGCGGTCGCGAGCGCATCTTCAGAAGACATTGAGTAGTTTCACGAAAAGGCGCAGAAAGGCAGGTGACGGAAACATCGACCGGATGCTTGCTGGTTCGCACCGTCACTAATTGCAGGAGCAATTCCGTGAGTGAGACTCAAATCGCGATGGTGGTCCGCATGCACTCGCCCGCGGGCTCGCAAGAGCAGGTGAAAGCTGCCCTGCGCACGCTGGTCGAGCCCAGCCGCCGGGAACCCGGATGCCTCCGCTACGAGCTCTACGAAGATATCGACAAGCCGGGAGACTTCATCCTGGTCGAGCGCTGGCGCGACCAGGCCGCCCTCGACGAGCATTTCGCCAAGCCTTACCTCCAGGAGTTCATTGCGCGCTACGGCGCCGTGTTCAAAGATGCCGCGCTGACGCGGCTCGCATCGCTCTGAGTGCGATGAAAGCGGGGGTCCTGCAATTCTTTAGCTGGCCCGAGCGGCGCGTTCCGATCGAGACCGTCTACGAGCGCGCGCTGAATCGAATCGAGATCATGGACACCACCGGCTACGACGCCGTGTGGCTTGCCGAGCATCACTTCCACTCCTTCAGCGTGTGCCCCTCGGTCCACATGATGGGGCTGCAGGTGGCGGCGCGCACGAAAAAAATTCGGATCGGGACGGCAGTGTCGCTGGCCGCCTTCTATCATCCGTTGCGCCTCGCCGAGGAAGTTGCGCTGCTCGATATTTTTTCCGGAGGCCGCGTGAACTGGGGCGCCGGCCGCGGTTTCGATCGCACCGAGTTCCGCGCTTTCGGCGTGACCGTCGAAGAAAGCGCCGCGCGCTTCCAGGAGACGGTCGATATCGTGCTGAAAGCGTGGCGCGAGGAACGGCTCACGCACGAGGGGCGCTACTACCGGTTCGAGGATATCGAGGTGCTGCCGAAACCCCGGCAGAAACCGCATCCGCCGGTGTGGCTTGCCGCCTCCTCTCCGGAAGCCATCGTGCGCGCCGCCGCGAGGGGCTTCAGCATCCTGATGGACCCGCACGCGACGCATCCGGAGATTGCGCGCAAGCGTGAGTTGTATCGGGTCGAGCTCGAGGCGCATGGTTTCTCGATAAGCGGCCGCGAAATCCCGATGGCGCGTTTCCTGGCCGTCGCGAAGACCGCACGCGAGGCGGAGGAGGTGGCGCGGCGCGGCGCGCAATGGCTGGTCGGCTCGTACGCGCATCCGCAGGAAGGGCAGCAGCCCGAGCTGTCCGAGAGCGCAGCCGCTCATGATCGAGACCGATCACGAACCGATCCTGCCGAGCGCTACCTCGATGGCGTGATAGTGTACGGAACGCCCGAGGCCGTCGTGGATCAACTGCGGCGCCTGCGCGAGGAAATGTTCCTCGACTACCTGCTGTGCGCCCCCTTGAGCCACGAGTCTTTCGTGCTCTTCACCGACAAGGTGCTGCCTCACCTGGCATAGCCGCGGCAGCAGTCCACTTCCGCAAAGTCGCGACATCCCCGAGCCGCATAGGCCCTCGCCACAGTCTGCGCTTCGCGATTTTATTTTGAAGGAGAGAAGAATGTCTGACCCCAATGAATCCGAAGAAGGCTATCAGCCTCGTCTCATAGAAAACAAAGCCGACCAGTTCGTCGTCCTCTCGGGATGCTCCGGCGGGGGGAAATCGTCCCTTCTCGCGGAGCTTGGGCGTCGCGGGTTTCCTGTCTTTGAGGAGCCGGGACGGCAGATCGTCAAGGAGCAAGCGTACATCGGCGGCGATGCGTTTCCCTGGCAAAACCCCGGTAAATTCTTGGAGCTCTGCATCTACAGAGCCGTGCATCAGATGATAAGCGCAGCGAGATCCAATCAACGGTCCTTCTTCGATCGCGGAATTGTCGATGCATTCTGCGGTCTGGAACATATGAACCAGCCAGTGCCCGAACACCTGGCGACTGCAGCTCGAAAGTGCCGCTACCATCGAAAAGTGTTTTTCATGCCACCGTGGAGAGAAATTTTCCACAACGACGATGAGCGGCGACATAGCTTTGATGACGGGGTGGCGGAATATTCCCGGTTGCTCGTTACCTACCTGCGGCTCGGATACGAGGTTGTTGAAGCCCCTAAACTCGATATCGCGGCGCGCGCGGATTTCATCATCGACCGTATATCAGCGAGTTGAAAGCCGGCGCTTTACTACTCGAACACTTCGTGACAAGACTCCCGCGGATTTCGCGCCGAGGCGCAGCCACTCCAATTTGGGCGTATCCTGCAAGTAAGGGGAAATTGAAAAATGGTGCAACGCGAGTTCAGCAAAACTCGTGACCGTCTCAAGAT
Source organism: Binataceae bacterium (SeqCode) (assembly GCA_036521875.1). Lineage (GTDB taxonomy): Bacteria > Desulfobacterota > Binatia > Binatales > Binataceae > DATDGX01. Next base: position 10,553 of record DATDGX010000143.1, read on the forward strand.
TCGCTACGAGGTCCGCGGCGCGGGCGATCCGGTCGCGCTGATCATGGGCTTCAGCGCTTCGAGCCGAGGCTGGGGCGAGGAATTTCTGCGGCCGATGGAGGAGCGCTTCAAGCTCTTGGTGATCGATAATCGCGGCACTGGCGAAAGCGACCAGCCCGATCAGCCCTGGACGATCTCGGACATGGCGGCCGACGTTGCGTCGGTGCTCGACCACGCCAAGGTCGACCGCGCGCACATTTTCGGGATCTCGATGGGCGGAATGATCGCGCAGGAATTCGTGCTCGCGTACCCGGAGCGGGTGCGCGGCCTAATGCTCGGATGCACCAATTGCGGGGCCAAGCATTCAGCTCCCGCGCAGCCCGAGGCGGTCGCGGCCCTGATGCTCGATCCTGCGATGCCGCCTGCCGAGCAGGTCAAGCGCGCGCTCACCGCGGCATGCGGCAAGGCCTTCGTCGCCTCGCCGCGCTTTCAGGAAATGATCGCGCAAATTCTCGCCGAGGCGGGAAACTACCCGATCACGCCGATGCACACCTACCAGCGCCAGATGCAGGCAATTATGGAGTTCGAGACCTACAACCGGCTCCCCGCGATCAAGGCGCCGACGCTCATCATCCATGGCGACGACGACGCCATCGTCCCGTACCAGAACGGCGAAATTCTGAACAGCAGAATCGCCGGCTCCCGCCTCTTCCTCATCCGGCGCGCCGGCCATATGTTTTTCCGCGAGTCGCCGGACGAGACCGTGCTGGCGACCGCGGAGTGCTTTTCGGCCGCAAAGTAATACAGGAGGTTGCGCCCATGGCCAGCTACGAGACCGTCATCTACGAGAAGGTCGAAGCCAAAATTTTTCGCCTTACGCTCAACCGCCCCGAGAAGCTGAACGCGCTCTCGCGCAAGCTCCTGAGCGAACTCGACAGCGTGATGGAAGAGTTCGAGAGTGACGCCGAGGCGAGCGTGCTGATCATCCGCGGCGCCGGGCGCGCATTTTCGGCGGGTTACGATCTGCAAGGCACCCAGCAACCCGGCTCGACCTTTACCGTCACCAGCGACCGGCTGGGATTGCAGAAGACGGTCGAGCGATGGCAGCGGCTCTGGCAGCTCGCCAAACCGACGATCGCGCAAGTGCACGGCTACTGCCTCGCGGGCGGCACCGAGTTCGTCGGCCACTGCGACATCGTGTTCGCGAGCGAGGACGCCGTCTTCGGTCATCCGGCCGGACGCTCGCTGGGAATTTTGCCGACGCTCTCGATGTGGCCGCTGCTGATGGGACCGCGCAAGACCAAGGAGTATTTTTTCACCGGCGATCAAATGTCGGCGCATGAAGCGCTCGAGTGGCATCTGGTGAACCGCGTGTTCCCCAAGGACAAGCTCGAGGCGGAGACGCTTGCCTATGCGCGGCGCGTCGCGATGGTTCCGGCTGATCTGCTGATGCTCCACAAGGCCGCGGTGAACCGCTACATGGAGGTTCTCGGGGTTCGCGCGGCGGAGCAATCGTCGGCCGACCTCGACTGTATCGCGCATCAGACCGACACGGTCCGCAACTGGATGAAGGCGAGCCGCGAGAAGGGACTCAAGTCGGCGCTCAGCGATCGCGACCGCCCGTTCGCGAAGAAGTAGCAGGGCCATCCTGGCTGCGGTGAGCTCACCGATTGGTCCGGCCGAGCGCCCGACACTCGGTACGGCGGCGCGTTTCTTCTGGCTCGCGATTTTCATGGTGGCCGCCGACGGCGTGATTCTCCGCTGGTGGCATCGCGAGCCGCACTATCTCGCGCTCGCCGCCGCCTTTCTCGCGTTGCTGGGACTCGCGCTGACTCCCGAGCTTCGCGCGCCGCTCGCGCGCCGCGGACAAGATCAATCGGCGCGCCTCCTCGAGGCGTGGTGCGCGTTTGCGATCTTGGTCGCGAGCCTTGCCTTCTACGCTGTAACCTGGTCGGCGGATTCCACTCCGTTCAACGCGCTCATCCGCCAGGCGTTCGCGTTTGTCCACGGCCACGTGGACGTCGACGCGCCGTATTACATCGAGCACTCGCTGTTTCATGGCAAGAGCTACCAGCTTCATCCGCCGCTGCCCGCGGTCATGTTCATTCCGTTCGTCGCCATCTGGGGGATGGACACCAATCAGAACATCCTGTCGATAATCACGGGCGCGCTCGACGTTGCGCTCGCGTGGCGGATGCTCGCCCGGTTCCCATTGACGATCAACGCGCGCACCTGGCTCACGGTGTTCTTCGGCGCGGGAACGATTCTGTGGTTCGAGGCTATCGGCGGCACGAGCTGGGCGGTCTCGATGCTGGTCGCAATCATGTTCACACTGCTGGCGCTCGATGAAGTTTTCGGCGCGGCGCGGCCGTGGCTGGTGGGACTGTTCGCGGCGCTCGCCGCGCTCGCGCGCTACGATCTGGTGCTGGTGTGGCCGATCTACTTATTGCTCGCGCGCGTCAGGGGACGTGCATGGCGCGACCTGGCCGCGATGCTTCCCGCGTTCGCGCTCGCTGGCTTCGCGTACGTGCTCTTCAACGAGGCGCGGTATGGAAGCGTGCTCGACCAGACCGAGTTCCTGTTCATGGAAAAGGGGACGCAAGCGTTTGGGCTTCAGTACCTGCCGGGAAATATCTTCACCATCTTGTTCATGGGGCCGGTCGTCAACGGCACGTTCCCATATATCCATCCGACTTTCGGCGGCCAGGCGATCGTACTCACCAGTCCCGCATTTCTGCTGGCGCTGAGGCCGAGCTTTCGCCGAGCCGATGCGGCGCTGCTCGGCGTCGCCGCGATGCTCGCGGCGGCGCCCAGCCTGCTCTACTGGGCCAACGGCTACGCGCAGTTCGGCACTCGCCACTACCTGCATGTGTTTCCATTTCTGCTGGTGCTGATGGCGCTCGGGGTCCATCGGCGCGCCGACCAGCTAACGCGAATTTTGATCGTGGCCTCTGTGGTTTTGATCGCATTCGGCGTCTGGCACGTGCAGGTCTACGGCTATGGCTCGTGAGCGGGCGGGTTGGCTCGCGGCATGGCTCGGAATCGCAATTGTCGCCGTCCTCGCAATTTATCGCGTCCGCGATTTCCCCGCGCATCTGAGCTGGATCGATGCCTTCGACGGAATCCGATCGGTGCTGCCGGTCACCGCCTGGGCCGCGATCAAAGTCTGGGTCTTCTGGGGATGGAGCGCGGCGATTATCGGCGGAATTACGCTCAGTCTCGTTCCTGATTTGGACGCCGCCGACGCGGTTCTGATCGGCGCCGCCGGCCCATGGGTCATCGCTTACATCCTCGGCAACGTGCTCGGACCAATCGGGCTTTTCGTCGGGCCAACGATCTGGGCGCTGCTGGCCGCCGGCACTTTGTGGCTATGGCGAAATCCGCCGCAGATAAAATTGCGACCGCGAAAATGGACCGCCGGTCAAAAGCTCGCCGCGTTGGCGGTGGCGCTGCTCGCGGTCGCGTATCTGCCGCTCCAGCTCGGCTCGCCGATAGTGCCGTTCATGGACGTGCTTTCCTATCCTTCTTCGGCGGAGCGCATTGTGGCTTTTCGAACTTATCTGCCATTCGACAACGATCCGTACGGATGCTGGGGGCCGTACGCGCAGACTCCCGCGCTGGAACTGTTCTACGCGATGCTTGCGATCGGGAGCCACGTCAGGCTCGCGGCGCTGGCGGAAAGCGCCGCGATGCTCCCGATGGCGGCGCTGATGATTTTCGCCACCTATCGCGTCGGAAAAACCCTTTTCAACGATACCGCCGGGGGCATGGCAGCGCTCCTGCTACTCATGACGACGATATTTCGGCGCGCGCAGGGGATGCGCGGCACGGCGGTCGACTTTGCGCTGGTCGCACTCGGTCTCGCCTTCGTTTTCGACCGCTCCAGGAGCCGCGTCCTGCTCGCGATTGGCGCGGTGATGCTCGGGACCGCGGTTGCCTCGCATGCAATTGACGGCGTGTTCGCCCTGATAGTGGCTGGGGTCGGCGTGTGTTGCCTGTTCATCGAGGCGGACTTTCCGGGCGCGAGCGCGTCGCTTGGATGCCTGGCCGGCGCGGTTTTGATCGCGATGCCTGAGATTGCGATCGGCTTCGCGCATCCGCTGCCGTACCCAGTACTGCCGCTGCTGATCATCGCCGGCGTAGCGCTGACGATATGGAGCGCGGCGCGGTTCAATCCGGCTTCACACCTTGATCAGGCTTCGCGCGTTCGCGGATCGCGCCAACTGCAGGTGCTCAACGTCGCGTTAACCGCTTCGTTTATTTTCGCCGTGATTTATCGCCGCGTCGTCGAGCCCGACTCGCTGTTTGCCGTCGTCGCACGCAACCTGCCGATTCTCTCGGCGCTTTGCCTGGTCGGATTGGTTGCCGCGATCTGGATCTTGTGGCGCCACGGCGCGCGCGAGATGCCGTTCGCGGCGCTGGCCGCCGTCGCCCTCGCGCTGGGAATCGCGGGTGAATATCTCAGTCCCGTTCTGCAGGCACTCTCGAATGACCCGGCGTCCGCGATGATAACTTCCGACCTCAATACCAAGCTGTGGGAATACTGGTGTCCATATTTTCTTACCCTGCCGGCCGGGTTTCTGTTTGCGCTCGCGTACGAACGATGGTCGCGGCAGGCGACTTTCTTCGTGCTACTTACTATTCTCATTTATCCCTGGTTCCATGTGAACGAACCGGTCGACTACGACGCGAATGAGTATTCGATAGTTGAGCAATGGGCATTCAATCTGAGTACCGCCGCAAATGGCTATTGGTCCGGACAGCCCGATCGGCGCTGGACTATCGGTCCGAGTGAAACGCGGTTGATGCAGGTTCTGGACGGCGAGCGTCAAGCGGGATTAGTCACTCCGGCGACTCATATACTGCATCTATGCGATAGCATTTCGTCATGGTCGCTGGTGCAATTTCCGGTGTTCACGGGAATTAACGACGATCCGATCGAATTGCGCCACGATCCGAATAACCAGTGGGAGGGCGGAAGCCGGGTGCGCGGCTTCGACCATTTGCGCGCGGCGCTGGCTGACAAACCGCAGTACATACTCGAGCAAATTGAAGCGCCCAGGTGGATGGGCGATCCACCGCCGGGCTACGTGCGGATTTTCGCCGACGGAGAGCTGAAGCTCTACCGCCGGGCCGACCTCGTGCCGACGGCGGCGCATGGCCGCTTCTGAGCGGAAGAAGGGGGGTGAAGTGCAATCGCCACGGATCCATCGCCTGATTCGCGAGGAGCGTGTCCTCGCCACCGCGGGCGCGATTGCCTTTGGCGTGATCTTCAGCATCCCGATTCTAGGCGGCCTCGGCACCCCCGGAAGATTCATCGACTGGGACTACAACCTGGGACTGCAATGGGTCGCCTATCACACGGTCGTGCACTTTCATCAGCTCCCGCTGTGGAATCCGTACAAGTGCGGGGGAATGGCGATGCTCACGAATCCCGGCTCGCACGTCGCAACGCCGTGGTTCATCCTGACGCTGATGTTCGGCGCCTTCGCGGGCATTCACCTCGAAATACCGACCCACATCGCGATCGCGTGGGCCGGCGGATACGTGCTCGCGCGCGTCGTCGGTATCCGACCGCTCGCGGCGGCGCTGTCTGCGTGCGTGTTCCCCGCCAGCTCGTGGTATTACCTCCATCTGGGGGCGGGACAAATCTGGGCGCTCGCTTACGTTTACACGCCGTGGTTTCTCGCGATGGCCTGGCGCGCATCCGATCGCGCCGATATACGCTACGCGGTCGCGGCGGGTGGGGCGCTCGCGCTGAGCTTTCTCGAAGGTAATCCGTATCCCCCGGCATTCGCGGTGGTGACCGCGGCGATCGTGCTGTCAGCGATGGCGCTGATGCAGCGGAGCATCTGGCCGCTCGCAGTCCTGGTCATCGCGACTTTGTTTGCGATTGGATTTTCAGCGATCAAACTGTTTCCCGGCTACCTGGTCAGCATCCAACATCCGCGGCTCGACTTTCAGCTCGAAGCCGATAGCTGGATGGTGATGCGCAGCGCGCTTTTCTCGCGCGTCCAAAATGTGTTTCGCGGCAGCAGTAACGAGTGGGGCTTCTGGGAGATCGGCGCGTATATCGGAGGGTTCGCGATTCCCGCGACGCTCGCGATGGCGCGGCCGATGCGCGCGCTGCCGTGGCTATTCACGACCGCGGTGCTCTACCTAGTCGCGCGGGGCGACGCCGGTCCGCCAAATCTCTGGGAAGTACTTCATCGTCTTCCGGAATTTTCGTCGCTTCGGCTTCCGTCGCGCTTTTTGATCGACATGGTCTGCATAGTCGGAGTCCTGGCGGGCTTCGGATTCGACTGGCTATGTGCAATTGACCGGCCGTGGGGCGTTGTAGTGGCTATTGGCCTGGCTCTGGGAAGTACTATCGATTGCTGGATGGTCGCGACGCCAAATCTTCTCGGCGCACTATGGGATACGGCTTCTCTGTCCGCTCCGGCGCGTGACTTTCGTCAAATGGCGCGCGGTGTTCCGGATAACAGCATGCTAATTCCGGCAATGGAAAACCTGGGCGTGGTGCAATGCTACGAGTACACCGACTGGGATAGCACCGTGCGGCCGTCCGATGAGCCAGGCTACCAGGGTGAGCAATACTTAGTCGGCCCTGGCACCATCACCCTCGAGCGATGGACTCCGAATGCGCTCAGCTACCAGGTCGATGCGCCGGGACCGACACTGATCGTGATCAATCAGAACTTCGATTCCGGATGGCGAATCGCGTCGGGCGCAGGTGAGATCGTCTCGTACGAAGGACTGATCGGGGTGCACGTGCCCGCTGGAATCCAGATCGTCAAATTGCATTACATCAGCGTCGCTTTTCTCATCGGCGCAGCGGTTTCACTTCTCACTTTGGTGCTTGCGATCATCGTCGTCCGTGTAATGAGCGTGCCGGAAAACACGCCCTCTTACGCTGGTCGCCGCGATACGGCAAGCTAGAGACGAGTTGGAATTGCGGCCGACGCGCGCGGAGATAGCGGAAATCATTTGATGCATGCGTTCACCGATCCTGCGAGCGTCGAGGCCTGGCTCGCGACGTGGGGCTACCTCGGCATCTTCCTGTTCGTTTTCATCGGCAACCTCGGCGTCCCGGTGCCTGAGGAGACGGTGATGATCGCGGCCGGCTTCGTCGCCGGCCGCGAAATCCTGGACATTCGCGCGGTTTACGCCGTGGTCTTCCTGAGCGCCGTCACGGGAGATTGTTGCGGCTTTCTGATCGGCCGCACCGGCGGGCAGCGCCTCCTCGGGCGCCTCGCCACAAAGTTCGAGTTCGCGCGTCGCCGCTACGATCGCCTGCAAATCTTTTTCCAGACCCACGGCGCCAAGGCCGTGTTCATGGCGCGATTCATTGCCGGCGTCCGCTTCATGGCCGGCCCGATGGCGGGTGCGGCGGGGATGCCGTTCCTGCAGTTCCTCGGATGGAACGTGATGGGCGCTCTTGTGTGGTGCTCGATAATCGTGACGGTTGGTTATCTGGTCGGCGACGAACTGTACGACGTGATCCGAATGTTCCATCTCGCCTCGCGCGGCACCGAGCTGGTTGTCGCCCTGGTCGCCCTCGCGCTGTTCATACTCTGGTGGAGAGAAAGGCGGCATCAGCCTGTCGCGCGCCCCGAGCCATAGGCGCGCGCGCGGCTGCTGGGCCGTCGCGATGCTCTTGCTGCTGGCGGGATGCCGGCCGGCGGGGCAGCGGCTCGATCTCCACTATCTGCCGGGATTCGTGCCGGGCTCGCAGCATGTCTTCCACCCGGCAAAGGTCGCGGTGCTCCCGGTCGGCGGCAGTTTAGCGACAGGGCGGGTCGAGGTGGGATCGATCTTTGCGGCCGCCGGCGTGAGCGACAAAGATCTATATGTCAGCGACGCCGGTGTGGTCGCGACGCGCGCCGTAATTCGCGCACTCGCCGACGCGGGGCTCACACCGGTCGCGCTCGATGCGATGCCGGCCGGCGGACTCCCGCCCGGCGTCGACTACCTGCTTACCTCTGAGATCGAGAGTATCGAGGTCACCAAGCGCTTCGGCGCCGAGCGGACGATACACGGGCAATATTTCATGATGGAGTCGAAAGTGCGGCTCAAGTTCGCGCTCCTCAATCAATCCGGCGAAACGATTTATTCGGGCGAGCTGACCGGTACTGAAAATGAACCGCCGGCGCCGGTCGGCGCGGAAGTTTTTCTTCCGCTCGAGACCGAGCCGTCGGAATCGCTCTCGGTCGCGCTGTCGCGCGCAATCGGATCCCTGATGCTCGAGCCGGGAATCAGGCGGATACTCCCGGTTCGAAGCGCGCTGCCAACGTCGCATTGAATTGAAGCGCCTGTAGTTTGCATGTGGAGCCCCGTCAGGACTAGCGTCGGCTTTTATTGCGCAGACTTCCGGAGGACGCGTCGATGGCTCTGATTCCATATGCCGATGAAACCAAGGTCGCGGAAAAGACCCGCGAAATCCTGGCGCGGGGCCGCGTAAAACTGAATGTGGCAAGGATGATCGCTAACTCCGACGCCGCATTCTACCCGTTCTCGATGATGGGCAATTCACTGATGACGCGCGCCAAGCTCGACCCCAGGCTGCGCGAAATCGCGATCCTGCGTACCGCGAAAGTCTCCAGGAGTGTTTACGAGTGGACCCAGCACGTACCGATCGCGAAAGGTGTTGGCGTGACCGACGAGCAGGTCGCCGCGATGGACAACCCGGAGAACGCCAAGTGCTTCGACGAGCTCGAGCGTATGGTGCTCAAGTTCACCGACGAAGTCGCTCGCAACGTGAAGGGCAGCCGCGCGACTCTCGAGGCGCTGAAGAAGCATCTAGGGAGCACCGAGATCGTCGAGCTGATCCTGTCGATCGGGTTTTGGGGATTGGTCGCGCGGGTGCTGGAGACGACCGAGGTCGATCTCGAGGACTTTGCCGGCAAGGTCAACTTACTCAAGACCGACTTCGCCCGCCGCTGACCCCGCGCTCCGCGCCGGGTTCCCCGAGTAGCGCCGACTACGCTGGTTGTCGGCGCTACTCGGGCTGGCCGCGCTTGCGAAGTTCTTCCTGCTTGCGCAGGTCGACGCGGCGGATTTTGCCGCTTACTGTTTTCGGCAGTTCGTCGACAAACTCGATCTCGCGCGGATACTTGTATGGCGCCGTGATTCGCTTCACGTGCTCCTGAAGCTCGCGCACCAGCGCATCATCGGGTTCAGCGCCGGGGCGGAGTTTCACGAATGCTTTTACGACTGCGCCACGATCCGGATCCGGGCTCGCGACCACCGCGGATTCCGCGACCGCCGCATGCTCGAGGAGCGCGGATTCGACCTCGAACGGGCCGATTCGGTAGCCCGCCGAGATGATCACGTCGTCGGCGCGTCCGACGAACCACAGGTATCCGTCCCCGTCGCGAGTGGCGAGGTCTCCAGTCAGGTAGTAGTCGCCGCGAAACGCAGCCGCCGTCTCGTCGGGATTCTTCCAATATTCCAGGAACAGCGACGGCGGCCGCTCCGGCTTCACGCGGAGCGCTATCTCGCCGACCTCGCCATCTTTGGTTTCGGCCAGCTCCGCGTTGACGACCCGCACGTCATGGCCGGGAAATGGCAGACCCATCGAGCCCGGCTTCACTTCGATTCCGGGCAGGTTCGCCGCGAGGATAGTCGTTTCAGTCTGTCCGTAGCCGTCGTAAATCGTGGTGCCGAAGCGCTCGCGCCACACCTCGATCACTTCCGGATTGAGCGGCTCGCCGGCCGCGGTGCAGTGCTTGAGTTTCGTAAATTTGTAGCTCGAAAAATCTTCCTTGATCAGCATCCGGTACTCGGTCGGCGGCGCGCAAAAGCTGGTGACTCCATAGCGGCCGAGCAATTCGAGCTCTTTCTTCGGATCGAAGCGTCCGTTGTACATCAGCGTCGTAATGCCGTTCATCCACGGCCCAAACAGCACGCCGTATGCCGCCTTGGCCCATCCGGTGTCCGACGTGGTCCAGTGCAAGTCGCCCGGCATCAGGCTAAGCCAGGTGAGCCCGGTGTAACGATGGCTCCAGGTGTAGGCGTGGCTATGCAGCACCGCTTTGGGATGTTTGGTAGTGCCCGAGGAGTAGTAGCAGACGGCCGGGTCGCTCGCGCGCGTGTGCGCTGCTTGATAGTTGGCCGACGCTTGCTGCATCGCTTCCTGCAGGCCGGTCCATCCGCTGCGGCTGGTGCCGGCGACCAGGTATTGACGAATCGACGGGCACTGGCGGCGCAGGTCGGCGATCATGTCGGCACTCTCTGGCGACGCGATGATCGCCTGCGCGCCAGAATGATTCGCACGATAGACAAGGTCCTTCTCGCGCAGCGTCGAAGTGCATGGGATGACCAGCGCGCCAGTTTTCAGCGCGCCGATGTAAGCCGTCTGCCAGAGCGTGATTCGCGGCAGCACGAGTAGAACCGGAACGCCGGGGCCGACCGCCAGCTCCTCGAGCAGGTTTGCGATCCTATTTGATTGCGCGCGAACATCGGCGAAAGTGAGCCGTGCGCGCCTGCCGTCCTGGTCTTCCCACAGCATCGCGACGCGGTGCGGATCGGCGGCGTAGCTGTCGGCTTGCGCGCCGAAGTTGAAGTACTCGGGCATCGTCCAGCGAAAGTTGCGATGCGCGCTCCGGTACCGCTCGAGCGCGTCGCTCATGGCCGCCCATGTCCGCGCGCCGCGCGCTCCGCCGTGGGCGGCTGCGAGCGCTTCGCCGCGGCCCTGATATATTTGATCGTCACCGGCGAAAGATCGTCGCGACCCACTTTCACGTTGATTATCGCGAACGATTTGCATTCGTGCGCCGCCCGCAGCGCACGCTTCAAGTCGGCGGCGCTGCTAGCCTCAAATCCCGCGCCGCCCCAATCGCGCGCGAGCTGCGCGTAAGGCCACGGCGGAATGTCGAGCAGCTCACGGCGCTCGACGACCGGCCGGAAGATTCCCCAGCCGCCGTTGTTGAGCAGCACGATGATCGGATTGGCGCCGAATGCCGGCGCGTGCGAAATCTCCGGCCCGGTCATCTGAAAGCCGCCGTCGCCGCATAGCACCAGCGGCCTAAGTCCGCTGCCGATTTGCGCGCCGAGCGCGGCCGGCACCGCGAATCCCATCGAAGCATAGAAACCCTGCGCCAGGTACGCGCCGTTGTGCGGCACCCGCACGTCCAGCCCGCCGAACAACATGTCCCCCGACTCCGCGACCACCAGGTAGCGGCGATTCTCGGCAAGGAATTGGTTGACGACCGCGAGAATCTCGCTCACCAGGATCGGCTTGCCGTCGCGCGCCGCGAGCTCGCGCAGATTGTCGGCGTACTCGACGTGCTCGTGATGCCTGGTCAACTCCTGCCGCAACAGCGCGCGTACGAAGTCGCGCACCGCGACGTCGGTGTAGGTGTGGTACTTCACGTCGACTTTGCGATCGACCGCCCACACGGTCTTGCCCTGGATCATCTTGGGCGGACGATTGCCGAAGTTCATGTCGGTCTTCAGGCATCCGAGGTTGAGCACGAAGTCCGCCTCGTCCATCCGCGCGACGATCGACGGCGGGCTGATCGCGCCCACATGCACGCCCATGTACAGCGGATGGTCCATCGGGAAGGCGCCCTTGCCGAGCACGGTGGTGAACACCGGCGCGCCCATCTTTTCCGCGAGTTCGACCAGCTCGTGCGAGACCTTGTAGCGATGAATCTCGATTCCCGCGATCAGCACCGGCTTGCGGCTCTGGTTGAACGTCGCGGCGCTCTCGCGCGCCGCCTCTTCGACTTTGCGCGCGTCGGACTCATAGAAGTGCAGATGGCCGTCCCACTCCAGAACTTCATCGGGGACTTCGATCACGCGGTCGACCATGTCGCGATGGATCTCGACATAGCCGGGACGCTGCTCGGCCCACACTGCGCGCACCACGTCGTGCAAATCCTGCGCGGCGCGGCGCGGATCGGTGATCACGCGCGAGGCGCAGGTCACCTCCTGGTAGATGCGATGCTGCGATTCGATCTCGCGCGCCTGGTGATGGATGAGCGTCCCAAGCTTGCGCTCTTCCTCGCCGGGTCCGCCCGAAAAAATCAACAGCGGCACGCGCTCCGAGAACGAGCCCGCCACCGGGTTGACCATATTATGACCGCCCGCGCCGTAGGTGACGCAGACGACGCCGATCTTGCCGGTCGCGCGCGCGTACCCGTCGGCGGCAAAGCCGACTCCCGGCTCGTGCGAGAACGTGAGGATCTCAAGGCCGTGGCGCTTGCCGAGTGCAAAGAACAGCTTGAGCGCCAGGTCGCCCGGGATCCCGAACACGTGGCTGGTGCCCATCTTGCGCAGATAGGCGACCAGAAAATCGCCGAGCTTCATGTGCCGTTTCAATCGCTAGCACCTCGGCCCTGATTGTACCAGAAAATCCCGCCATGATTGCCGCTGCCGAGGCTTACCGCTTTCACATCGGCGCTGTGCTACTATCGGTCAGGGTCAGATCGATGTTCCGTTCACTATTGCGGATGCAACTTTTCTCGCCGCTCCAGCTCAGCAGGCTGGTGATGTTTTTGCCTCAGTTCGTGCGCGTGTTCTATCGATTGATGAGCGACGCGCGCGTGTCGCTTCTCGCCAAGACGGTGCCGGTGCTGGCGGTATTGCTGATGCTGACGCCGCCGGCGCTCGAGCTCGACTTCATCCCGTTCGTCGGTGAGCTCGACTGGTTGTTGGTCGGATATCTCACGCTCAAGATCTTCATCTGGCTCTGCCCGCCGGACATCGTCCGCGAGCACGTGAGCCAAATCGCCCGGGGCATCTAAAGCAGCGACGTCGATGCGCCCGCGGGTCATCCTGTTCGGCATCGCCGCGATCGCAATCGTGGCGCTGATACTGCTCAGCCTGCTCGACCATTTGCTGGTCGACCTGCTGTGGTTTGGTGCGCTCGGCTATCGCGGGGTGTTCGGGACGACGGTCGGCGCGCAGATCGTAATCTTCGCAGTGGTCTGGGTGGTCGCGTTCCTCGCAATTTTCGTAAGCGGCCTCGTCGCGATTCACTTCAGCCATGAGCGCGAGCGCCTGCGCGTGGTCCGCCGCACCGACGAGATGACCGAGGTCAACCTTCCCGAGCTGATTCGAGCATTGGGCGAGCGCGTGCCTTGGCGGCTGCTAGTCGCCGGCGGCGCGGCGGTGCTCGCGATCTTCGCCGCGCAGGGCGAGGCCTCGAGCTGGGACATCTATCTCAAGGGGTTTTACGGTGTTCCGTTCGGGATCGTCGAGCACGCGTTCGGCAACGACGTCGGGTTTTACGTCTTCACACTTCCGCTGCTCGAGGAGATGCGCGATCTGTTCCTGCTGCTGATCGTCCTCGCGGCTGCGATGGCGATCGCGGTCCACTGGGCGCGCGGCAGCCTCGACTTCCGCGAGACGCCGCCGCGCATCACGCCCGCCGCCGCCGCGCAGGGCTCAGTGCTACTGGGCCTGTTCTTCCTCCAGCGCGCGATGAACTACTGGCTGGCGCGGTTCGGGCTCCTGCTTCATTCCAATGGCGTCGTGTTCGGACTCCGGTATGTCGATCGAATCCTCTGGCAGCCGGGGCTGTGGCTGCTGGTCGCTCTCTCCGTCGCGGCCGCGGTGATTTGCTGGGTGAACACCCGCGAGGGCGGACTCCGGCTTCCAGTGGTTGCGTTCGTAGTGGTCTTCGGTCCCGCGCTGGTGCTCAACTTCATCCAGCCGATCGTCGAGCGGCTGTGGGTCAAGCCTGACGAATTGCGAATCGAGCGGCCCTATCTAGAGCGCAACATCGCGATGACCAGGCACGCCTATCATCTCGACGGCGTCGACGTGAAGCCGTTCGCCGGTGTCGGCGGGCTGACGCAGGCGTCGCTCGCGCAGGACGCGCCGACCGTCAAGAACATCCGGCTCTGGGATCCGCGCCCGCTCATCGACACTTATCGCCAGCTCCAGGAAATTCGGCTCTACTACGATTTCAAAGACGTCGACATCGATCGTTACTGGATTGACGGCCAGTACACCGAGGTGATGCTCTCGCCACGAGAGCTCAATGTCGATCAGCTTCCGGACAACGCGCAGACTTGGGTCAATCAGCATCTCAAGTTCACCCACGGGGCCGGTCTCTCGATGAGCCCGGTCAATGAGAAGGACTCCGAGGGGCTGCCGATCTTCTATGTGAAGGACATTCCGGCAGTCTCCAATGTGGGACTCAAGATCACCCAGCCGGCGATATACTTTGGCGAGGAGCGCGACAATTACGTCGTCGTCGATTCAGCGACGCCCGAGTTCGACTATCCTAAGGGCGCAGACAACGTATTCAGCTACTACGAGGGCAACGGCGGCGTTCGCGTCTCCGGCTTCCTGCGCCGGCTGCTGTTCAGCTTCTTTTTCCGCGACATCAACCTGCTCGTCACCGAGAATATCGTGCCGAAGAGCAAGATCATGTTCCGGCGCAATATCATCGAGCGCATCTCGTATATCGCGCCGTTCCTCGAGCTCGACCCCGATCCTTACGCGGTCATCCACGACGGACGCATGGTCTGGATCGTCGACGGCTATACGACCAGCGATCACTACCCGTACTCGCAGCCCTACAACGACCCGGGGCTCTCGTCCCAGCTCAACTACATTCGCAACCCCGTCAAGATTGTCGTCGATGCATACACCGGCCAGACTGATTTCTATGTCTCGGATCCAGAGGACCCGATAATCAAAACCTGGGCGCGGGTTTTTCCGGGGTTGTTGAAGCCGATGTCCGAGATGCCCGAGGATCTGCACGCGCACATCCGCTACCCCGAGGGCTACTTCCACGTTCAGGCCGATATCTATCGCACCTACCACATGACCGATCCGCAGGTGTTCTATAACCGCGAAGACCTGTGGGGATTCCCGCGCGAGAACTACGCCGGCGACACCATCCCGATGCAGCCCTACTACGTCATCATGCGGCTGCCGGGCGAGACCAAGACTGAGTACATTCTGATGCTCCCGATGGTGCCGTCGGGACGCGACAATATGATCTCGTGGCTGGCCGCGCGATGCGACGGCAGCGATTACGGACATCTGTTCGAGTACTCGTTCTCGAAGGATCGCCTGTTCTATGGGCCGTACCAGATCCAGGCGCGCATCAATCAGAGTCCCGAGATCTCGCGTCAGCTCTCGCTGTGGAACCAGATGGGCTCGAAGGTGCTGCTCGGAAATCTGCTCGTCATTCCGATCCAGGACTCGCTACTCTATGTCGAGCCGCTCTACATCCGCGCCGAGAACGGACAGCTCCCCGAGTTGCAGCGCGTGATAGCGTCGTACAGCGACCGCGTCGTGATGGGCGACACGCTGCAACCGACCCTCGACGCGTTGTTCACTGGGGGCCAGGCCCCCGTCGCGCCCACGCTTGCCTCCGCGCCGCAGCCGCCGGGACAGGCGCCCGCCCACGCGTCGGAGCAAGTGACCGCAACACCCACAGGCGCGCCTGATCTGAAAGACGCGTCGGTTCACTACACTCGCGCGCTCGGT
>DATDGX010000144.1:0-4885 GCA_036521875.1 Binataceae bacterium (SeqCode)
GTGCAACTCGATTTCATCCGGCCGGGCCGGCCGGTGGAAAACAGCTATATCGAATCATTCAACGGAAGGCTGCGTGAGGAATGCCTGAACGTCGAGGTATTCTTCGCGCTCGCTGACGTACGTGACAAGCTCGAGCTCTGGCGACAGGACTACAACCAGGTGCGGCCGCACAGCGCATTGCGTGATAGCGCACCGGCGGTGTTCGCGGCGCAATGGACAGAGACCGCACCGTCCGGCCCGGAACCAGTTCCGGACCGGACGAGAAAGCCCGCAGCGGGCAATTCACTGGAGACACTCACTTGAGTCTGTTGAGTGCAGAAACCGCCGGCCAGACCGGCCTTAACCGGATCACGCAGGCCGTTTCCTCTACTTCGACTTGGTATGCTTTTGCGGGGCAGGTCATCAGGCGACGGACTCTACCTCAAATTGGCTGAGTTTTCGGGGAGCAGGCCAAATGCTGTCGGGGCACAAGTGAGCGCACGTGTCCGCAGAGTTGACTATGATTAGGATGGTGAGCGGATAATTCAGTTTTTCTTTTATTTTTCTCAGGTTACAGAAAGCGCCCTTTACATCTCTTTTATTGCGCTTAAGTTCGATGGCGACGAAGTTTCCTGCACCTCGCCTTTCAGTCACGCCTCTCCCGAAAGGAATATGGATAATCAGGTCTGGTCGAATCGTAATTCCGTGAGAAGGCATGCTTTTCTGATGCTCCTGCTCGACAATAGGATCACCCGGAAATACGGCATTTTTAAGCCGGTTCTTTAGCTCGGCGATAAGTTCGCCTTGATAGCCGCGTTCATTTTCGAAAAAGCGCGGCTCCCTTATAGCCTCAAGCGCTTGCTGCAAAACCGCAAGGAATTTCGTTTTGCCCCTCAAAGCTTGTTATCCCTGAAAGGGCGCGGGCGATTATCGGCAAGGCCGCCAAGCCCCTGATGTCCTAGCACGGTGCCGGACTATATACCTCTGCTTGTTAACTTTAGTAGATATTGCGTTTACCTGCGTGGCGATGCCCTCGCCCAGGTTCCGAGAGGAAGCAAGTCGAGGCGCTTGGGATCGCGCGCCCGATGATTCGCATCCCGACCGGGATTGTCACAGCCCGGGGACCGCGACTAGGCAACTTTCCGCTCAAAATCGCTGCCAAACGACGACCGATCACCGCCGAAGAGGGTCGATCACTCTATTTGCCGTGGCAGCGTTTGTACTTTTTGCCCGACCCGCACGGACACGGATCGTTGCGGCCCACTTTCTCGCCGTCGCGCTTGGCCGGCGCCGCGGCCTGCGCCTCGCTCTCGCCGCCGTGACTCATCACCACCTGCTGGGGTGGCTTCTGCTGCTGCTGAATCTGCTCGACGTCCTGCTCGCGCTTGACCTGGACGGAGAACACCTTCTCGATGACGTCCTGCTGCATCACCGACATCATCGACTCGAACATCGTGAACCCTTCCTTCTGATACTCGACCAGCGGATTCTGCTGCGCGTAGCCGCGCAGCCCGATGCCTTCCTTGAGATGGTCCATCGCGAGCAGGTGATCTTTCCATAGCGAGTCGAGCGTCTGCAGCATCACGATCTTTTCGATCTGCCGCATCACCGGCTGGGTGAACTCCGCCTCGCGATCCTCGTAGAGCTTATGCACACGCTCGCTGCCCGCATCGATCAGATCGTCGGGCGAGTTGATTGCGACGCCGTTGGCGCCGCCGGGCAGATGAAATCCCGGCCGGAACTTGAACTGCTTGAAGAACGCGTCGTCGATCGCTTTCCAGTCCCACTCGGCGGCATCCTTTTCGAGGTCGCCGTGCGCGGCGGCGATCTCCTCGACCAGCGCGTCGCACATGTCGAGGATGTCGTCCTTGAGCGGCGCGCCGCTCAGCAGTTCCTTGCGGCGCGAGTAAACCACCTCGCGCTGCTTGTTCATCACGTCGTCGTATTCGAGCAGATGCTTGCGGATGTCGAAGTTGTGCGACTCGACTTTTTTCTGCGCGTTCTCGATCGCGCGGCTGATCCATCGATGCTCGATGGGCACGCCGTCTTCCATCCCGATTCGGGTCATCAGGCCCTTGAGGCGATCGGCGCCGAAGATGCGCAGCAAGTCGTCTTCGAGCGACATGTAAAAGCGCGACGAACCAGGATCGCCCTGGCGCCCCGAGCGGCCGCGAAGCTGATTGTCGATGCGGCGCGACTCGTGGCGCTCGGTGCCGAGGATGTGAAGTCCGCCCGCCGCGAGCACCAGCTCGCGCTCCTTCGCGCATTGTTCTTTCAGCCGCGCGGTCGCCGCCTGGAAATTCGGGTCCGCGGGATCTTTGGTGCCGACCTCGGCCGCCGCCATGAACTCGGGATTGCCGCCGAGCACGATATCGGTGCCGCGGCCGGCCATGTTGGTCGATATCGTGACGCCCTTGTGGCGTCCCGCCTGCGCCACAATCTCCGCTTCGCGCTCATGGTTCTTGGCGTTGAGCACGTAATGCTTGATGCCGGTCTTTTTGAGCTGCTCGGAAACGCGCTCCGATTTTTCGATCGATACGGTGCCGACCAGCACCGGCTGCCCGCGCTCGTGACAATCCGCGATTTCCTCGATCACCGCGTCGAACTTTTCTTGCTCGGTCTTGTAAACCATGTCGTGATTGTCGGCCCGGATCATCGGCATGTTGGTGGGGACCACCACCACCTCGAGGCCGTAGATTTCGCGGAACTCCTTCGCCTCGGTCTCGGCGGTGCCGGTCATGCCCGCCAGCTTGTGGTACATCCGGAAGTAATTCTGGAACGTGATCGTCGCGAGGGTCTGGTTCTCGGATTCAATCTTGACGTTTTCCTTGGCCTCGACCGCCTGGTGCAGTCCGTCGCTCCAGCGCCGCCCCGGCATCAGGCGCCCGGTGAACTCGTCGACGATGATCACCTCGCCGTCCTTGACCACGTACTCGACGTCGCGCTTGTAGAGCGTATGCGCGCGCAGCGCCTGGTTGGCGTGATGGATGAGCAGGATGTTGCGCGGGTCGTAGAGATTTTCCACGCCGAGAATCTGCTCGACCCGCGACACGCCCTCCTCGGTCAGCGACACGGTGCGCATCTTCTCGTCGATAGTGTAGTGCTCTTCCTTTTTGAGGCGCGGAATGACGCGGTCGACAACGTAGTAGGTGTCGGTCGATTCCTCGGAGGCGCCCGAGATGATCAGCGGCGTGCGCGCCTCATCGATAAGGATGGAATCGACCTCGTCGACGATCGCGTAGTTGTGTTCGCGCTGGACGTACTCCTCCAGGTTGAACTTCATGTTGTCGCGCAGGTAGTCGAAGCCGAACTCGTTGTTCTGCCCGTAGGTGATGTCGGAGCCGTAGGCGACTTTGCGCTGCTGATCGGTGAGGCCGTGGACAATGACGCCGACGGTGAGGCCCAGGAATTTGTAAATCTGCCCCATCCATTCGGAGTCGCGCCGCGCCAGGTAGTCGTTGACCGTGACCACGTGCACGCCGCGCCCGCTGAGTGCGTTGAGCACCGCGGGCAGCGTCGCGACCAGGGTCTTGCCCTCGCCGGTCTTCATCTCCGAAATTTTGCCGCTGTGCAGCACCATCCCGCCGATTAGCTGCATGTCGAAATGGCGCTGGCCCAGAGTGCGCTTGGCGGCCTCGCGCACGATCGCGAAGACTTCGGGCAGCGCCTCGAGCATAGCGTCGTGGCGCCGCTCCCACTCTTCGAGTGCCGAGATGCTCTGCTTGAGCTCCGCGATTCGCGCGGCCAGCTCTTCCTGGCTCTTCTTTTCCATCTCCGGCTCGAGCAGGTTGATCGCGTCGACGTCGGGACGCAGCCGTTTGACCTCGCGTTCGTTCTTCGAGCCGAAAATTTTGTGCGCTACGTGAGTAAGCGATGATGCCATCTTAAAACGTGCAGATCCTGTTGCGGGAGCAGATCCTATTGGCTGAGAAAGTCCTGATTAAATAATCAAATGAGAAGCCGGGGAATCGGCAGCCGCCAATTCGCGGCCCGCGGGATGAAGTCGACTCCGTTTCGCTGAGTCATACAGTATATCACGGCAATTATAGCGTGGGACGAGGGGTTTTTCAGCGCTCGAGGCGGACCGCCGATTCGACTTCCGGGCCGAAGAACCGGCGCCCCACGCGCACGAAGCGCTCCGGCGTCTCGGTCACGAAGAAGCTGTAGCTGCCGTGGCTGCGGCGCCGGTTGAGCCGCATCGCGCTCAGGCGCTCGCGCACCGAGACGGCGGTCGCGCCCGCCGAATCGACGATTCGCACGCCCGGGCCAAGGATTCGCGCGAACAGGCGGGTGAGCAGCGGGTAATGCGTGCATCCCAGCAACAGGGTGTCGATTCCGCTCTGCTTGAGGCTCTCGAGATAGTACGCGACGGTGCGCTCGGCGATTTCGTTGTCGGTCCAGCCCTCCTCCACGAGCGGCACCAGCAGAGGGCAGGGACGCGTGTAAATCTCGGCGCCGGGACGCAGCTTGTGAATCTCGCGAGTGTAGGCGCCCGATGCGATCGTCGCCTCGGTCCCGATCACGCCGATCTTGCCGATCCGCGACGCTCTCACCGCGGCACGCGCGCCCGGCTCGATCACGCCGACGACCGGCACGATGGTCTGCGCGGCGATCGCGTCCAGCGCTACCGCGCTCGAGGTGTTGCACGCGACCACCAGCATCTTGATTCCCTTGGCCAGCAGGAACTCGGTGTTCTCGCGCGAGTAGCGGATAATCACCTCGTTCGATTTGGTGCCGTAGGGAAGCCGCGCGGTGTCTCCGAGATAGATGAAGTCCTCGGCGGGGAGCGCGTCGACCAGCGCCTTTAGCACGGTGAGCCCGCCGATACCCGAGTCGAAGACGCCGACCGGACGCTGGCTCGCGGCGCGCGCGGCCGGCGTGCCGTTGAGTGCCGCGCTCGCGAGCG
>DATDGX010000145.1:0-5918 GCA_036521875.1 Binataceae bacterium (SeqCode)
CCGGGGGGGGCCCGCTCCACGTCCTCGCGCGTGATGCGCCCGCCGGGCCCGGTCCCGGTGACGCGCTCGAGATCGACGCCGAGTTCCTGCGCGAGCTTGCGCGCGACCGGGCTGGCCGCGCGCCGTCCGCCGCCGGCGGACAGCGCTGGCGCGGCGGCAGACGCAGCGGCGTTTGCCGCCGCAGCCTCCGACGCGTCGCTCCGCGCCGCGCTCGCGGCGCCATAGCGCGCCGCCACCGCGGCGACGCTCTCGCCCGGCTCCGCGATCACCGCGACCGCGACGCCGCACTCCAGCGTATCGCCCTCGGCGCAGAGCGCGAGGGCGAACGTGCCCGAGGCGGGCGCCTCGACTTCGTAGAGCACTTTTTCGGTTTCTACTTCGAACAGCGGCTCGCCCTGCGCGATACTCTCGCCGGCATTCTTGAAGAAGCGCTGGATGGTGCCCTCATGCATCGTCAGCCCGAACTTAGGCATCGTAACTTCGAGCGCCACGTTGCAACCGTATCGCGGGGTTCGCCTTAACGCCCGACGACCTCGCGAATCGCGGCTTCGATTCGCGCCTCGTCCGCGATCGCCGCCTTCTCGAGTGGCGGGCTGAACGGGATTGGCACGTCGAGCGACGCGACCCGCTTGACCGGCGCGTCGAGGAAGTCGAAGCCCTTCTCGCCGATGATCGCGGCGAGATCGGAGGCGGCGCCGCCGCGCAGATGGCCCTCGTCGGCGACCACCGCGCGATTGGTTTTTTCCACCGACGACAGAATTGCGTCTTCGTCGAGCGGGATCAGCGTACGCGGGTCGATCACTTCGACCGAGATATTTTCCTTCGCGAGCTTGTCGGCGACTTTCATCGCCTTCGGCACCATCGCGCCGATCGCGACCACCGTCACATTGTCGCCCGCGCGCTTGACCGCGGCCTTGCCGAGCGGCACCAGGTGCTCGCCCTCCGGTACTTCTTCGCGCAGGCGTCCGAGACCGCCATGCTCGAACACGATCACCGGGTTGTCGTCGCGGATCGCGCTCTTGAGAAGCCCCTTCATGTCGGACGGCCCCGACGGCACCACCAGCTTGAGTCCGGCGACGCTCAGGAACTGCGCATAGACGGTCTCCGAGTGTTGCGCGGCCGCACCCCCCATCGCTCCGAACACCGCGCGGAACGTGATCGGCAATTTCGCCTGTCCACCGGACATGTAGCGGAGCTTGGCCGCCTGGTTGCAGACCTGGTCGAACGCGCAATAAAAAAAGCTCGCGAACTCGACCTCGCAGATCGGCCGCGTCCCGGCCATCGCGGCGCCGACCGCCGCGCCGACGAAACCCGCCTCCGAAATTGGCGTGTTGCGCACGCGCGTCGGTCCGAACTTCTGGCTTAATCCCTTGGTTGCGCCGAACGCGGCGAGCACCACGTCCTCGCCCATCAGGAAGGTCAGCGGATCGCGTTCCATTTCTTCGCTGAGCGCCTGGTTAATCGCCTGGATAAAATTGATTTGTGGCATGGCCGGTGCCTCCGAATGCTCGCGCGCGCGAGCGCTCAGGCGAACACGTCGTCGGTGACTTCCTTGGCGTCGGGCAGCGGGCTCTCGCGCGCGAACGCGATCGCTTCGTCGAGTTCTTTGCTCGTCTCCGCGATGATCCGATCAAGCTCGGCGCGGCTGATTTTCGCCTTCTCCGCGTTGTCGACGCACCATTGCTCGAACCGGATGATGGGGCATTTGCGCTTCCACGCTTCGATTTCCGCCGTGGGACGATACGCTCCCTCGCCGAGGAACGCCTGCTCCCCGACCACGTGCCCTTCCCATCGATAGGTCTTGCATTCGAGCAGCGTCGGACCCTCGCCGGCGCGGGCGCGCGCGACCGCCTCGCTCGCGTAGCGATAGACTTCCAGCACATCGTTGCCGTCGACGATGTGTCCGGGGATTCCGTAGCCCTGCGCGCGCACCGCGATGTCGCGCACCGAGGTCACCGTCTCCATCGGAGTGAACTCGCCGTAGCCGTTGTTCTCGCACACGAACACGACCGGCAGTTTCCACACCGCCGCGAGATTAAGCGACTCATGAAAGGTGCCCTCGTTGGAAGCGCCGTCGCCGAAGAAACATGCGGTCACATCGTCGCGTCCGGTGACCACCGCGGCCAGCGCGGAGCCGGTCGCGATCGGCAATCCCGCGCCGACAATTCCGTTGGCGCCCAGGATGCCGAGCGAGAAGTCGACGATATGCATCGAGCCGCCCTTGCCTTTGCAGTAGCCGTCGCGCTTGCCGTAAATCTCGGCCATCATCCGCGACAGCTTGCCGCCCTTCGCGATCAGATGGCCGTGACCGCGGTGCGTCGAGGTGATGCGGTCGGTGGTGCGCAGCGCGGCGCACACCCCGGTCGCGCTCGCCTCCTCGCCGATCGAGACGTGTACGAAGCCGGGGATTTCATTCTTGGTCGCGAGGTCGCGGATTTTCGACTCGAACTGCCGAATCCGCTGCATCGAATGGTACATCTCCAGCAGCTTATCCTTGCCGAGGTCCATGACGATTTTGCCTCCTGGCCGCGAGTGCCTCGCGAGCGCCGGCCGATTCGCGCGCGTCGTCGCCGGGCGTGCCGAAAACTATTCCCAAGCAGCCGCGATCGTCAAATGGCGATCGTCAAATCAGCGAGCCGTCACAGCTACAGCGCCGCGACGCGCCCGCGGACTCTCGCCCCGCGAGCGCGAATGAGGTACTGCGGGTTGGCAGGTAAGGCTCGAGTTCGGGTCGCGAGTATCTTTTCCGCCGGCTCATCCGTCTTACCTCACAGAGGACGCTGAAATGGCCCAAGAACCCGCTTCCGATCAAATGGCAAAGCAGCTCCGCGAGGCCTGGTTCCGATACCTCGACACCATCGTGCCGATTCGGCCCTCCTTGTATCGATACTGCCGCCGGATCACGCGCGACATTTGGGATGCAGAGGACCTGCTCCAGGAAACGCTGCTGAAAGGATTTGGCGCGATCGGCAGAGGAGACTTGGGCGCAGAATGGAGCCGCGTGAAGGATTCACGCACCTATCTGTTCCGAGTCGCGACCAATCTCTGGATTGATCAAGTCCGTCGCCGCGAATTCCTGCCCCCCGAATTGGATGTGCCGGAGTCTTCGTCTCTGGCTCATCAGTCAATCGCGACTCGTGAAGCTGCATCCGTCCTTATGAGCCGGGCGGCGCCGCAGGAGAGAGCCGCGCTAATCCTAAAGGAGGTATTTGATTTCACCCTGGAAGAGATTGCGGTGATCCTGACGACGACGGTCGGGGCTATCAAATCCGCGCTGCATCGAGGACGAGCAGGCCTGGAGGAAAAGCAGGATATGAGCCGCGCCGGTTATCGTGCACCATCGAAGGATCTGCTGGATCGCTTCGTCGCGGCCTTCAACGCACGCGACGTGCAGGGCGTCGTCAGCCTGCTCCTCGACAATACGACCTACGAGGTGCCGGGCGTGGGCGGCGAGCGCGGCAAGAAGGTTATCTGGGTGGATGTCCCGCAACCGCCAAACGTTAGCGCCGAACCGGTGATGTATCGCGGCGAGTGGATGGCGGTCTTTTGGATCGGCGAGGGCTCGGACCGAGCCTTGGGATGCGTGGACCGTTTTGAAGAAGAAAATGGTTGTATCGCCCGAGTTATCACCTACTACTATTGCCCCGACACCCTCAAGGAAATCGCCGCTGAGCTTGCCGTTCGCGCGCTACCGCAAGGAGCGTCGCAAGGAGGGTATCATCAAGCTCCCGACGTACTATCCAGGATGATCGGATCGGCCGTCCTTCCCTGGGCAACTACTTAGGGCCCATTCGCATCGCGCTCCTGGCCTTTGGGTGTAGGTGCGGGCCCTGCGGATCAGAGCGGGGCCAGCAGGTATCGCAGATGGATCGTCAGGTCCTGCGGGCCGCCCTTGTATGAGAAGCGGGCATCGGCAAATTTCGGCGGCCCGAAACTGCCCTTCGCGTCATTCGAGGCGCCGACGCCTTCCTTGGGCATACCCATGAAATTGCGATCGAGTTTCCCGTTCGAGTTTTCATCCTGATACACCGAGATCGCGTACTCCCCTGGAGTTATGGCGGGGAACTCGCAGACCGCTTGCTGATTCGTGATTTTGGCGGTCGTCGTCTTTGCGGCCTTGGCGAAACCGTCCGGGAAACCGTCGGCGGAGGTATACAGAGCACAATAAACCTCGCCGTCATTGCTGTGCAGCCCGACCACAGCGACCTTGATGGCATTCGTGTCCGGGGTATTGCTCGTCTGCGCTTCAGCGACGCCGGCGGCGAGCAGTGCAAGGAAGACAGCGGCCGATACTTTCATAGCAGTGGACCTCTTGTGGCTAGGCCTGCTCATTTGCTCTCAATAACAGGAATCCTTCTGTGTCGCGTATGCATTGAGCAGTTCCAGAAATTCCGTCGCCGGTTCAAAGTGCGGAATTATCCTGGCCGCGCCAGCCTGGCGCAATGCTTCCGCACGTT
Organism: Binataceae bacterium (SeqCode); assembly: GCA_036521875.1. Lineage (GTDB taxonomy): Bacteria > Desulfobacterota > Binatia > Binatales > Binataceae > DATDGX01. Next base: position 4,458 of record DATDGX010000145.1, read on the forward strand.
CGCCGCTGCCGATTCCGATAAAGTTCCAACCTAAGTTCCGCGCTGCCTTGACGTCCCAGACTCCATCGCCAACGTAGGTGAAGCCGCTGAATTCGACATCGTGCTTCTGCGCCGCCATGCGAGCGGCATTCAGCATGATCTCTTCGCGAGACAGGGTGTTGTCCGAGCCGGCCAGCGGCACGGATGCATCGAACAGTCCCGCGCTCCGGAGCTTGAATTCCGCGGATACCAGGAAGCAGCCAGTGGCTATAGCGATCGCAAAGGCGCGAGCCGCTCCAACGATTGAGAGCGCCTCGGAGGCTCCCGCTATCTGGCAGATGCCGCTGTCTCTGACCGGCGGCGCATCTTGTAGGAGTCGCACCAGCCGGTTCCGGATGAGGTCCACTTCCGCGCTCGTGATCGGTCTGCCGAATCGCTTCTCGCAATGTTGCGATACGATGCAGAGATCGGTCCAGTGCCGGAGGTCATCAATCCAGCGCGAGTGATCGTTTGGGAGCCGCAGAACTTCGCGCGCAGCTTGCCACAAACACTTGCCGTCGACCTCCGAAGAGTCTGTCAACGTTCCATCGACATCGAACACGACCAGATGCATTGTCGCTACCCGCGTGGTAATCACATCACGATTTTCTGCGGACTGGAATGTGTCCAGCGCTGACGCGCTGTCTAATTGCGCGACGTGCGACCGAGGAACTCGCCGATTGCAACTGTCGGACCCCGAGTTCTGAAAGCGCGAAGCGCGCATCTTGTCCAGGAAGCGCGAAACCCGTGAGGGGTTTCGCTAGCATGAGATATAGTTGTTGACTGATTTGTGCCCGCATTGAGCGTCTGATGCTCTACTAGCGCATCGCTAGTGACGGAGCGGGCGTCGCGGATGAAGGCCGCTACCTCGTAGCGCTCCATGCGCGCGGTCACGTCCGGCAGGACCACCGGCGTGAGGGGTTGCGGCACCGTCAGCGCGCTGATCTGACCTCAAGGCGTCGCTTCGTGCCGGCAGTCCCTGAGCATTGGCGAATTAACAAGATGCGCATAGAGCGAGCGACCGTCGATTTTTGATTCCAACGACGGTCCTGGCGAAAGCTGAGGACCAATATTACCTCGCGTTGGTTAGCACTCGCCAGATGAACGTAAAAACCGTCCGATAGATCTCGGCCAGGAGACAAAAGTAATGATTTCAGCGAGCGGAAATGAAACTCCGCTGTTATTTGGAGAGGCGCTTATCGGCGTGCTCGACTCCATTGCTTGAACACCTCAAAATCTGAGAGCAAATCCTCAGACCTATTCCTCAAGCATCTAAAGGAGGGAAATCAGGATCAGGACGATACCCAAGGTTGCGACATTCCAGATCAGAGAGCGGAACAGAGGTACCCCACCGGCATAAAGCGGGATGTACAGCACACGGCCCCAAAAGTAGAGTTGCGTGCCGTACACTGTCATCCAGTTGTGACGACCCGCGATGCTGAT
>DATDGX010000146.1:0-10712 GCA_036521875.1 Binataceae bacterium (SeqCode)
GAAGGTACATCGCGAGGAGCCGCCGAAGATCTCGCCGCTGCCGGAGTTCTACCAGCAGACCCGGGCCGCCTATAAGGTGCTCGCGAACGCGGGTGGCGGCGCGATGAAATCGCTGACCAAGGACTCGCACATCAACCAGCAAGTGCTGATCCTGGCTTTCGGCGAGCAGTGGCAGAACCAGGTCGCCGCCTTCAGCCGCGGCCTCAATTCCCCCGCCACTGCGAGCCAATAGATATCGGGTTCGTCAAATTTCCAGGGCTCGCCCGACGTCTACGGATCGTGGATGCGACGGCATGAAAAGACTGAGCGAAAGCAGCGCGGGCGCACTCGCGGCCGCGCTTTTACTTGCCTTGGCGCTAGCGCCCGCGCGAGCCGCCGATCTTCGTCATCCGCGCCAGCAGCGCGATATTCCGCCTGCCCTGCAGCAATCGCTCGAGAACCGTCTCTCCGACGAAACGGACCAGTATTTCAACGCCGAAGACGAGAAGAAGGCGCAGAAAAAAATCTACGTCGACCTCCAGCAGAAATTCGAGTACCTGCCCAATTGGGGACCGCACAACTCGCTGGTGGTGAGCGTCAAGATGGGAGGCGCCGAGTACGACCCGACCAAGCCAGGCAGCAGCAAGGGCGCGGCGACGGGCACTCTCAAATACCTGGTCTTCAGCTACTCGCTGCAGAACGGCAAGTGGGTCGAGTTGACCAAGCCCAGGTGGGAGAGCCAGGCGCTGGGCGCGGCGGCGGGCAAGCAGATGACGGAGAATATCGGGCGCGGCGATCAGCGCAAGGCAGCGCTCGCGAAGTCAGCGCAGGTCAAATCGGCGGCGGCAGCCGCCGCGGAAGGCGCGCAGAAGGCTGCGAACCGCTCCGGCAACTAGGTTCCGCTCTCGCCGTCCCCACATTCAACTCGCCGAGCGAGCGACTGCGTCACGGTCGTGCGCGCTGGCCACGCGGCTGTGGAAGCGCCCGTAGCTGAAATAAATCACCAGGCCCACTGCCATCCAGATGAAGAACCTGAGCCACGTCACACCCGGCAGGCTCGTCATCAGGTACAGGCAGAAGAACATCCCGAGAATCGGCACCAGCGGAACCAACGGAGTGTGAAACGGACGCCGTAGATCCGGCTCGACGCGCCGCAGGATCCAGACCCCCGCGCACACCAGTACGAACGCGAACAGCGTGCCGATATTCGTCAGTTCCGCTATTTCCTGGATCGGCAGCAGCGCCGCTGTGATGCCGACCGCCAAGCCGGTCAGCAGGGTCGGGATGTACGGGGTGCGAAACCGCGGATGCACCCGGCTGAAGGCGGGAGGCAAAAGTCCGTCGCGTGAGATCGCGAAAAAAATCCGCGATTGCCCTAGCAGCAGCACCAGCAGCACCGACGTGAGTCCCGCCACCGCGCCGAGCGAGATTATTCCCGATATCGCGTGCAGGCCCCGAATCACGAACGCCGACGCCAGCGGCGCGTTGACGTCGATGGTCGATGCGGGAACCATTCCGGTCAGCACCGCCGCGACCATGATGTAGAGCAGCGTGCATACGAACAGCGAGGCCAGGATTCCGCGCGGCAGGTCGCGGTTGGGCTCGATCACCTCTTCGGCCGCGGTCGAGACCGCGTCGAACCCGATGTAGGCGAAGAAGATAACCGCCGCGCCCTTCATCACGCCCTGCCAGCCCATCGGCGCGAATGGTGTCCAGTTGGCCGGGCGCACGAAAAAAGCGCCGACCACGATCACCATCGCGATCACCAGCAGCTTGATCGCGACGATTATCGAGTTGAAGCGCGCGCTCTCGGAAATTCCGACGTATAGAACCGCGGTTATCAGCAGCACGATCATCAGCGCCGGGAGATCGATGATCGCGCCAGGGACGGATCCGGGCGCGTGGGTGAGCGCGCTCGGCAGGTGAACTCCCAGGCCCTCGAGAATTACGCGCAGGTAGCCCGACCATCCGACCGCCACCGCCGCCGCGCCGACCACGTACTCGAGCACCAGGTCCCATCCGATGATCCATCCGACCAGCTCGCCCATGGTGGCGTAGGAGTACGAGTACGCGCTGCCTGCGACCGGGATCATCGCGGCGAACTCCGCGTAGCACAGCGCCGCCATCGCGCACGCGAACCCCGACACCATGAACGAGACCACGATCGCGGGGCCCGCGTAACGCGCCGCCGCGACGCCGGTCAGCACGAAGATTCCCGCGCCGACAATCGCGCCGATCCCGAGCATGGTAAGGTCGAGCGCGCCTAGCGCGCGCTTGAGCCCGCCCGAGCGCGAGTCGGCCTCCGCCATCAGCATCGAGGCCGGCTTGCGCCGGAGCAGTTGCGCCCGCAGTGGGTGTTCGTTCATTGCGCGCCTCGCGCAGGCGATTGATACCGCCGCCTCCTCATCACCACGCCGTATAACCGCCGTCGACTGCGAGGATCGAGCCGGTAACGTAGCTTGCCGCCGGGCTCGCCAGGAAGATCACCGCGCCGCGCACTTCCTCGGGGCGGCCCAGGCGCGCAAGCGGCGTCGCCGCCTCCATCCGCTGCTTGTTGGCTGGCTTGGCGATTCCGCCCTCAGTCGCCTCGGTGGGAATCCATCCCGGCGCTATCGCGTTGACCAGAATTCCGTGCGGCGCCCATTCGATCGCGAGCTGGCGAGTGAGATTCGCCAGCGCCGCCTTGGTCGCGACGTAGCCGGCAAGGCGGTACACGGAACTCGCGACGCTCGCGTATATCGAAACCATGTTGATGATCCGGCCCGGAATTTTTTTCTCGATGAGCGCGCGCGCGACGCGCTGCGACAACATCATCGGCGTGGTGAGGTTCACGGCGAGCGCCGAGTCCCATGCTTCGCGCTTCATATTCTCCGCGCGTCCGGTCGGCGAGACGCCGGCGTTGTTCACCAGTATGTTGATAGTGCCGAGCGCCGCCGTCGCCGCCGCGAGCGCGCGGTCGAGGTCCGCTTCGACGGTTAGGTCGGCGCTAATTCCGATGCTCTTGATGCGATAGGTTTGCCTGAGCTCGCCCGCCAGCGCTGCGACCCGATCGCCGCGTCGCGCGACCATCGCAACGTCCGCGCCCGCGATTGCGAGCGCGCGGGCGCATTCGACACCGAGCCCGGACGACGCGCCGGTCACCAGCGCGCGACGCCCGCGAATCGAGAACAGCGCCTCAAGCGAATCCATGGGCTGCCTCGAGACGGTGAGATAGGTTTCGCGCGCGGAGAGGCCAAACGCGGGTCCGCATCAATCTAGTCTCCGAAGACTTCGCCCGCGGCCTGCGCAGCGACTGCGACCACGCGATCGATTTCCGCGCGCGTGATTCCATAGTGGGTGACGGCGCGAAACGAGGTCGCCTCGCGCGGCGAAATCAGCACGCCGCGCTCCTTCATTGCCGCCGCGAGCTTGCGCGCCTCGGGCGCGTCGCCGTCCACGTCGAACACCACCATGTTGGTGCGCTGCGCCAGCGGCCGCACGTTGAGTCCCGCGACCAGCGCCAGGCCCTGCGCAAGCGCGCGCGCATTCTGATGATCCTCGGCCAGCCGCTCGACCATCGTGTTGAGCGCGACGATTCCGGCCGCCGCGATAATTCCCGCCTGGCGCATTCCACCGCCCAACACTTTGCGCGTGCGCCGCGCGCGGGTAATGAACTCGCGGTCTCCGCACAGCAATGAGCCCACCGGACAGGCGAGACCCTTCGACAGGCAAAACGAAACCGAGTCGGCGTGAGCCGCAATTTTGTCCGCGCCGGTCTCCAGTGCGATCGCGGCGTTGAAGATTCGCGCGCCATCGAGATGGAGCGGGAGCTTGCGGCGATGAGCCAGCTCCGAGACTTCCGCCATATGCGAGAGTTTGACCGGCGCGCCGCCGCATCGGTTGTGCGTGTTCTCGATCACCACCAGCGCGGGCTGCGCGAAATGCTCGTCGGACGTCGTCGCGAGCTCGCGGCGAAGCTCTTCACCGTCAAGCTCACCGGCCTCGCTGTTGCGCACTGCCGTCAGCACGATTCCGCCGAGCGCGGAGGCGCCGCCGGCCTCGTACAGATTGGTGTGCGACTCGGCTCCGACTATCGCCTTGGTGCCGCGCGTGCAGTGGGTCAGCATCGCAATGAGGTTGCCCATGGTGCCGCTCGCGACCAGGACCGCGGCCTCCTTGCCCATCATCGCGGCGGCCATCCCCTCGAGCCGGTTGACGGTCGGGTCCTCGCCATAAACATCGTCACCCAACTCGGCGCGCGCGATCGCCTCGCGCATTTCCGGCGTCGGCAGGGTCACGGTGTCGCTGCGCAGGTCTATCAATCAAGCATCTCCGCGCTGGTCTCTACTGAAATTGCCTGAACTCGACTGAGCTCGGGTGGTACATCGGCGAAACTGGACCTGCGGCGCCGCATTAGGACGACGCGCTCTCCGCTCGCGACCGCGCCTCACTGCCCGAGAGGCGGATAGAGCGGCTGAAAGTTTCCGCTCGTCGTGTCGACTACCTGCACCGAGTTCTCGGTGGTGTCGGAGAAATACAATTGCTTGCCGTCGCTCGTGATCGCGCATCCTGATCCGAGATGGCCATTAACCAGCGTCAGCTTCGTAACTTCGTTGGTCGAGATATTGATTTTGCGGATCGAGTGGTTGTCGGCGTCGAGCACGTAAAGCGTGGTGCCGTCGGTGCAGATCGCGCCCGGATTCGAGAACTGCGCCTTGTCGCCGGGGCCGTCGGCATCGCCGGTCTCGCCGGTACCCGCGATGGTCGATGCGGTCATCGAAGAGAGATCGATCTTGCGGATCACGTCGTTGCCGGTATCAGACACGAATACGCTCTTGCCGTCGGTCGCGATACCGCGCGGCTGATTGAACTGCGATTTAGCCGCCGGACCATCGACCTTGCCGGCGGTCTGCGCCTGGCCGGCGATGGTCTTGACCGACCAGTCGGCGAGCGTGATGCGGCGGATGCTGTCGTTGCCGCTGTCGGCGAGGTAGAGGTTGGTGCCATCGGTCGCGATCTGGGTGGGCAGGTTGAAGTGCGCTGCGGTGCCTTTGCCATCCTCGGAGCCGGAAATGTTCGCGGTGCCTGCCACCGTGGTAACCACCCTGCTTCCGATATTGATCTGGCGGATGTCGGAGTTGTTGGTGTCGCACAGATAGAGATTAGTGCCGACGATCGTCATTCCGTCGGGACTGTTGAAGCGCGCGGTCTCGCCGGTGCCGTCGTTGTTTCCTTCCTGGAAAGTCTTGCCGGCGATTGGCGCGATGGAGCGGCTGGCGACGTCGATCGCGGTGATAGTGTTGTTGCGCGAGCTTGCCGCGTAAACCGCGCGGCCGTCGGTCGCGAGTCCCGCGGGGAAGTCGAGGCGCGGGCCGGTCTGCACGGGAGTGGTCGGGGCTTCGTCCTGTGCGCTCGCCGGAATTGCCACCGCGAGCGCCAGTATCATCGCGGCTAGGGCGCCGAGCGGTTTGAGACAGGATGCGATCGTCGTCATTTCAGACCTCACTTTGGAATCACCCTCGCTTTGCCATCCGCTCGACGGATTGGGAAATCCGCATCAAGTCCAATCCGTATCAACTCCCCGCGCACACGGCAGGCTACGGAAAAATCGCTTTGACGATTTCGTCAATAGCGCGCTTGCTGTCGCTCTCGTCGGTGAGTGACCAGGTGACCGCGACGGTGGAAGCGCGCCGCGGCGTGATTCCCTGGCGAATCAACTCGCCCGCGTAAATCAGCAAGCGGGTCGAAACGCCCTCCTCCAGTCCCGAGGCCTTCAGGTTGCGAACCTTCTCGCCCAACAGCGCGAGCTGCAGCGCCATGTCGCGATCGACACCCGCCTCGTGCGCGATGATCTCGACTTCCTTCTCGGCCGGAGGGTAGGTGAACTCGATCGTCACGAAGCGCTGGCGCGTCGAATGTTTCAAGTTCTTCTGGATGCTCTGGTAGCCGGGGTTGTAGGAAATCACCAGCAGGAAGCCGTCGTGCGCCTCGATGGTTTCGCCGCGCTTCTCGATCGGCAGGATACGCCGATGGTCGCTCAGCGGATGGATCAGCACGGTGGTGTCCTTGCGCGCCTCGACCACTTCGTCGAGGTAACAGATGGCGCCGCGCCGCACCGCCTGCGTGAGCGGCCCGTCGATCCACACCGTCTCGTCGGACTGGATGAGAAAGCGTCCGACCAGGTCGCTGCCGGTCAGGTCCTCGTGACAGGCGACCGTGATCAGCTCGTTGGGGCCGTTGGGGAGCGTCGAGAGCTGATGCGCCATGTGCTCGACGAACCGGGTCTTGCCGCATCCGGTCGGACCCTTGAGCAGCACCGGCAGCCGCGCCTTGTAGGCGGCCGAGAAAATCTCGACCTCGTCGCTGATCGGCAGGTAGTAGGGAGTGTTGGCCGGGTCGAGATGGCGAACCTCGGGGCCCTCGGCGGACAACCGTGTGTCGAACGTCTTTAGCTCAATCGGCATCTGTTACCTTTCTTACAATCCGGGTCACGCGCGATTCTAAGGAGCAGGGGCTGACCACACAAGGCGCGCGGGGTCAGTTCCAGCGTGGCTCGTACATGGATGTTCCATTGCGATTGTCCTTCACGTTCCACCCGCGGGCGACGAGCTCCATACGTAGCGCGTCTGACTGCCCGAAATCTTTCTTTTTTCTGGCTTCAGTACGCGCGTCGATGAGGGCTTGAATATCGGCTGGAGGAACTGACTCGTGCAAGAACCTGAACTGTTCTTCGAGCCGCAAGCCTAGCACGCTGTCCACTAACTTCAGCGTACTCCAAATCCTATGGTCGCTTTTTCGATAAGCCGTGCGCACCAATTCCAACACCACGGCTAAGGCCTCGGGAGTATTCAGGTCGTCGGATAGAGCCTCTGTAAAGCGTTCGAGATATTCGTGCGCCCAAGGGCTATCGCGATCCTCAGCATTTGCGGTCGCGGCAAAGCCCCACAAGTAATAGAGCTGTTTCTCTGCAGCGCGCGCGGCGTCCAAAGTAAATGCGAGTTCAGATCGGTATTTCGCGCCAAAGCACAACAAGCGAAACGCCATCGGATTGACCCCGGCCGCAACCAGGTCGTCGAGGAGCGGAAATTTTCCAGCGCTCTTGGAAATCTTCGCCCCTTCCTTGCCGACCAAAAAAGCATTGTGCACGAAGTAACGCACGAACGGCTTCCCCGTCGCGCTCTCCGATTGCGCGATCTCGTCCTCATGATGAACCGGCATGTTGTCAATCCCGCCGGTGTGGATGTCGATCGTCTCGCCCAGGTACTCCATCGACATCGCGGAGCATTCGATATGCCATCCCGGGTATCCGCGGCCCCACGGGCTGTCCCATTGCAGCAGGTGGTCGGAGCGATCCAGCACCCACAACACGAAGTCGTGCGGGCTCTTCTTGTCCGCGGAATGCTCGAGGCGCTGGCCGGGGTCCTGCTCCTCGAGGCGCTGGCGCGAGAGCCTGCCGATGCCATCGGGACCGCGGTACTTCTCGACGTCGAAGTACACGCCGCTCGGCGTGACGTAGGCGTAGCCCTTTTCGAGGATGCGCGCGATGAGCGAGTGCATCGCGGCGATATGATCGGTCGCGCGGCACAGCAGCGGCGGCGTCGGCAGTCGCAGATTCAACGCGGCGCAATCGCGCTGAAACTTCGCGAGATAGAATTTCGCGATCTCAAGCGGCGACTTTCCCTGCTCGCGCGCCGTCTTTTCGATCTTGTCTTCGCCCGCTTCCTCGTCGTCGTTGGTCATGTGGCCGACGTCGGTGACATTCATAACGTGGCGCACCTTATAGCCGTTGAACTCGAGCGCGCGGCGGAGAAAGTCCCAGCACAGGTACGCGCGCAGGTTGCCCAGATGCTGCGGCAGGTAGACCGTCGGGCCGCACGAGTACATGCGCACCTCGGGCGGATTGAGGGGATGAAATTCCTCGACGCTGCGGCTCAGCGTGTTAAATATGTAGAACGGCTTCACGGCAGGCGAAGGATTCAGCTTAGCCCGACGCTTCGCGCCGAAACAACGGTAGAGTGGGAGGGGGAATGTCGATTGACGCGCTGCTGGCGTCAGGGTTCGAAACGACGGCTACAAATCGAAGATGGTGTGCTCTTCGGTCATGAAGATGAACGAGCGCTTGTGGTCGATGAACTTCGCCTCGTCCTCGGCGAGCGCGCGATTGGCCTTGCGTCCCTCGACAGTGTCGAGACCCGCCATCATATCCTCGATACTCTCCCACCACACTTCCGTGATTCCGTCGTAGGCCTCGCCCATCGCGCGCGCCTGCGCGAGCATCGCATTGAAATCCGGCCGCACCGTATGGCTCTGAACGTATTTGCGCGCCCGAATGGCGCCCGCAAATGATCGCACCAGCGGCCCGTGCTTTTCGAGCCAGTACTTGTGGAACTCCTCGGTCCCGAGGTCCTCGCGCCGGCGAATGATGAACACCAGCTTGACCATCTGATTAGTGCTCGGGAACGGCAGGCGTCTTGATCCGGCCGCTAGCGTCGCGCTGATAGCGGCTGGCCGCGATTTTTTTGTACTGGCGGTCTGCGAGCCACGCGTAGCCCGGCAGGTACCACAGGTAAGCGAGCCATCCCTTGGGACCATTCTGGCGGCGCAGGACCTCGTTGATCGCGCGCGCGCCGCGGAAGACCCGGCCGCTATCGTCTACCGCGTGAAGCTCCTCGAGCAGATTTTCGAGCTTGAGCTCGGGAAAACTCGCGCGCGTCTCGGGAACCTGGAGGTCGAGCGGCTCGATGCGCCCCGAGTTGTCAAATTGGCGGATTCCCGCGATCGACGCGCGGCACATCTCGCACGATCCGTCGAACAGGATCGCGAGCTTTCCGGGCGATGCCTTAGCGGAAATTTGCGCGGGCGCCGCGTCAGCCATCTCGAGTCTGCCTCGGCTCTCAGCGCTTCGAGATGCGCGGGTTCGACGACATCCGCCTGAGCCTTAGGCCCTCGGTATAGATGCGCCACTCGTAGCCGTCGATGAGCGACATCCACCCCGCCTCGACGGTGTTGGCACTCTTGGCGAGCGTGGTCCACGAAGACTGGCCGTCGGAGAATTTCTTGACCGACACGACTTCGGCCTCGGTCGAATCGCCGCTGGCGTGCGTGTAGGTCTCCGTGACCTTGACCGCTTCGAGGAACGGGAAGTATTTGAGCAGCGCTTTTCGGAGCGCGACGTCGAGCGCGTGGACGACGCCGACGCCGCTGGCGGCCTCGGTCTCCTCGACCGAGCCGACCCGGATTACCACCGTCGCGTCGATGGTCATCTTGCCCTGGTGGAAGTCGTCGATTACGCGGCGGCGCACCACCTCGAACGGCGCCACGTAGTCGCGCGCGGTGCGGAGCTCGGCGAGCTCGCGCGAGGCCTGCGGCGCCTCCGCCTCGTAAAAATCAGTTTGCCGGTCGGTACTCATCTGTTCGTTGGTTCCCGCAATTGCCCCTTCGATTATCGTGAGCGTCTATCCACCTTTCAAGGAGAATGCGGATAACATAGTCCTTGACACATCGAGGACGCACACTGTTATGCACAAGCCACTTTCCCCGCATATTCGTTCGATTGTTTGTCGCCGATGCGCTCTCGCCTGAGCGAATCGGCACGCGCGCCTGCGAAAGCCGCGACGCTCGCGGCAATCGCGATCGCGATGGTGGCCGCCGCGCGCGCGCCTGCCACCGCCGCCGAAGTCAAAATTCCGCTCACCATCGATTACGTTATGCTGCGCGAGGCGCTCAAGCATCAGCTCTACACCGCGCCCGACGGACGCGCCGACCTATGGCGCGGCCTGAACGAGTGCCAGTTTCTATCCGCGGAGAATCCGGAATTTTCGCGCGCGGGCAGCGCGGTAAAACTGGAAACCGCCGCGGCCCTCAGTATCGGGATGGGCTACGGCGGGAATTGCATCAGCCCGGTCTCGTGGAACGGAATTGCCGAGGCCGAGACCGAGCCGTACATCGCGCCGGGCCTGAAGCTGCGCTTTCACGTGCGCGATCTCAACCTGCTCAACCCGGCGCACGAGAAAACCATGATCGTCGGCCAGGCGTTCGACCAGGTGAAGCAGTACCTGATTCCGCGCCTGGAAACTTTCACTTACGATTTGAATCCCGCCGTGCGCCAACTGGATCAGCTCGCCGAGAATGCGTCGACGCCGGATACCGAGGCACGAATCAAGGCGGCGCTCGCGACCGTCAGAGCCGACCCGCAGGTCACAGCGCTCGACGACGGCGTCCGCGTGACGATTGCGATCACGCTTCCGGAGTTCGCGGCGCCCGCGGCCGCCGGCCCGCCCGCGGAGCCGACCGCGGCAGAGCTCGCCGCGTTCCAAAAGACGCTCGAGGACTGGGACGCGTTCCTGGTCTTCGCGATCAAACAACTCGGCGAGACGGTCGGCGACACTCAGTTCCGCGACCAGCTCATGAGCATCCTGCTCGACAGCCGCTATCGGCTGGTCGCCGCACTCGCGATTCACCCCACTAGCGGCGAGAGCGATCCAGTGCGCGCGCTGTTCCTCGACGAATGGCAGAAGCTGCACGACGCGGTCCGCTCGGCGGCGAAACGCGGGATGCTCGGCACGCGCTCGCTCGAGTTCCTGTCGTTTGTGTCGGCGGGCGACGCGCTGCTCGCGTTCGACCAGGCCGCGCCCGCGCTTGGGATGCGCATCTCGGCGGAAGACCTCCGCCGCCTCGCGCATATCATGGCGCCGCAGTCGACCGCCGACCCGCTCGCGTTCACATACGAGGAAGATCCGGAACTGCGGAAGCTC
>DATDGX010000147.1:0-66200 GCA_036521875.1 Binataceae bacterium (SeqCode)
GAGCACGTGCAGCCAGAGAATCACCGTGCGCGCCGTCACGCGCATGAGAGTAGCGCGCATCGCGCCGCGATGGCATCCGCGCCGCTCTGCGGCGCGCGGCGCGGACGCCAGCGGGGATACCGGCAGGACGCCTCGAGCTTCCGCAGGCGCTCGCTTTGTATGCGTTTACTCCTCCGGCAGCAGCTCGACGCGGCGATTCTCCGCGCGTCCTTCCGGAGTCGCGTTGCTCGCGACGAAGTTCGTCTTGCCAAAGCCCTGGGTTATCAACCGGCTCGACGGAATCCCTTGCATCCCCAGGTAATTGGCGACCGCGCCGGCGCGCCGCTCGGAAAGCCTGAGATTGTAGGCCTCGCTCCCGATCGCATCGCAGTAGCCGTTCACATGCACCGTCACGTCGGGATTCGCCTTCAGAGTCGCGGCGGCTTCATCCAGCACTGCAGCATCGCCCGGCCGGATGTTGTACTTGTTGAAATCGAAATGTACGCCGCGTAGCACCAGCTTCTCCTTGGCAAGAGGCGGCGGAGGCGGAGGTGGCGGAGGAGGAGGCGGCGGTGGCGGCGGGGGAGGAGGAGGCGGCTGAATTATCGGATCGCAAACATAATGTCCGACCAGCAGACCGACTATCGCGCCGACACCGGCGCCGATCACTGCGCCGGTGACTTTTCGCGAAGACGGCGGGTTGTGCTCACTGGTGTCCCCGATTGCGTAGCCGGCGCCGGCGCCCGCTGCCGTTCCCAAGAGGGCGCCCACCGCGGCGCATCCGTCCCATCTCCTCGGCTGCTGCAGGTTGGCGCAACCGGCGCATAGCAGGACGAAACTCGACGCGACCGCGGTCAGAAACGAAGCTCGGGTTCTCATCTCTCCTCCCAGAAAGATCGGCGATGTGCCGCGACAACGATTTAGCGCGCGAGAGGATTGATATGGAACGGAGTCACAAGAATTTAACTTCGTTTCGAAATTGTTACGTCCTCGAGTATTCGCGGCGCGTCTGGTGCAGCTTCTAGTGTTTCTGGCAAGCTGATACACCTGCCGTCGGCCCAATAAGGCGGGCCGCTACAATCAGGCCCAGGTAGCCTGACAAACGATGCCTGACAACAGCTCAGTTAATTTGCGCAGTGGGGAACAACCCTCACTTCCGCGCCGAATCTGGAACGGATGGAAACGCGTCGCGCGCAAGATCGGCGACTTTCAGGCGCGAGTGATTCTCAGCGTGTTTTACTTCGTGTTGCTTGCGCCGTTCGCCCTCGTCTCCCGCCTGAGCAGCGATTCGGCGGCGGCCCGGCAAGCCGCGCCTCACGGATGGACTCTCAAATCGGCTCGCACCGGAACTCCGATGGAAGAGGCGAGCAAACAATTCTGACCGCGCCGCGCCATCTCTCGAAATTCTAAATGTTCGTACTCGGCATCTCCTGCTACTTCCACGACGCGGCCGCGGCGCTCTTGAGCGACGGGCAGTTGGTTGCCGCCGCGGAAGAGGAACGGTTCACGCGGAAGAAGCATGACTATGAATTTCCCGAGCATGCGATCGAGTTTTGCCTGCGCACCGCTAAGATTCGCGCCGAAGACCTCGACTACGTGGTCTTTTTCGAGAAACCCTTTCTCAAGTTCGAGCGCTTATTCCTGACCAGCCTGCAAACCTTCCCGAAATCGTGGCGGGTGTTTCAGGACGCGATGGTCACCTGGCTCGGCGACAAACTCTGGATACGGCATCTGATCCAGAAGAAGCTCGGCTTACGCCCCGAGCGGATCCTGTTCAGCGAACATCATCTGTCGCACGCGGCGAGCGCTTTTTTGTGCTCGCCGTTCGAAGAAGCGGCGCTGCTCACGGTCGACGGCGTCGGCGAATGGACGACCGCGAGCATCGGGCTCGGCAAAGGCAATCAGATCCGCCTGCTCAAGGAAATTCGCTTTCCGCACTCGATTGGACTGCTCTATAGCGCCTTCACCGCGTTCCTGGGCTTTGAGGTCAACGAGGGCGAGTACAAGGTGATGGGAATGGCGCCGTTCGGAGAACCGCGCCACGTCGACAAGGTCCGCAAGCTGATTCATTTGAATGGCGACGGCAGCTTCGAGCTGGATCTCGACTACTTCAGCTTTCATTACTCGGCGACCCGCACCTTTAATCATAAGTTCGAAACACTATTCGGCGATCCGCGGCGCTCCGACGAGTATTTCTTCACATCCAAGACTGACTATCCGTCTTACTATGGAGCAAAGCCCGGTAACTACTCAGAGTTGTGCCGGGCGAATGAGTATTACGCCGATATCGCCGCGAGCATCCAGGTAGTGGTGGAAGAAGCGGTCCTCGGGATGGCGCGCGAGGCTCATCGCGAGACCGGCCTGACGCGCTTGTGCATGGCCGGCGGGGTCGCTCTGAACAGCGTCGCCAACACCAGGATCCTGAAAGAGACGCCCTTCAAGGAGCTGTACGTGCAGCCCGCGGCCGGCGACGGCGGTGGCGCCTTGGGCGCGGCGCTTTACGGATGGCACGTCGTGCTCGGCAAGCCGCGCGGCTTCGTGATGGACCACGCCTACTGGGGCGAACAACACGAAATGGCGGAGGTCAAGTCATTCGTGGATGACAACCGCATCGCGCACCAGTGCTTCGGCAGCGAAGACGCGCTGATGGACCGCGTGGTGGCGATGCTTGCGGACGGCAAGGTCACCGGCTGGTCGCAGGGGCGCTTCGAATGGGGCCCGCGGGCGCTCGGAAATCGCAGCATCCTGGCCGATCCGCGCCGCGCCGACATGAAGGACATCGTGAACCTGAAAATAAAATTCCGCGAGCCGTTTCGCCCGTTCGCACCCTCGGTGATCGCGGAACGCGCGGAGGAATATTTCGACTTGCCCAATCCGATGCGGCAATTTCCCGCACGCTTCATGCTCTATGTCACCCCCGTCCGCGACCAGCATCGCCATCAGCTTCCCGCGATCACGCATGTCGATGGCACCGCGCGGCTGCAGACCGTATGGCGCGACTCGAATCCGCGCTACTATCGCCTGATTGAACAGTTCGGAGCCGCGACCGGAGTGCCGGTTCTGTTGAATACTTCTTTCAACCTGCGCGGCGAGCCGATAGTCAATTCGCCCACCGAGGCGTATAGCACATTCATGAACAGCGGAATGGACGCGCTGGTAATCGAGAACGTATTAATCGAGAAGTCTAAAAGTTAGCTGAATATAGAGACTGACTATGAAGTTCTGGACCGGAATCAAATCGCGGTTCTCGATAATTTCGGAGTTGCTGCAGTTCTTCGCGAACAACAAGGTGTGGTGGCTGACCCCAATCATCGCGCTGCTTCTGGTGTTCGGCCTGCTGGTGATTTTCGCGCAGAGTTCGGCTATCGCGCCGTTCATCTACACGCTGTTCTGAGCGGGGAAAACGCAACGACGATGTTGAGTCCCTACATTGAAGCGTGGAACCTGCGCGACCTGGTGATTCGCAAGGAGATCCGTCCGCGCGAAGTCGCCGAGTTTTTTCTCGCCCGAATCGAGAAGCTCAACGCAAAGCTCGGCGCATTCATGACCGTCACCCCCGAGCGCGCGAACGAAGACGCGGAGCGCCTCGAGCTGATGACCGCGGAGGAAGCCGCCGCAATGCCGCTGTTCGGGGTCGCGTACTCGCTCAAGGATCTCACCTGGACCAAAGACATTCGCACCACCTTCGGATCGAAGAACTACGAGAACTGGTTCGCACCCGCCGATGCCGAGATCGCGGTGCGGCTTCGCAACGCTGGCGGGATCCTGCTCGGCAAAACCACGACTTCGGAATTCGGATGCCGCCCCACGGTCGAGGGCGGACTATGCCCGCCTGCCATCAATCCGTGGAATGTCGAACACACCGCGGGCGGCTCGAGCGGCGGAGCCGCAGCCGCGGTCGCATCCGGGATGCATCCGATCGCGCAGGGCAGCGACGGCGGCGGCTCGGTCCGGATTCCCGCCGCGTGCTGCGGGTTGGTCGGGATCAAACCGTCGCGCGGCCGCATCACGTATGCGCCGCAGCAGGCGGAGTCGTGGGGCGGCTTCTCGACCATCGGACCACTCGCGCGCACGGTGCGCGACGCCGCGCTGATGCTCGATACGATGGCGGGCTCTGTGATCGGCGATCCGTACACGGCGTCGCCGCCCGCCAAGCCGTTCGTGAAAGCGCTCCGCGCGCGGCCAAAGAACTTGCGGCTAGGCGCGATTTCAGAGTCGTCGCTTGGCAGGTGCGACGCCGAGACGCTGGCCGCATTCGAGTCGGCGTGCGAGATGATGCGCGCGATGGGGCATACGATCGAGCCGCTCAAGCTCGATCCCGGCGCGCGGCTGATGGAATTCGCGCGGACGATCGTATGCGCCGGCGTAAGCGCCCTGCAGATCGAGAATCCCGCTCTCATGGACGAGGTCGCGCGCGGAACGTACGAGTATGGCCGCCGGATCAGCGCGGCCGAGTACATCCGCACGGTAACCCAGATGCACAACGCCTCGCGCGAGATCGTGCGCGAGCTGGCGCCCTACGATGCACTGCTGACGCCGACGCTCACTCGCCCCGCGGTGCGGCTCGGCACGTTGCCGTCGTCGCGTGAGAGCGCAAGCGCCGACATCTATGGATGGAACTGTTTCGCATTCCCGTTCAACGTCACCGGCCAGCCCGCGGTAGCACTGCCCAATGGATTCGCCAGCTCAGGACTGCCTTTGAGCGTGCAAATTGTCGGCCGGCCGTATGATGAGGCGGGGATAATCGCCCTGGCCGCGCAATTCGAAACCGCGCGTCCGTGGCGCAGCAAGCATCCACGCGTCGATTAGTTTTAGATCAGCGATCTGTTAAGCCGATTTTCCGCTGCTGCTCAGGGCGCGAGCTTGCGGAACCACTGGGAGCGATGCTTTAAGCGAATGGAGATGAACATCTCACTATTCCGTCATGCGTCGCGCGTTCTGGGGCGCGCCAGCGTTCCGAGTGCGGTATCGGCCTTATGCGCGGCGGGCCTCGTCTTCGTCTACCTGGTATCGTTCATGGCCACGCCGGCTCGTTGCGACGATGCGGATATGTGGTGCGGCGCCGCGTGGTCCTGCGAGCAGCCGGTGCCCCCGCAAGCCGCCCAGGCCCCTTCCGTTCCACAAATATGGACCGCTATAGCGATTTCCAAGTCGACGCTGGGAAACGCCACGTCGTGGCAGGCGTCCTCAGAGTCCACCGCGGAAAGTGTCGCCCTCGACAGGTGCAACCGGAAACACCACGATTGCAGCATTGCGATATCTCGCCCCAACCTCTGCATCGCGCTCGCGGTCAGCACGAACTGGGCCTGGGCGGTTGGCCAGGCCGACACCTACATAGGCGCGGACCACGTGGCTTTCGCCAATTGCGTCGCCAACGGCGGAACTAAATGCGTCGTGACCGCCGATCCGTGTTCGGACGATGGACCGCTCGCGACGGGAAACTCATCCGCGTCCGCACAGACCCTGGGGCAGTCGACGAGTGCGCAAGCGGTCGATCAGCAACTGATCGGAGTGTGGGAAGTCGCGATACCTTCGCCACAGGGCGAGTTTGACATGCGTTCTCAGATCAACGCGAACGGCACTTTCTCAACGACATTTCCCGGATCGCCAACGTCTCCGATTACCGGTTCATTTTCCGCGAGCAACGGAGTCTGGGTGTACACGACCGCGACGGGATCCGACGGCGGTTCCTACACTTTCACTAACCCGAATCAGGTCACCATGGCGGGCAGGCTCGGGCCGCCCGCCACCTGGCATCGCGCAAGCAATTGATCGACTTTCGTCAGCATTAAAGGATTTTCACCTCATCGCTGACAGCTAGTTCTCAGGGCCGCGCTTCCAGCACCAGGTTGAACGGGGTAGCGGTCGCGCGGCGCACGCGCGAGAATCCTCCGCTCAATATCACTTCTCGTAGTTTGGTTTCACCGGCCTGAGTGCCGAGCGCGAGACCCACTTCCTGCGACAATGATGCGGGCACGCAAATCTGCGTCGATGCCGAATAGAATATGCGGCCGATCGGATTGAGATTGTCCGCCATTTGATCGCTGGAGAAGGGCTCGACAATCATCCATGTGCCGCCGGGCTTCAAGGTCGACTTGACGTGCGCAGCCACGCCGACCGGGTCGCCCATGTCATGCAGGCAGTCAAAGAATGCAACTAAATCGTAGGTGCCGGTAAATTCCTTCGCCGACGCGCGCTGGAAGGTGACCCGGTCAGTGACGCCGCTCTCACGCGCCACCTCGCGCGCGCGCAGCAGCGATGGTTCGTGATAGTCGAAGCCCGCGAATTGCGATTTTGCAAATGCCTTGGCCAGCAAAATGGTCGATGCGCCATGGCCGCAGCCGACATCCGCGACCTGCGCGCCGCGTTCGAGCTTTTCCTTGACGCCCTCCAACGCCGGAATCCATTCCGACACCAGATGCATCGCGTAGCTCGGGCGGAAAAATCTCTCCGTGCCGCTGAACAGGCAGGGATCGTGCTCATGCCACCCGACCCCTCCGCCGGTGCGGAACGCCGCCTCGACCTTGGGAAGATCGCGCGCGGCAGCGGCGGCGATTTCGAACATCGCGGGGAAAAATGCGGGTCCGTTTTCGTCGGCGAGGATCAGCGCCTGCTCGGGTGAAATCGAAAATCGCTCCGTCGCAGGGTCGAAATTGATATAGCCGCCCGCCGCCTGCGCGGCCGCCCACTCGCGCACGTAGCGCACCGCAGTGCCGGTGCGCGATGCGAGTTCTGCGGAGGTCAATGGTCCCGCGGCTGCCAGCGCCTTGTACAATCCTAACTTGTCGCCCAGGAGGACCAGCCCGATGCCCAACGCGGCACCCACCTCGCCGAGCATCTTGCCGAGAAGTTGCTGAAGCTTTCCTTCGTCGATTGCCATCGCATGCCTCCTTGATTAAATCAGCGATCCAGCCATTTGGGATTGTTGATTGCAAGCGCGTCGGCCAGCGACTGGCGGATGTGCGCGCGCAAAGCAGGATCGTCGAGCGCGATAGCGCCGCCGCGGATACGCTCCGCGAGCTCCATGCTCAGCTTCTCGACGTCGGCGTCGTGGCCAAGCATGGCGGCGAGCCGCGCGCGTTCCGCGGCCGCCTGCGCGTCGCGAAGCTCCAGCTCACGGCGGACCGTGTTGAGAACGTTGACCGTGACCCGAGTCTGGAAGCGATGATAGCTCTCTAGCGTCGGCATCAATTCGCCTTCCAGATACTTGACCGCGGCCTTCAGAAGAAGGGCGGCATCGGGCATGCTTCGTGGCATAGTCAGTCCATATTTCCGATCTAGTCAGTTAAATAGTCAGTCCCGCCCTTCGATTAGGTTCAGGAAGTCCCAAAGAGGCTCCTCGATTCGCCGGCCGATAGCGGATCGTTCGATTCCGACTTCTTCGATTCCGCGAGTACCCAGTTGCAGGCATCCGATTGCCCACTTCACGCTGCCGAATGCCTCCCAAAATCGCACGTGCGCGGGATCAACGCGATGACCGCTGGCCTTTTCGTATGCCGCGAACAGATCTTCACGCGTACCGAAACCGCCAACCGGACGCGGCCCGCCGAAGCGCCAGGTCTTCACGCACAGCCAGCCAAGGTCCTGCATCGGATCGCCGCTCAGCGCAATCTCCCAATCTAGCACCAGGCGCACACCCTCCTCGCCGACGATCAGATTGCCGAGACGAAAATCACCATGAAGTACGGTATGGCGCGGGTTAGCCGGCGCCTGCTCCGCGGCCCAGCGCAAGCCCAGTTCGACCGCCGGAGATCGGAAGCGGTAGTAATCGACAATTCTCTGTTGCGCTGCGACCAGCGCGGCCGCATCCATCCGCTTGAGGAACGGCGCCTCGGCGAGATCGATACTATGGATTGCGGCCAGGATGGTGCCGCACTGACGCGCCATTACGGCGCGGGCGTGGGCGAAACGCTCCTCGCGCAGAATGCGCGGCGCCACCGTCTCGCCCGCCACGCGCTCGGTCACGTAGCCGGAGCCGAGGCCGTCGGCAGGCTCGAGGACGGCGCGGATTCGCGGCGCCGGCACGCCATGTTTCACCGCGGCGATCATCAGGCGCGCGTCTTCCGCCGCCGTCACGCGGATGAAGATGTCGGCGAGCGGATTCGGCGCATCGTCGGCGGCGGCGCTGGAGATCTGCAGAATGAATTGCTGGCGCGCGCCCCCGACGTCGGCGTCGAACGACCAGGTGGTGCGGTTGGCGCCGCCGGTCAGCCGCTGCAGATCGTGCACGGTGCCCGGCGCCCCGATGTGCCGCGCGACCGCAGTCTGCAATTGCGCGGCGATGTCGTCGTTGGCCATTACCCAGTTCGGCGCTCGGACGCGCATCACTCGGCAGCCTGTTTGCGGTCGCGGAAAAACCCGAATAGGTATTGCGCAACTCTGCGCATCTGGATTTCTTCCGAGCCCTCGGTGATGCGGTAGCGGCGATGATGCCGATAGATGTGCTCGAACGGCTTGTGGCGTGAATAGCCAATCGCGCCGTGCACCTGGATGGCGCGATCGGCCGCGTCGCAGACCAGCCGATTCGCGCGATAATTGCACATCGCAACCTTGTCCGAGAGTTTCAGCGCGACGTCGGGCTTGGACATCTGATCCATCTCCCACGCGGTCTTGTGGATCAGCGTCCGCAGCATCGCGGCTTCGGTGTGCAGCTCGACCAGCGGCCATTGAATCGCCTGGTTGGCGGAAAGTGGTTTGCCGAATGGCTTGCGCTGCTTGGCGTACTTCACGCTCTCGTCGATGCAGTACTGCGCCGCACCGAGCGACGACGCGGCCTGGCGGATGCGATTCTCATGCACGAAATGCTGCGCCACCGCGAGCCCATTCTCAGGATCGCCGAGGATCGCGTCGGCAGGCACGAACACCTCCGTCAGAGAGATGCGCGGATGGTCGGTCGGCATGTTGAAGGTCCACAGGTACTCCTCGATCTTGAAGCCGGCGCTGTCGGTCGGGACGATGAAACAGCTGATGCCGGTGGCGCCGCCGTCCCTGCCACTTGAGCGCGCGAAGATGAAGTCGTGGGTAGCGACGTTGACGCCGGTGTTCCACATCTTCGCGCCGTTGATGCGCCATCCGTCGCCCTCGCGCACCGCGCGCGTCTCCATCCAGGTCGCGTCGGAGCCGTGGTTGGGCTCTGTCAAGCCGAACGCGATGCGCATCGAGCCGTCGAGAAGTTTCGGAATGAGTTCTTTCTTCTGTTGCGGCGTGCCGAAATCGCGGAACATCAGGACGGTCGGAAGGTTGCCCACGATCGAGCTTTCGTTCTGCAGATCGTTATGCAGCCCGAGGCCCTTCGCCGCCAGGTACTCGCGGATGATCGCCATCGCGAGGTTGGTGCCGTCCTTGCCGCCGTACTCCTTGGGCAGCGCGTAGCGGTAGTGTCCGGCCTTGTCGGCGCGGCGGCGCATTTCTCGCAACAGTTCCTCCCACTCATGGCGCGGCAGACCGCCGTTCTCGTAATCGGTGCGCGCCCATTCACGTCGATGATCGAAGAAGCGGATGTTGTCGTTCTCGCGCTCCAGCGGTTTGATTTCTTTTTCGATGAAGGCATCCAACTCGGCGAGATAGGCCTTGATGTCGGCCGGAATGTTGAAGTCCACGGCGGTTCTCCTCTGGCGGTCCTTATCTGCGAGGCGTACCAGAGTGCGAATACGAACGGAAGCAAAAAGAGGCGAGCAAGATGAAGGCGATCCAGTTCGATCGGCTCGGCGGGCCCGAGGTGATGCAGTTGCGCGAGGTCCCCGCGCCGGAACTCATTCCGGGAACCGTCCTCGTGCGCAATCACGTGATCGCGCTTAACTTCGGCGACACGTTTTTCATTCGCGGCCGCTAGCTGGTGAAGCCCATGTTCCCGGACATTCGCGGGATGGAAGCCGCGGGCGCGATCGAGGCGCGGCTGCGGACGGGAAAATCCTGCTGCTACCGAAGAGCGACCAGGTTGACAACGCGATCATATGAGCCCACTGACTATCCGGTCAGCGCACATCGTCGAGAGGCGAAGAATATGCGAATAGCAACTTCGCGCGCTTTTATTCGCGCGAACGCCTCGACGCGACTGCTGACCGGGCCTCGACGCGACTACTCAGTAGACCTCGACGAAACCAGGTAAAATATTCCTCCCGAAAAACCACTGCTTCGTTAAATTTACCTTCCGAATCCTTTGCCGACGGCCCATGTTTGTTGGTTAATTTCCGGCATGTCCATTGCTCCCCTTCCCATTGAGGGCCTTATTATGCAGAACGAACACCGGAATTTCAGGGGTCGTTTCCCTTCTCCGAAAGCTCTGATACTGGGCGGCGCGGCAATTCTTCTCTTGCCTCTCTCGCTCGTCGCGTGCAGTGGGGGGACGATCATGAACCCGCTTTCGTCGGCGCAGCCCGCGAGCCCGGGTCAGGTCGCGAGCGCGACTGTAGTACCCCAGAACGCGACCGGCGAAAAAATCCTGTTACACGGATTGCAGTTCAATCCGGATGGTTCGGTAATCCGACGCTCTTCCGATCCGATTCTTGATTCGGCGGCTGACACCTTGAAGAGGCGGCCTGATACCAAGGTCTATGTCGATTCGTACTGCGATCCGACTGGCGGCAAGAAGGTGAACTCTCGACTATCGGGAGATCGCGCCATCGCCGTCGCGACTTATCTCCAACATAAAGGAATCGCTTCCGACCGCCTGGTTCCGCGCGGATTCGGCGCCACGGATTTTGTCGCGAGCAATGCCACCGCCGACGGGCGTGAGCAGAATCGCCGCGTCGAGCTGAAGCTGGTGCCGATCAGCCAACAGGCGAGTGCATCGAGTCCGAACGATTCGCTGTCGCATCGATTGTACTCACGCCTGTTCGGCAGTTCGTCTCAGGGTTCGTAAGGCACGTCGCATCGGTTTATAGTAACCGATTCAAATACTCAGTACTGAACACCGGGAGCCGGCACGCCGCCGGCTCCCGGTGCATTTGGATATTGCTATTGGTGCCGGAGCCGCTTCCCTGACGCGTCGTCTTGCCGCAGACTCAACGTCGGAGTCGCGCAAGTTAGGAGTCGCGACAGTTTGCAGGAAGGCGAAGGCAACTTTGAAACTCTCGATAGTCGATCAATCGCCGGTACCGGCCGGGTCCACGCCGGCGGATGCGCTGCACAACACGATCGATCTCGCGCGCGTGGCCGAGCGGCTCGGCTACGAGCGCTACTGGATCGCCGAGCATCACTCGACCGCCGCTTTCGCGAGCCCGGCGCCCGAGATTCTTCTCGCCAGAGTGGGTGCCGAGACTTCGACTATTCGCATCGGCTCGGGCGGCGTGCTGTTGCCGCACTACAGTCCGATGAAGGTGGCGGAGACATTCCGGATGCTTCACGCGCTGTACCCGGGCCGCATCGACCTCGGCATCGGGCGCGCGCCCGGCGGCACTCCGCTCGACACCTATGCCTTGCGGCGCGACCGCGGCGAGGAATCGCCCGCCGACGACTTCCCGAAACAGTTGATGGAGCTGCTCGCATTTCTGCATGGCGGCTTCCGGTCCGATCACCCGTTCAGCCGGATCGAGCTCTCGCCCGCGATGCCCGGAGCACCGGTAGTGTGGATGCTCGGCTCGAGCATGTGGAGCGCGGCAGCCGCGGCGCAAGTGGGCCTGCCGTATGCGTTCGCGCACTTCATCGATCCGCAGCCAACCCGCAACGCGATCGAGTATTATCGCTCGCACTTCCTCCGCTCGGACGAGCTCGCCGAGCCCAACGCGATCGTGTCGGTCGGCGCAATCTGCGCCGATACCGAGGCCGAGGCGCAGCGCCTGTTCGCGAGCGTGCGGCTGTTCGGCCGCCGCATCCGGACGGGCAGGGCGCGCGGCCCGATCCCGACGCCGGAAGAAGCGCTCGAGGAACTGGGCTCGGAGACCGGACCGACGCGGCCCGAAACCGGCGAATGGCCGCGCATCTTCGTCGGCACTTGCGAGCAGATTCGCGATCAGCTCATCGACATGGCCAGCGTGCTTCACGTCGAAGAGGTGATGGTGGTGACGGTGGTGCACGACCACCAGGCGCGCATCCGCTCCTACCAGCTACTCGCGGAGGCTTTCGATCTGAAGCCGCGCGCCGAGCCCGCGCCGATCGCGCCGAAATAGCCGGCGACCTCGTGGATGCGCGCCTTGTGCGGCCGCGGAAATTCCTCTCGCAGTCCGGACGGCGATCGCGACACCGATCGCGTGCGAAGACTTACAGCAGGCGAGTATCCTCCGCCGGTTGATCGAACCGATCATGGCGGCCATCGGCATATCTGATCGGTCCCGCCGCGAGCTCGTTGGGATCGGCGTCATCGAGCGACGCAACCGAGACGAAGTAAAACCTGCCCCCCATCGATTCGTGCTCCCCCCACCCGAAGGCGCGGACGCCGCACGTTCTGCAGAAGTGGTAGTGCAGGAACGCGCCGGGCCGGCCCGGAGGCACCCACTGATATTCCGCCTGCGCGTCAGCTCCCGCGAGCAGGCGAAAGCGATCCGCAGGCTTCACGAACACAAACCACGCGCGCGACTTGGTGCACATCGAGCAGTTGCACTTATTGGTGCCCGCGCTGAGATCGATGTCGGCCTGGAAGCGTACGGCGCCGCAATGACAGCTTCCCGAGTAGGTTTTCAAAGCCACGGTTGGTCCTCCCATGCGCACCGCGCGGTCCGAGGTGAGCCAGCGCGGCGCGCCGCTTCTGGTCGAAGAGCAGCACGCGAATTGCCCTGCACCAGCCATCCATTACCCCGCGGAGCCGACGCGGGCAATCTCGAATGAAGATTCCCGCGACTTCCTTGTAGGAGCTGTGTGTAGATTAGATTCGATCCAGCCATCGACAACGGTCTTGCTGGATCAGCTTGGGAGCCAACAACGGAAATCACCGCGAACCAACGGCGATTCTTTTCTCTACGGATCCGACGATCTCTCGAATGTTGCGCCAGTAACGGGCATCTTCTCGCCAAGGTAATTTCCCGTGACACCGATGTTTCTAATCCCCCTTGCTCCGCCACCGAGTCGCAGCGTTCTGGCTTCTCTTCGACCGACCCTCCAGAGAGCGCCCTTTTTCGGGCTTGCGTGTGAATTCACGGTTGGCGTGGCACTCGCAGAGAGTAAGATGTTTGCGCTCTCCGCGAAAATGAGCCACTTTTCTCTTCAGCAACACGGAATCAGAGGCATTACCCGTTGTCGATCTGGGGTTGAGATAGAGGCTCATGATCGTCGAAAACGATTTGGCTTCCAGCAGCACACGGATGGTTATTTTTTGGGGACCAGGCGTGCTCGCGCTGGTCTTCGCCGCGCAGCTCGGCTGGTGGGGACACACGATCGGCTGGACGGCGGGACTGCTCTGGCTTGCGGCTATCTGCCTGTGGAACAGCGCTCGCTGCCGAAGAGTTCACTGCATCTTCACCGGCCCGTTTTTCCTCGCCATGGCGGTTGTCACTCTGCTCGTGGGCTTCAGGGTTTTCTCGCTGGGAGACAGTGCGTGGAAACTGCTGGGCGATACGATTCTGATTGGCGGTATTGTTCTCTGCTTCGGTTCGGAACTGATTTGGGGCCGCTACTGGCGGAGCGTGCAAAGGGAGCCCAACGCCAGCACCTAATTGCTTGGATCGGTAAACAGCATGCGCAGCGCGCGGAGTCTCATCGCTCTACTCCGGCGTCCGGCTTTTTCCGTCGCGCTTTTGCATCGGCGCGGTCAGAGAGTCCTTAGAGGGCTCTTTTGGTTACATGCGACACATGAGCGCGACGTACCGAATGACCAACAGTGAATCGGAGCATTACCCAATCGATGGCGGAAGAGCGCGCAATCAAGTTGAACGTCACTCGGCGGCGGCGAAGTTCGACCTCGAGTTGGTGTTCACGCACCAGGATATGCGGATGACGAAACGGGATAATAGCGCTGCGGTGTCGCGGCGCGCGGCGGACCTGACGCTTCAACTCTCGCGGACTAGGCTATTGCGCGGATCGATTCGACCACCGATCGGCGTACGGAACCAATCGCGGGGACCAATCCAGCCACTGCCCCGATGGCAATCGACATAACAAAGGCCTGCGCAACCACCAATGGCGAAACAATCGCGAGCAGATCTACCGGTCCCAGCGGCAGAAATGCGAACGGCAGAACCTTCGCGACAAGAAAAGTTGCCGCGCACCCAAGCGCGCCTCCCACGACGCCCAAGAACGCTGATTCGGCGACCGTCAGGCACAGGACCAGCGCGGGACTGAAACCGATCGCACGCATGACGGCGATTTCAGTATGCCTCTCGCGCACGGCTATCACCACGGTGTTGAGCGCGACCAATGCGACCGCGGCCACGACGAGGATAGCCATCGCTCGGAGCATCGCGAAAAGCGTGTCGAAGTTGACGAAGTTGGCAAACCACGAGGCCTCGGATTGGCTATGAGTCTCCGCCGCCGAGTTTGAGAATATCTCATCGATCGCAGCGATCGCCGAGGGCACCGAATCGGCGCGATCGAGCATCACGTGATATGCATTCACGGACGGGCGCCCAGCCAGCGACCGTTCCAGGTAGTCGCGGCGAAAGAGCAAAGCGTCAGGCGGCGCGCTGGCACCCAAGGTGTCGGCGATTCGCAGTGTCACATCCACTGGCACAATGGTGCCCTTGAGGATGATCTGCTCGCCGACGTGCCAGCCGTACTTTCGCAGCATCGCCGCCGGTACGAGACATGCCATCGTGCTGGCGCGGAACTCGCTCGCCCGCTTCGGAGTGACGCCCCAATCCGGCCACATCAATTCCGCCTGGTCCGCGTCGACCGCGATTCCGAGTTGGTCACTGGGACTACGGTAGACTCCGCCGAAGTACACTAGTCCCGAAGCTGCAACGACGTGCGGCGCCGCGAGAATTTTTCGCTTGTACGAATCGGGCAGAGGATTGAAAAATCCCGAGGCGCTCATCACCGCGATTCGCCGTGCGGAATCGGGCGTGCTCAGCATTCGGCGGGTGACGTTTGGCAGGCTTGACAGCGACGAGTAAGTGAACGCCGCCAAGGCAATCGCCAAGGTGGTGAGAACCGTCCGTCGCGGACTGCGGCGCAGGTTCCTCCACACCAGCATCGCAAACTTCATCACTGGCTAACCAGCCGCGTCACTCGGCGGCAGCGCGGAGCTTGATCGAATCGAGCCCCGAGCGCGCTTCGTCCATCGCTTGTTGGCGGAGGCCGAAATACAAAGCGATCGCGCGATCCGCCTTGAACAGATGATAGGACGAGATAACGTCAGGATGGTTGCGCTGCTGGCTCGCGAGCATCCGCATGTCCTGATGCGTGAACACCAACTCGAGGTCGAACTCCGCAGCCAGCCACGCAACGGTTCCGCCGCCCAGCCATCCCGCAGGAATGAAACGGGATAGTCACGCTGCACGGTGCTGGTTCGCGGGCCTGGATCCGCCGCTTCGGGAAATCTCGGGATTTCCGTGGCGGAATCACCGTACCAATAACAGACGAGACCGTGCGCCTCGCGGACCTGGCGCGTCGGCAAATCGAAACCGCCCGGCACCGGCTGGCCATCGCGTTGGCGGGAATCAGCACGCAGCGGCCGGCGGAATCGAAGCGCAGTCCATGAAACGGACATACCTAGGCAGTCGTCGCGGACCCAGCCCAGGCTTAGTTGCGGCGCGCGATGCGGGCAGCGGTCGGTCATGCACACGGCGGCGCCGCTCCGGTCGCGCCACAACACCAGTCGCTCGCTCAGGCGCGTGATACCGACCGGTTTGCGCCGTTTCAATTTCGTGCTGTCGAAGATCGGATACCACTGATTAAGAGTCAAATCGTTGGGAGTCATGGGTCCTCCTTTGATAGTGCGCTGGCGCGAGGAAACAATCCACGCAGGACGATCGTGGTGCCGCGGTAGATTTCGTTGCGCACCATCTCGGCGCTGATCGCGTCGTTCATCAGATAGGCGGTCAACCAGGTGAAGCAGACGCTGTAGAGGACCGTCGCCACGGGCATCGGTTCTGTGTCAGATGCGAGAACGCCGTTGCTCCGGTATCGCTCGAGCAGCGTTTCGAGCTGAGAAACCAGGTGCGCGTCAGCTTCGAACAGGCGCTGCCCTACCGTGGATGGCTCCGCGATCGCGGCGCCGAAAAGTTCGCGCCATAGCCGCCGATCCTCACGCGTGAAGTCGTCAAGAAAAATTCCGGTCAACGCGGACACCGCCGCGACCGGGTCGCGCGTAGGGTCGTCGAGGATCTTCCGCCCGCGAGCAAGCACCGATTCGGTTTCACCCCGGATGATCGCGAACAGCAGCGCGGACTTGGAGGGGAAGTAGTTGTAGATGGTGCCGACCGCGAGGCCCGCGCGCTCGGCGACGTCTTCCATCGCGGTCTCGGCGTAGCTTTTTCTGGCGAACAATTTCCGCGCTGCCGCGACAATACGGCACTCGCGATCCTGCTTCTGGCGGTCGCGGAATCCAGGTGGCCGCTCAGCTAAAGATGAATCCATTCATTGTGTTTTTAGCGCCGATCGGCGCCCATGTCAAGAAACCTGAATCGATTCATCTTTGGTCGTAAGACCACTTCGGGTGGCGCTCACGGTGAGCGAGGTGGGAAGCGCGGCGTCATCTTCGACGAAGAACATGACTGTATCTGATTAAACGGTGTGCGCGCGATTCGTCCCCATCTTTAGCGCCGGCGCCGTAGCGGTTGTTCATGCAAATCGCGCGACTCCGATCGCCGAATCGCTGGCCAGCTTCTCGACCAGCTCGTCGCCGCCATGCGCTTCGACTCCGCACCGCACTTGGAGGCGATGGCGCTGCAATTGAGCGCAGTAATGTAACCCGGTGAAGAACCATCACCGCAGAGCTTAGAGGTTGGTCGGTTGCCACTCAACTCGCTAGAAGAGGTACCGTTCCTGTTTTCGAGGGCTCAGCGGCTCGCACGCTGAATTCCTGGCGGAGGGAGGTGAATTCGAACTCGCGGTACCGATTCTGAAACTTCCAGACGACAGCTCTTAGTGATGATTTTCGAAACTGCTCGACGAGCGACCGGGACGCCCTTTCCTCAAGTCTACCAACAACGGCTCATCAGAATGTCGTCGAACTAAACAACCAGCTGTCTTGGGTTGAGATTGGGCGGGCGGTTGGATTCACGATTTTCTGTGCTCCTCTTCGGCTTCGCGCGAAATCAGTCTCCACTTTCTCCTACGAGTCGGAACCTGCCTACTGAGCGATAGGAATTGAGCTGAGTCAGTGTCGAATTGTTCGCCCGACTCGTCTTCTTGCGCTTCGTCCATGCGTCGCAATCGATCCATCAGTTCAGCTTTTGACTGGGGAGACGGGTCCGGCTCGCGGGTCATTCGCTTTCGCCAGTCGGGTAGAAAGCGGTCTCATAGCCGCGACGTGAGAAAGTCATCGTCGAGCGGAGGGTGCGGAGCGAAACTATAGATGCCTCTGTCGAGCACCTCCGGCGGCAGGGCCGAGTAATACTCATTGAGCTTCGCGAGGTCCGCCTTCAACTCGTCACCTGGAATGAACGCCTGTCGGTCGGTCAGGAACAGGGGAACGGTGCGCATGTGAAGTCCATCGTCGGAGGGAGGTTTTCAAAGCCACGGTTGGTCCTCCAATGCGCACCGCGCGGTCCGAGGCGAACCGCCGCCGCGCGCTGCTTCTGGTCGAAGAGCAGCACGCGAATTGCCCTGCACCAGCCATCCATTACCCCGCGGAGTTGACGCGGGCAATCGCGGACTTCAGTAACTGATTGCGTTGCGCGCTGAATGAAGATCTCGCGCAGGCGGACATTGTCGGCCTTGATGGTGGGCGATCCGCCGCCCCAGTCGTCGCCGGGGGTGGGCTGGCGGTAGCGCTGCTTGCCCAGTCGCAGCTCCCACAGGTGCTGATTGTGCCTACCCATGGCGGCCTGGACGACGTCATGCACCTGAAGTTGACTTTGAGGGCTGGGCGCAGGAACGATGGCTTCAAGGGGCGAAGGGTGCCGGCGGCGGAAGGGGGCGCAGTCTCGCGTCGCTTGTCCGCGTGGAGCGGTCGTGATGGAAGCTCCGCGATGCTAGTCAGAACCACGGATGGGCGCGCCTGAACTCGCCCCACTGTATGCGAGTGCAAGGAGACGAGATGGACGAGGACCACCAGTCGATCGATGAACAAACGGTGAGGAAGCTCGATCAGTCATGGAATCAGGTCTACCTACGTAACGATCGCTCCGCGTTTGCCGAAATTCTGGCCGACGACTTCTGTGTGACTCTCGCCGACGGTCGAACGGGAGGCAAGGTCGATATGATGAAACCTACCCCAGAGGGAGCGAAGGTGAGCTTCAGCGAACCTGGCGTCCAGATTTTCTCTCCTACCGCGGTGACCCGAGGGCGGGTTCGAATCGAGCATCCCGACCGGGTGGTGGATCAGCGGTACGTGCGCGTGTACTCGAAGCGGGCCAAAGGTTGGCAGGCAGTGTGCGTATTCGTCTTCCCGGTCGGTGAGGAAGTGTAGCGGCTCTTTGATTTCGTGAGAGCTTCCGATGATGAGAACGTAGCCAGACTCAACCGGCAAGAACGCTATCAAGAAGCTGCTGGAGCTGAAGGTATCAGTAAGAGCTGTGGTTCATAAGAAAGAGCCCAGCGTTGGAATGAGTCATCGGGTTCATGGGACCTGGCATCCCGCTTCCGGTAACGCTCACGGCTCCGTTCAGAGTAGCCTTCGCCGGTAAAGTCTTTTGCCGCGCAACAGGGGCACTCTTGGGGCGGGCTGTTAGAGCGCGCTCAGCCGCGCCGCTGAGTGCAGCAGTCTGTTCAGATAGAGAACTTTGACGAATCGTTTCCAGGGAGTCGCGGCGCCGGCGACTACGCTTGTCCTGATCGAACCCAACAGAAATTCGCTGGCGCTCAGCGCGTTGCGATGCTTTGCTAAATCCGGCGTGTGCGGCTAACTAGTTCCGAGAGCTACACCGATCGCGTCGCGATCAAATCAGGCGGAGAAATTATGGCAGACATACGTCCGTTGCGATCCGGCTGTCCAATACGATTCGGCATTTTGGGCGCGGCGCTTATCGCGCCCAACGCTCTGATCAAGCCCGCGCAGGAGGTGGCCGATGCCGAGGTGGTCGCGGTCGCGGCGCGCGATCGGGCGCGCGCGGATGAATTCGCGAAGACCAATGGCATCCCGCGCGTGCACGCGACTTATGCCGACCTGCTGAGCGACCCCGAGCTTGACGTGATCTACAATCCGCTCCCCAACTCGCTCCATTGCGAATGGACCATCCGCGCGTTGCGTGCGGGCAAGCATGTGCTTTGCGAGAAACCGATGGCCTCGAACGCGGCTGAGGCGGAGCGCATGTTTCATGCCGCGCAGGAAACCGGTTTGTTCCTGGGCGAGGCATTCCACTACCGTTATCATCCTCTGGCAGAACGCGTGCGCTCGCTTATCCGCGATGGGGCGCTCGGCCGTCTTACCCATCTCGAGGGAAATTTTGCGGTTCCGATTCCGCCGACCAATATCCGCTTCGACTGGAGCCTTGCCGGCGGCGCCACGATGGACCTGGGATGCTATCCACTTCATATGGTGCACGATTTCTCCGGGATGACGCCGCGAGTGGTGGGTGCCACGGCGAAAACGGGGCCGCCCAACATCGACGTCACGATGGAGGTCGAGCTGGAGCTTCCGGGCGGCATCCACGCGCGCATGAGCTGCTCGATGGCGGCGGACGCGCGGCTCAACGCCACCTTCACCGCGCGCGGCGATCGCGGCGAGCTCAACGTGATTAATCCGGTCGCGCCGCAGATGGGCAATCAGCTCACCGTGAAGACCAGTGCCGGAGAGAAGCAGGAAACGGTTCCCGGCGACGCGAGCTACACCTGTCAGTTGCGTGCGTTCGTCGCGGCGCTCCGCGGCGAAGGCAAGTTTCCCACCGACGGCGTGGAGGCAATCGTCAACATGCGCATCATCGACGACGTCTATCGCGCGGCCGGGCTGCCGCCGCGCGGGACCTGAGCTTTCGCGCTCACCGATTCAAGTTCACGCCAAGGAGTAGGCGAATGGCCAGCGAGCAATTCAAGAAGGTACTCGAGATTATCAAGTCGCAGCCGGCGAAACCGGATGCCACCGTCGAGCAGCGGCGCGCCGGCATGGAGCGTATCAGCGAGCGTGTCGCCAAAGACGTTGACTGTACGCCGGTCGACGCGGGCGGAGTCAGCGCCGAATGGATCGTGCCGCCCGGGGTGATCGGCGATCGCGTCATTTTGTATCTGCACGGGGGCGGCTACGTGATGGGCTCGATCAATTCGCATCGCGCAATGATCGCGAGAATCGCGCGCGCCTCGAATGCGCGCGCACTCGCGCTCGACTATCGGCTGGGGCCCGAGCATCCGTTCCCCGCCGCGGTCGAAGACGTTGTCACTGCGTATCGCTGGCTGCTCGCGCACGCCTACCTACCCGGCAGGATCATTATCGCGGGTGATTCCGCGGGCGGCGGACTGACGCTCGCAGCGCTGCTGGCGCTTCGCGACATGGGTGAGCGGCTCCCCGCTGCCGCGGTTCCGATTTCACCGTGGACTGACCTGGAAGGCACGGGAGCGTCGGCGACTACGAAGGCCGCGCGCGATCCGATGGTGCAGATGGAGTCGCTGAACTCGTCGGCGAAAGCGTACCTTGGCGAGCAGGATGCGAAAAATCCGCTGGCGTCGCCGCTGCACGGCGATTTCCGCGGACTCCCGCCGATGCTCATCCAGGTTGGCGAGGCCGAGATTCTGCTCGACGACGCGACGCGGGTGGCGGAGCGCGCCAAGGCGGCCGGCGTCGAGGTCGAGCTGGAAGTGTGGGACGAGATGGTTCACGTGTGGCACGTATTCGCGAAGCTGCTACCCGAGGGACAACAGGCGATCGACAAGATCGGAAAATTCGTGATCGCGCACACCTCGTGAAGCGAGGCCGGCGCTGATAGCGCTATCGCGCGAGGCGCCAGGATTGAGGCAGGCCAGGGTCTACTTGACCTGGGCGTCGAACACGGCGGTGTCGATTTTGCCGGCGCGCTTGAACTGCAGGAAAATCCGGTAGAGTCCCGGCTGCGGAAAGCCATAGGGCATCGAGATCTCCGGCGACACGCTCGCCGGCGCGCCGGGCGGATTCGTTTCCGACGACATATTCATTTCCGCCATCGGCGCCGCGGCTGATGCGCTGTTATCGGCGCTCGCCATCATCAGCGCCGCCATCGGCACCGAACCCGACGGATGGATATGCGCGAACACGCTGCGGTCGCTGCGGATTATTTCCGCATGCGCCGCCATCCCCATGTACGGCTCGAGATCGGTCGCCGGTCTGCCGTTCTGATCCTGGACCATGAAGCGCAGAATCATCGGCGTATTGGCTTGAAGCGGCGCCGCATCGCGAGCCCATCGCACGCGAGTCCCGTCCGCCAGCACCTGCGAGGCGCCGGTTGCCTCGCCGACCGGCTTTGCCGATCCTTCCGAGTCGTCTCCGCTGAGCGGCGCTCCGGAAATTTGCGGCAAGTCGATGCTGCCGACCAGCGTCCACGGAAAGCCCGACTTGTCGACGACATCAGCGAAGACGTCGTAATGCCCGGGTTCGAGCGACGGCAGATTGGTGGCGAACGCGCCGCCCTTGCCGGTCTCATCCGGATGCAGATGCAATAGGCGGTCGAGTGCGGGCGTCCGCACCAGGAAGAGATGCATCAGGTGACCGTGATCGGGGACCAGTTGATCCATCACCTTGTACTCGAGCCACGCTTTGTCCGACGGGGAGGGGCGGAGCGTGAGATGATTTGCGCCCTCAAGTGAGAGGGAGAGCCGGGGCGGTCTGAAGAGCATCGTGGTCGCGAGGTAGTCGCGCGCGTCGGCGTCCCACCACGCGAAGCCAAGGTAGAACAGCGCCGCGACCAGCACCGTCATGACCGCCATCGCCCGCCGGCCGCTCCGCCGCGATTGCGGCGTCGCGAGCGCTCCAGGAGCCAGGCCCGCGTCGCGCGCCGCCGCGCCCACGATCGCGATCGCGCCGAGTCCCAGGCCGATGGCGAGCACCAGCAGGATGGCGCCGAGCCATCGCGGCATCGGTAGCATCCGGCGCGCGACGCTCGGCACCGGCACCGACATATCGGCGCTGCCGCGCGTTCCGCGCACCTTGATCAGCACCCGCAGCGAACCATATTCCATCAGCCACAGCGACGCGGTGAAGAAATTTGGGTCGGTCTTCGAGCGCGTCGCGAGATCGGGAACCGGAGCGTACTTCGATCCGGGACCGGTGAGCCGCGCGACCGCGGTGCTGATCTCGCGCGCGTCGTCGGAGCTGGCGCGAATCTCGATATCGGCAACGCCCGGAATCACCTGCGGCACTCGCACGGTCACGAACAGGTGGTACGGACCCGCATCGCCTTCATAGAAAACGTCGGGACTGCCGACGTGCGCAGAGGCGGGGCTCGCGAGAAAGAACCTGACCATCGCGACCGCGGCCAGCGTGAGCACAACGGCGGATCGCGCGGAAATGTTTTTCGGAATCGACGGAATAGACGACACGCGAAGCTTTCGTCTAGCGCTGAACCTTACGCATCCAGTGTCCCAGCCCCATTCCGATCGTGCAGAAAATGATCGACGCGAGCACTGCCAGCGCCATCCCCTCGACAAATGCGGCGTGAGTCTTGGCGGGGTCGGCGAACCGGTAAGGATTGTAGAGCAGGTTCGCCGGGTCGTTGTACGAGAAGTACATCGTTCCGAAAACCCAGTTGCGTGATGCGGGCGAGATCAGAAAATCGGCGAACGGCCATTGCACCGCGAACAGCGCGGCGACGAAGACGCATCCCGCGAGCAGCGCGGATTTAATGCCGCCCCAGCGCTCGCCCATCTTGACCCTCAGCAGATCGAGCACGAACGCGGGCACGATTATCAGCACCGGAAACCACAGCGGAACCATGTGCGTGATGTGCTGGTAGACGGGCCCGAGTTTCGGCTGCGCCGGGAACAACGGGAAGATCCAGAGCGCGGCCAAAAACGCCGCAGTGTAAATTGCCGCCATCGTGGTCGCGGGCCATCGAGAGGTGGAGACGCAGGAGACCGCGATCAGCACGAGCGGAAAACCCTCCGCGACCGATCGGTAGAACATCGGGTTGTGCATGAATTCCATCGGCGTCGATTCGAGGTTGAACAACGCCGCCTGCACGATCTCGATCGCGCCGACGTAGAGCAGCATCCGATCGAGTTTCGCGCGGCGCGCTCCGGTGGCGCGATTCACCTGCGCGCAGACCAGCAGCAGCGCGCCGAGACTGATCATTCCGATCCCTGCCGATAGCATCGAATGCGGCAGGCTCACGATCTTGACATCGAGTCCGTAGGCGCTGTGCCACCAGTTGTCGAAGGGCGCGGAGGTGAGCATCGCGATTCCGCCCCACGCCGCGAGGAAGCATCCCAGCGGCCCGCGAAATCCCCAAATCGAAACCGAAGTTTCCCTGGACTCAGCCGAGGAACCAAACGTGCTTGTCAAAATCATGTATCCACTCGCGACTCCGGCGAGCACGCCGCCCAGATAAATCGCCATGTGCGCGGGAGTCCAGAACGAGTCGCGGCCGATCGAGATGTGCCACGAGATATCCCAGTAGCCGCCGAAGGCGGAAGAGGTCACCGCCGCGGCCAGGCACCATACGTACCATGGGATGGCGGCAGCGCGGGTGGCCTCGATTGCGCGGCCGGCGACGCGCGGCCGACGCTCGAGCGTGGCAGCCTGCAGGACTGCGTTCCCCATGGTGAAGACTCCTTCGGCCTTTGCGACTATCCAGTCGTATAGCCTACTGAATAGCTACTCGCGAGTGTACCTCATTTGAAGTGCGGCGCGTATCGAAAGAGTACCTAACTGAGGCGCTCGTCATGATAGGCAAGATACAGCGCAGTGCCGACCGATCCGGTGAGAGAAATCGCGAGATAGATCAGGATGAAGTTCACCGGCGGCCGCGGTCCGCCATGCAGGAACCAGAACAGCACCAGGTTCACCGGGACATAAAACGCGTAGACCATCGCGAGCGGCAGCACCCATCGTCGCATCGTCCACAGTCCGTACGCATACGTGGCGAGTATCAGTCCGAACAAGGGGCCCAGAATGGCGTTGGCTCCGACGGTTTGCGTCTGGACTCCGAAAATAACCAACCCCTTGGTCGGGTCATGCATGTTCTGGAAAAATTTGGTGAAGTCCGAGAGCGCAAGGATGGCAAGCAGCACCGCCATCACCGAAAGAAAAATTCCGCGGTCCGTCGTGGCGTGGCGGTTCTCTGACGCGTCCATATGATGCCTCCCGTCGTGTGCTTCGCGTTTCAGCCGGACTGATTCCGCGAGCCGACGATGCACTATACTAGCTAGTCGTACTCGTGCGCTATTTGAAAAGGAGACGGCTGGTGTGGCGGGCGATCATGAGATCCTCGTTGGTGGGAATCACGCGCACGATGCATCGGCTGCCTTGCGAGCTTATCGTGTCGGCGTGAGCGTCGTTGCGGCGCTGGTCCAGGCGTATCCCCAGATGATCGAGACCGGCTGCGACCGTCCATCGGACCGACGCGGCGCGCTCGCCGATTCCACCGGTGAAGACCAGCAGGTCGAGACCGCCGAGTGCCGCGGCGAGTGCGCCGATACTTTTGCGGAGCTGATAACAGAACATCGCGACCGCCTGGCGCGCGTCGGGATTCGCGTTGCGTAGTTCGAGCAGTTTCTTCATGTCGGAAGTGACGCCGGAAACGCCGAGCAGGCCGGATTCGCGGTTGACGAGCCGATCGAGGCCCGCCGCGTCGAAACCTCTTTCTTTCATCAGGTACACCGGCACGCCGGGATCGAGGTCGCCGCTCCGGGTGCCCATCATGAAGCCGCCCGCCGGCGTGAATCCCATCGTGGTGTCGACTGGTCGTCCGTCACGCACCGCGGCCATGCTCGCGCCATTGCCGAGATGCGCGATGATGACGCGCGGCGGTGGGGTCTCGCGCAGGGCCTGCATGATGTATTCGTAGGAGATTCCATGAAATCCGTAGCGGCGAATGCCGTCATCCCAAAGCGCGCGCGGCAGCGCAAAACGCTGTGCGAGCTCGGGCATCCTGCGATGGAATGCGGTATCGAAGCACACGGCCTGCGGCAGTCCGGGAAAGTGATCGGACACGTCGTCGATGGCCTGGAGTTCACCGGGCAGATGCAGCGGTGCAAACGGAATCAACCCGCGGAGCGCGCTCATCAGTTGCGGCGTGACGCGCTCGGGCGCCGCGTGATCGGGTCCGCCGTGGACAAGCCGATGGCCGGCGGCTCGCGGCGTCGGCAGGTTCAGGCGCGCGGTGGCATCGAGGATCACATGGATCGCGCCGTCCGCCGAAGAAAAGTTGCGGTTTTCCTCGCAGAGGACGCGCCCGTGCCCATCGCGGATTACGAGGCCGCCGCCATCCATGCCGATGCGATCGGCGGTGCCCGCCGCAATAAGTGTTTCCTTCCCGGCGCCGATCGAATAGAGCGCGAACTTGCACGAGGAGGAGCCGCTGTTGACGCACAGGATGGCGTTCGAGGTGCGGTTTACTTGCGTGTGACTACCGTCATTCATGATGAGCGTCATTCATGATGGGCATTGCGCGAATCGATTCTAGCAGAGCAGATTGAACTAGGTAGACGGATTGGCCTCGCGCGCGCTGTGAGCCATAGCGACGGCATTTCGATAGACTGATGGAGTTACGATTGGTCCATCAAGGAGCCCAATAAAATGCAAATGGGAATGGTCGGTCTCGGAAGAATGGGCGCGAACATGGTGCGGCGTCTGCTGCGCGATGGTCACGAGTGCGTGGTGTTCGACGTCACTCCCGCCGCAGTTGCGGAGCTGGCGAAGGAGAAGGCGGTGGGCGCGTCGTCGCTCGATGACTTCGCCGCGAAGTTGAAAAAGCCGCGCGTCGCGTGGATGATGGTGCCGGCGGCGGTGGTCGAGCAGACCGTCGCGGACCTGTCGTCACGATTCGAGCGCGGCGACATCATCGTCGACGGCGGCAACTCGTATTACATCGACGACATCCGCCGAGCCGAGGCGCTCAAGGCCAAGGAGATTCACTACGTCGATTCGGGCACCAGCGGGGGAGTGTGGGGACTCGAGCGCGGCTTCTGCCAGATGATCGGCGGCGAGCCGGAAGTAGTGAAGCATCTCGGTCCGATTTTTGCGACGCTCGCACCGCCGCTTGATTCCGCGCCGCGCACCGCGGGCCGCGAAAAAGTCAAAGGCAGCACCGCGGAGCATGGCTATCTTCATTGCGGCCCCAACGGCGCCGGCCACTTCGTCAAAATGGTCCACAATGGAATCGAGTACGGGATCATGGCGGCGTACGCGGAAGGGCTGAACATCCTTCGCCACGCCAACGTCGGCAAGCAGACCAATGCCGCCGTCGATGCGGAGACTACGCCGCTCAGAAATCCGAAGCTGTACCAGTACGATTTCAACCTGACCGACATCGCCGAGGTGTGGCGCCGTGGCAGCGTGATCGCGTCGTGGCTGCTCGACCTGACGGCCGACGCGCTGCTCGGCGATCCGGAGCTGAAGAAGTTTGCCGGCCGGGTGTCGGATTCGGGCGAGGGCCGCTGGACGATCGATGCGGCGATCGACGAGGGTGTGCCAGCGCACGTGCTGACTGCGGCGCTCTACGAGCGGTTCGGATCGCGCGGCGCCGCCGACTTCGCCGACAAGCTGCTGTCCGCGATGCGCTACGAGTTCGGCGGCCATCTCGAGAAGAAGGCCTGAGCGGGTTTCGGCGATGTCGAGTCAAGACACCTTCCAGCCTCCAGCGAACGTGGAGGGAAAGCCTGGCGATCCTTGCGTGTTCGTGGTTTTTGGCGCGACCGGCGACCTGACCAAGCGCCTGCTGATGCCGTCGCTATACAACCTGCTCGCCGCCAGGCTGATGCCGAAGGAGTTCGCGATCATCGGCGTCAGCAACGCGCAGATGAGCTTCGAGGATTTTCGCAAACAGCTGGGCAAGGAGATCCAGGAATTCGCAACTACCAAGGTCGACCCCGAGTTGTGGAAGTGGTTCGACCAGCGGATCACTTACATGGAGGGCGACTTCAAGGACCCCGCGACCTATCAGAAGCTGAAGACGCAGCTCGCGGCGATCGACAAGCAGCAGGGCACGCCGGGCAACTACCTGTTCTACACCGCGGTGTCGCCGAGCTTTTTCGGCGAGATCGTAAAGCAGCTAGCCGCCGCCAAGCTCACCGACGAACCTAAAGGCTGCTGGCGGCGCGTGATTATCGAGAAGCCGTTCGGCCACGATCTCGACTCGGCGCTCGCGCTCAACCGCGAGATCGGCGAGTGCCTGCGCGAGGACCAGACTTTCCGCATCGATCATTACCTGGGCAAGGAAACCGTTCAGAACATCATGGCGTTCCGTTTCGGCAACGGCATTTTCGAACCGGTATGGGACCGCCGCTATATTAATCACGTTCAGATAACGGTGGCGGAGACGGTCGGCGTGGAACATCGCGGCGGCTACTACGAGACTTCGGGTGCGCTCCGCGACATGGTTCCTAATCACATACTGCAGTTGGTGGCACTGACCGCGATGGAGCCGCCGATCTCGTTCGACTCCGAGCCGGTGCGCGACGAGAAGACCAAGCTGCTGCGCGCGATTCGTCCGCTCCAACCGGAAGAGGTGCCGTCGTGGGCGGTGCGCGGACAATACGGGCTGGGCACGATGGGCAAGGAGCAAGTGCCGGGTTACCGGTCCGAGCCGCAGGTCAATCCGCAGTCGCCGGTCGAGACCTACGTCGCGCTGAAACTTGCGATCGACAACTGGCGATGGGAAGGCGTGCCGTTCTATCTGCGCACCGGGAAGCGGATGGCGAAGCGGGTCACCGAGATCGCGATCCGGTTCAAGGCGCCGCC
This sequence comes from Binataceae bacterium (SeqCode), assembly GCA_036521875.1. Classification (GTDB taxonomy): domain Bacteria; phylum Desulfobacterota; class Binatia; order Binatales; family Binataceae; genus DATDGX01. Next base: position 27,812 of record DATDGX010000147.1, read on the forward strand.
ATTGCTGCTCTTCCGCCAGACTGCCGTCAAACAAATCGAGCAGAACGAGCTGGTGCTGCATATCCAGCCCGACGAGGGAATTTCGTTGGGCTTCAGCGCCAAGATACCGGGACCGGTGGTCAAGCTCGAGACTGTCGACATGAATTTCAAGTACGCCGATTATTTCGGCGCCCCACCGAGCATCGGATACGAGACGCTGCTGCTCGATTGCATGATCGGCGACCCGACGTTGTTCCAGCGCGCGGATACCGTCGACGCGGGATGGCGCGTGGTCGACCCGATCCTCGATGCGTGGAAGGCTAACCCGCCCAAAGATTTTCCGAACTATCCGGCCGGCTCATGGGGACCGCGCGCCGCCGACGAATTGCTGGAGCGCGATCGCCGCAAGTGGCGCGATCTCAGATAATCAGGTAGGCACGGCATCGAGGCCGAACTGCGCGGTCAGTTTCGCGCGCGCGGTATAGGTACAAAAGCGGTCGGATATAGTATGAAAGGATGAACTTGCGAATCACCTTTTTGCTCGGAGTGGTTCTGGTCGGAGGCGTATTGATGCGAAGTTCAGTGAGCGCCGCGGAGAACGGGTCCGCCAATGGCGCATTGGCGAAAGCGACTTTTGCCGGCGGCTGCTTCTGGTGCATGCAGCCCGCTTTCGACGGAATTCCCGGCGTGGTGTCGACCCGAGTCGGGTATACCGGCGGACAGAAAGTGAATCCGACTTACGACGAGGTCTGCAGCGGCACTACTGGACATGCCGAGGCACTCGAGCTGACCTACGATCCGAAAAAGATAAGCTATCGCAAATTGCTCGACATCTTCTGGCACAATATCGATCCGACCGTCCGCGACCAGCAATTTTGCGACGAAGGAACTCAGTATCGCACCGCGATTTTTTTCCACGACGCGGAGCAACAGCGCGAAGCGCTCGCATCAGAGAAGGAACTGGAGAAGACCAAACCGTTCAAGGATCCGATCGTCACCGAGATCGTTCCGGCCTCGACCTTCTACACCGCCGAGGACTATCACCAGCAGTATTGCCGCACGCACAAGATCGCCTACGGCATGTATCGATACGGATGCGGCCGCGATCAGCGGCTGCGCCAACTGTGGGGCGCGTCGGCCGGCACCCACTGAAGCTGGTTGAGGCAGAATCACTTCGCGGGCGCATTGGTGCCGCGATAAGCGATGCGCCAGACGGTGCCGTGCGCGTCCTCGGTGACGATCAGAGATCCGTCACGAGCGACTGCCACACCAACCGGCCGCGCCCATACATTTCCGTCGGGCGTTACGAAACCGGTCATGAAGTCCTCGTACTCGCCGGTAGGTTTGCCGTCGCGAATGATCACGCGAATAATTTTATAGCCAGTGCGTCGCGAGCGGTTCCACGATCCGTGCTCGGCGGCGAAAGCGTCGCCGCGATACTCCAGTGGAAATTGGCCAGCCTCATAGAAGGTCATCTCGAGCGAGGCGGAGTGCGCCTGGATGAGTACATCGGGAACGACGACCTTGCTCTTGAGGTCGGGCCGCTCATCGCGATGATGCGGATCCTCGTTGCCGCCGATGTAGTACCAGGGCCATCCGTAGAAGCCACCTTCCTTGACGCTCGTTAGGTAGTCGGGCGGTAGATTGTCGCCCAGATCGTCGCGCTCGTTGGTCGAACACCAGAGCTCGCCGTTCGCGGGAGCGATAGTCATCCCGACGCAGTTGCGCAAACCGGTCGCAAAGATGTGAAGACCAGTGCCATCGGCATTGCACTGCAGGACGTTGGCGCGCTTCTCCTCAGCTCCCCACGCTGCGCCGAAGCCGTGGAGCTGATCATATTGGATCGCATCGGGAAGCTGGCGCCGGGCAAGTCTTTCCGCGTCGTTGGACCCCGAGCCGACCGAGACAAACATCTTCGAGCCGTCGCGCGAGAAGATGACGTCGCGAGTCCAATGTCCGCCGCCGCGCAGAAAACCGCCGCCGGGAATGTTGACGACAGTTTGCGCTGGGCCGCGAGCCCGCAGATCGCCGTTGCGGTACGGAAAACGCACCACCGAGTCGGTGTTCGCCACGTAAATAAATTGAGGATCCGGTCCCGGCGGCCAGAATGCGATCCCGAACGGCAAATTCAGGCGCGTCGCGAAGACCTCGACTCGCTCGGCCTTCGCCGCGCCGTCTGCCGCACGCAGAACGCGGATCTGCCCAGCCGTACTCTCGGCGATGAAGAGGTCGCCGTTGGGAGCGGCGCGGACCAGGCGTGGACGGTCGAGGCTGCTCGCGAATTCGTCAACGGCGAAACCGGGCGGAACTTTCGGCATCGCGCCGTCGGGACGAGCAACGATTTCCGGAAAGTTAACGGCGGACTCGGTTGCAAACGGCGGCGGGAGGTCGTCGACGGTTATCTTCCGTCGAACACCGGGTGAATCCGTCTGCCAGTCGCCGAACGCTGCTTCCCCGGTGAGAACCGCGGATTGCTCGGCGGCCGAAGAGCTCGCGAGGAGCGTAAAAATCGCTATGGCGCCAAGGCCGGCGAGCGCAAGATATGATCGCCAACGACGCCGCGAGCGATCACCTGCCCAGCGCATTGTAATGCACGTCAGTCAGTTGCTCCGAAATCGACCATAGTCGTTTCGCGACTTCCGCATCGCGAGCGCGCGCGCTGCGGTTGACTTTCCTCGGATAGCCCCAGAATTCGCCGAGACCGTCGGGACCGATGTAGTCTCCTCCGTGCACATCGGCTGCGGCCGCCGCGTAGAGCGTCGGCAGCGCGCCCATCGCTCCGCTTTGCGCCGACAAGCTATTCATCATTCCCCAGAACCACTCCATCATCGACGAGCCCTGCATCCGCGCTCCCGCCGCCTGCAGATTCGTCGCCGCGTAGCCCGGATGGCACGCGACCGCGAGCAGCTTGGCACCCACGGTTTCGATTCGCCGCTGCAATTCGAGCGTGAACAACAGATTCGCCAGCTTGCTCTGCCCGTACGCCATCCACTTTCGGTAGCCATGCTCCCATTGGAGATCGTCGAAATGTATGGAGCCCGCGCGATGCGCTCCGCTGCTGACCGTGACCACGCGTGCCCCTTCGGCTGCGAGCAGCCGGTCGAGTAGCAGACCCGTCAATGCGAAATGGCCGAGATGGTTGGTTCCGAACTGCATCTCGAAGCCGTCTTTGGTGCGGCCATACGGCAGCGCCATTACGCCGGCGTTGTTGCATAGCACGTGGAGTTGGTTGTGCTGGCTGCGAAATCGATCGGCGAACGCGCGCACCGAAGCCAGGCTGGAAAGGTCGAGCTCCATCACGTCAACGCTCGCCTTCGGATACACAGACGTGATCTGAGCCGCCGCGCCGCGCGCCTTCTCCATGCTACGGCAGGCGAGCACGGTGTAGGCTCCCTTGCGCGCGAACTGCAATGCAGCTTCGTAACCGATCCCGCTGTTACCCCCCGTGACGACGATCTTTTTGCTGGAGAGATCCGGCAGATCATCCGCGGTCCATCTGCTTCCGGGCATAGGTGTACTCCTCGGCGCAAACATTACAGGATCGTGGTGGCGCGTCCCATCACGACGGAGCCGGTGCGATCGTGGGGAAAATTTGACGTAAAATTTGACGCTCGATTCCGGAACAATGACGGGGATTCGCAGGTTTACAGATACGGACGTGTAGGCTTACAGATATAGAGAGCGATCGAGGCCGGCGAGGCTTGCCGACTTGCGTTTTTTGACGGAGGACATGTCATGCGACTCTACCCGCGTTTAGCCGTATCTGCGGCATTCGTAGCGACGTTGGTGATTGCGAGTCCGAGCCTCGGCGCAGCCGCCGGAATGGGGGGAATGGGCGGGGGGATGGGCGGCACTGGCGGAATGTCCGGTGGCAGTTCGATCTCGGTGTCCGGCACCTCGGTCATCGTAACCGGATCGATGAGCCGCAACATTGGCACCATGGGTAGCATCGGCTCGTCCGCAGGCTACGGCTCGGGCGGCTGCGGCACTCCGCATGGGGCAACGTCGGGTCCCGTCGATCCTCGGACCGTCGGAAATCTCTCGCTGACGGGACTCCGCAATTGCGTGACTCTGTCGCCTGCGCGCCAGAGTCTGCCCAAGGCTGATCCCGACATCGTCGGCGTCTCCGTCCCGATGATGCCGCCGGATGCGACACCCGCCGACGGCGCGACCAGCGCGCAGCGTGGAAGCGCGGCTCCCAACTACTAAAGTCCGTCGCGGCTGCGGCGCGATCGCGCCGCGGCTAGGGGTGCCGCATTCGTTATCAGTAGTGGTTGAGTCGCGCGAGGCGATCGGCGTGGAAGTTCGCGTCGCCGAACAGTTCCTGTCCGACGCGGACGCGCTTCATGAACAGGCCCACGTCGAATTCGTCGGTCATCCCGATGCCGCCGTGCATTTGGACCGCCTCCTGCACTGCGAGCGTGGCGCTGCCGCCGGCGCGCGCTTTTGCCAACGAGACGACCGCGCCTGCCGTGTCGAACGACTCGTCGAGAGTCTGCAGCGCCTTCAACACCGCGGAGCGGGTGACTTCCAGCTCGCAGTAGAGGTGAGCCGCGCGATGCTGTAGTGCCTGGAATTCGCCGATCGCTTTTCCGAATTGCTTGCGCTCCCGCAGATAGCCCACCGTTCTGCCGAACGCCTCTTCGCTGGCTCCCACCAGCTCCGCCGCGACCGCGGCACGGCCCACGTTCAGCGTGCCCTCCAGGATGCTCCAGCCCGCGTCGACCTTGCCGAGCACCGCGTCGGCGCCGGCGCTGACATTTTCGAACTTGATGCGCGCCGCGTTGTGAGTATCGACCATCGGCGTGCGCTCTGCGCTGATCCCTTTCGTTTTCGAATCTAGAACGAACAGAGTGATGCCTTTGTTGTCGCCGGACGCACCCGCGGTTCGCGCCGCGACGATCAGGATATCGGCGACGTGACCGTCGACGACGAAGGTCTTGGCCCCGTTCAGCGTGAATCCGTTTCCGGTGCGGGTCGCGGTCAGCGCGGTTTTTTCGGGGCGATGCTTCGCGGTTTCGTCGATCGCGAGCGCTGCGATCAGTTCGCCGCTAACGATTCGCGGCAGATACTTTTTCTTTTGCGCGTCGCTGCCGCCGCGCGAGATCGCACTGGCGGCAAGAAGAGCCGTCGACAGGAACGGCGAGGGCGCAAGCGTGCGCCCGAGCTCTTCCATCACCACGCCGGCTTCGACGTGGCCGAGTCCGAGTCCGCCGTACTCCTGCGGGACCAAGATGCCCGCCCAGCCCATCTCGACAAAGTCCTTCCACAGTTGGCGCGAGAAGCCATCCGGGTCGCGAGTGTCGCGGAGCTGGCGCAGGTGCGCGATCGGTGCGTTCTTGCCGAGAAAGCCACGCGCGTTGTCGCGCAGCATCGCTTGTTCGTCGGTGAGGACCAGTGCCATGTCAGCGATTCCGATTACTCACTTGGTATAGATTTTCTTTGCGAGCGACCCTTTTCCGATGGCGTCCTTCTCAGGCGCCCGGCAGATTGAGTATCCGCTTGGCCACGATGTTGAGCTGGACCTCACTGGTCCCGCCTTCGATCGAATTCGCCTTCGAGCGCAGCCACGCGCGCGCCTGATAGCCATTGCGCGAGCGTTTGCCTTCCCACTCCAGCGCGTCCGAGCCGCCCGCCGCCATCACCAGCTCGAGCCGCCGCTTGTTGAGCTCGGTGCCGTAGTATTTCAGCAGCGACGACACCGCTGGATGCGCCTGCCCAACCTTGGCCATGTCGCCAACGCGCTCCATCGTCAGCCGGAATGCCTGCGCGTCGATCTCCAGTGCCGCAATCTGGCCGCGCAACACCGTGTCGGCGAGCATCCCATTCTCGGTTCCCATCGTCTCCGCTGCGATCTTTCCGAGCGAGCGATTGTCCGCCGTGCTACCCATGCCGCCGATCATGTCGCGCTCATGTGTGAGCAGGTACTTCGCGATTTCCCATCCCTTGTTTAGCGTGCCGATCAGGTTGGCCTTCGGCACCAGCACGTCGTCGAAGAAGGTCTGGCAGAAAGGCGACGCGCCCGAGATGAGCGTGATCGGCTTGGTCGAGACGCCGGCGCTCTCCATGTCGAAAAGCACGAAGCTGATGCCTTCATGTTTCGGCGCGTTGGGGTCGGTGCGCACCAGGCAGAAAATCCAGTCCGCCTTGTCCGCGTACGAGGTCCAGATCTTCGATCCGTTGACGAGGAAGTTGTCGCCCTTGTCTTCCGCGCGCGTTTGCAGCGAGGCGAGGTCGGAGCCCGCACCCGGTTCCGAGTAGCCCTGGCACCAGCGGATTTCGCCGCGCGCGATTTTGGGCAGATGCTCGCGCTTTTGCGCCTCCGAACCGTACTTGAGCAGCGCAGGCCCCAGCATCCAGATGCCGAAGCTGTCGAGCGGCGAGCGGCAGCCCAGCGCGCGCATCTCCTGGCGCAGAATTTTCGTTTCGTCACGCGACAGTCCACCGCCACCAAACTCACGCGGCCACTCCGGCACCGTCCATCCCTTCTCCGCCATGCGCTCGAGCCACAATCGCTGGGCATCGGACTTGAACTTCCAATTGCGTCCGCCCCAGCAGGTGTCGTCCTCGCTCTGCGTGGGCCTGCGCATCTCTGGCGGGCAATTCGCTTCGAGCCAGGCTCGTGTTTCTTTGCGGAAGGTTTCCAGGTCGCTCATCGCCTTGTCGCTCCTGATTCTACTGATGGCGTGATTATGGCCGCGAGCTATCAAAAATGCGAACTTTCCTAAACGCCGGCGTACCAGTCGTAACCGAGGTTTTCCCAGTAGCCGCCCGTGCGCTGCGACAGGAAATTTACCTCGGTGAGGTACTTGACGGTCTTGTATCCGAGTTTGACCGGCGAGTAGAGACGCAGCGGTGCGCCGTGATCCGGGTATAACGCCCGCCCGTTCATGCCGTACGCGAGGATAGTCTGCGGATGCATCGCGCTTTCGATGTCCCACGATGAGAAGTAGCCGGCGTCGAACGATCGGAACTCTGCGTAGCGCGCCTGCGCGCTGACGCCCGCTATTTTCGCCACTTCGCTCAGCCGCACGCCGTGCCATGCCGCGACCGCCGACCATCCTTCCACGCAGTGATGCCGGATGCGCATATCAGTCCGCGGCATCCGCTTCAGTTGCTCGAGCGTGAGCGTGGCCGGCCGCGCGACCATGCCGCCAATCTTGAGTTCCCAGTCCGGGGGCGCGAACGGCATCGTATCGGAAATAAAATAGCTCGGGAAATCACTTTCCGGCGTTAGCTCCGACTTGGGCGGCTCGGGAGCGAGCCGGGTCGGCGAGAACAGAAAGCGGTCGAAGCGCTCGTTCCAGCGGCTCATCGCGCCAAGAAAAAGTGAAGTTGGATGGTCGCATCCAGCCACCAGCGTGGCCGCCGCGAGTCCCAGCAGAAGCTTCCGCCTGCTTATAGTTACGAGCTTAGCCATACCGTCCTTTCAAGTCTTTGTGGGCGCCGGGATTCGGCGCGAATAGATCGACGTGCTGCGCGACAAAGTCGCGCACTGTCATCGCGGGCCCTCCTGTGAGCTCCTCAACATCGTGTGTAATGCGATCGTAGCGGTTGGCGGCGTGGAGGCGCGCCATCGTCAACAGATGCTCGCGGACATGCTCCGGCAGCTTGCGCTTGCGAAGCTCCTGGTCACGCCACTGCTCCAACGGCACGTCGACGTAGCTGATGGTTCTGCCGAGTGCGCGTGAATATTCCGCAGCGACCTCGATCATGTCCTGAGATTTTGGTCCCGTCAGTTCATTGACCTTGCCGATATGAGCGGCCGGGCTGGCCAAAATGACCGCGATCACTTCCGCCACATCCTGAACGGCAACTGGAGACGTTCGGCCGGCGCCGAATGGCAGCCGGATCGTGGCGTCTCTGGCAATCGATTCGGCAGCCCAAGCCAGAAAAAAAGGGTTTTCGAGGAACACCGTCGGACGGACATGCACCACCGGGAGTCCTGACCAGTTCAGGATTTGCTCGGCTAGCAGATGCTGCCGCTGCTGCGGAGAGTCCGTCATCTTGGCCATGGTCATTTGCGACACGGTCATCTGTGAGATGTTGACGAAAACTTCCAAGTCACCGCGCTCACGCGCAACCGCCGCCGCGATGACGGTCGCCTCCAAATAGGGCGCCGACACGCTCATGCCGAAATAGATGCGCCGACAGCCGGCCAAAGCACGCGCGACATCCGGAACACGGGTCAGATCGCCGACTACAACCTCCGCACCGGTCGCGCGCAGCGCCTCGGCGCGTTCATCTTCGCGAAGGACCAGCGCACGGACGGCGAGACCGCGATGACGAAGCAACTCCACGACATTGCGACCTACGCCGCCTACGCGACCGGCGGCACCGGTGACCAGGATAGGGCTCTCAATTGGCATGCGATGATCTCAGCCGCGTTTTCCGCCGCCGATCATGTCGAGGATGGTCCGCGGATGAAGCGCGACCAGCACCAGATGGGTCGCAGTGAAGAGTCCGAGCGCTACCAGCGCCGACAGATGCACGACGCGCGCGAAGTCATAGCCGCCGAGCAGAGCCGTGAGCCAATACAATTGCACTGGCTTGTAAATTGCGAGGCCCGACGCGACCACCACGATTCCGAACACGATCGCTGAAGTGTAAGCGAGCCGCTGCAGGCCGTTGTAAAAGTCCTCGGGCGGCGGGGTCTTCCGCATCCGCAGATAGTAAGCGAACATCGCGATTGCTCCCGCAGTGTCGCGGTGCGGAAGGAACGCGCGCCGGTGCCATTGTCCGCTGACAAGCTGGTAAGCGAGATACGCGGCGCCATTGAGGATCAGGAACCACGCGATCGCAAAATGCCAGTGACGCGCGCCCGCGAGCCATCCGCCGAAGCGCAACGATGTCGGCGGTGGCACTCCTTGAAACGGATACCATTTGTACAATCCGCCGCGCGGTCCCATCGAGGGATACGCGACCAGGATCTGCAGACCGCTTCCCGCCATGATCAGAAGCAGCGGTATGTTGATCCAATGAGCGAGCCGAATTGGAAGCGGATGGGTGAGCGGAAACTTGAGCGGACGGGTCAGCACACGGGTCGGCCGTCCCCGCCGCGGAGGCCGTTCAATGCTCGATGCTGATGCCATCGCTAATACTCTGTTGATTACTCAGTGCGCGCTCGCTGATTTGATGACGTCGATGGACGGACTCACTATTGTCGTGGAACTTACTATTGACTCATGCCCTGAGCTTTGCCGCCGTTCATGATGTGCCCGTCCATCATGATCATTTGCCCGTCGTGCAGATGCGTATCGGGGCCGTACTTGAATTTGACGGTTCCGTCAAGCAGCACGCGGGTTCCGTCTGACATGGTCATTTCATGATCCATCGGGCCGGCTGGCTTACCCATTTTCATCATCATCATTTTGCCGCCGCTCATCATTACTCCGTCCATGTCCGCGGCTATCGCCACAGATGGCACCGCGATGATCGCGATCGCTATCCCGAGCGAAAGCAGGGCGGCTATCGGGAACGTGGCAAATTCGCGCCCCTTCATTTGCGCATCCCCTTAGCGGCCGCTGGGGACCGGAGATGCGCGGACGGCCCGCTCGAAGGCCCAGCTACGAATGTGATTGATCTGTTCCTTCATGGTGCGCGCCAGCGGCACAACCTCACCGGCGGCGAGGAAGAGATCCTGTTCGGTCACCTCATGATCCTTCAGCCGCGCCTTGGTCAAAGCCGATACGACAGCCTGCTCGATCTCGGCGCCGGTCCAGCCGTTGGTGTAAGCCGCCAATCGTTCCAGGTTGAACTTGGCAGCATCCATTCCGCGGCGGCTGAGGTGGATCTTCAGGATCTCGATCCGCTCAGCAACCAGCGGCAGATCAACGAAAAAGACTTCGTCGAAACGTCCTTTGCGAATCATCTCGGCGGGGAGAAGGTCGATCCGGTTTGCGGTGGCGGCGACAAAGAGCCCGCGCGCCTTCTCCTGCATCCAGGTCAGAAAGAAGGCAAAGATCCTGCCCTGCTCGCCGCCCGATTCCGCCGACGTAACTCCCATCTCAATCTCGTCGAACCAGACCACCGCGGGCGCCATGTCCTCGAGCGTCTTGCACGCCTGGACGAACGCTCCCTCGGGCTGCCCGTGCCTGCCGGAGAAGACTTCGATCATGTCGATTCGATAGAGAGGAAGCTCGAAGTGCGAGGCGATGGCTTTGACGCAGAGGCTTTTGCCGCAGCCCGGGATGCCCATGACGAGGACGCCTTTGGGGACTATGTCGGTGCTCAGGCTCTCGCGGAGCTGAAATAGTTTACGACGCTCCAGCAGCCACTGCTTGAGCCGCTCGAGGCCGCCGACCTCCCCGATGTTGGTGCTGTCGGCAACGTATTCGATGACGCCGCCGCGGTTGACGAGGAGCCGCTTTTCCTCGAGCAGAAATGGCAGTGACTCGGCACTGAGACTCCGACCCGCCGCCAGCGCACGGCGCACCGCGTGGCGCGCCTCCTGGAGTGTGACTCCCTGCAGAGCGCGCGCGAGCTGGTACAGGGTTGCCTCGCTCACGTCGCTGCGTAAGCCGGGCGTCGCGAGTTGTTGAGCCTCATCGCGCAGGAACTCGAACAACTCGATGAGATCAGGCGGCCGCAGCTCGAGATACAAGACGTCCCGCTCGATCTCCTCAGGAACGAATCGCACCGGAGAACTGATGACCACGAACTTCCGTTGATCGAGACAGGTTTCGTACAGATCTCGAAAACGGCGCCTGACTTCCGGAGACTCACGCAGCGGCTCGTGAAAGTCTTTGAGATGGAAGATGGCGGCGTCCTTGTGGTCGGCTATGAAGTCCAAAGCCTCGCGAGGATCGAGAGTGCCGGTCTCGGCTTCTCCGTCCTCGCGTAGCAATCCCTTCGTGAGGCTCCAGGTCCAAACGGGCACCGGTGCGGACGCGTTCAGCGCGCGGCCGACCTCGCGCAGTACCCTTCCGATTCGATGCTCTTCCGCGGAGCGTACGTAGGTGAGCGGCCGGCCCGACTGGAAGACCTCGCGCAGCATCTTTGCCGCGCGGCTCTCAACCGGCTCGGGTTTGGTAGAATCGTCCATAGAAGAATCGCGCGAGCTGTGAGCCTGCGCTCGACTCGCCGGCCTCGGCGTCGGCATCGGGCAGACCTCCTTCGGCAAACCTCAGATGTCTCGGTTCAGATGATAGCGGTCGCGAGTCTACCGGTCACGCGCCGGGACCGGGAGCCACGCGCCAGACTCGTCCGTGCAGCGAATGAATCCAAAGACATTCGGCTCCCGGGCGCGCGTCCAATCGACCTCCTGCATTTGGCCGCGATTGACCAACACGCGCCAGACGCTCGCCGGGTCGGCGCTGAAGATAACCTCGGATTTGGCCGGCGCGACGTACCACGAGCCCTCCTGGATCTCGGCCTGGAGCTGATCCGGAGTCCATTGCGCGCGGCCGAGGATGACGCGCAGGTCTTTGTCGGGCGCGGAATTTTTCAGCAGCTCGCCGATCGAATTGGTGTCGGCGCTGGCGTAAACGTCGTCGAACAGGTGGGTCGTCTTGTCCGACGATTGCGAGGCGCGGATGAGCAGCGCGGGTTGATCAGGATCCACAGGACCGCCGAGGTACGCCGTGGCAGCCGGGCTTTTGAATGCGGGCGCATTGGAGAACAACCGCTGCACCGGCACGGCGGTCGGTTTGTTGATGATGACGCCGACGACGATCGGAAGCCGCCCGGCCGGCAGTATCAGGATAACCGACTGCGCGAAGATGGAGTCGGTCAGGTCGCGCGTCGCGACCAGAAAGTAGGGCTCGGCGCTCGCACTGCGCGCCTCGCGCGGGGTCATCAGAGTGGCCGCGATCGCAGCGCACGCCACGACGATACACATCATCAGGGCGCCGGTGGCGCGCCGGATTCTGCGCGCGCCCGCCGCGCGACCAATTCTGCATCTTATACCGAACACATCCACGGCCGCAGCGCTTCTAGAGATCGACGAAGCTTCGTCAAGCCTGCACCCATCCGGCGAGCGTCGCAAGAATCCTGCGATTGGCGCACCGGGCAATCGCGCGCTGGTGCAATCAGTCAATCAGATGCGGCCATACGCGCGCAGGGAGATCAGTGCTTCCAGCGTTACGATTCCGCGCCACTCGAATGCCGCTCCCGGGCCCGGCGCCGCCCAGGTGATCGGCCAGCCGCCGTCGCTCTCCTGGCACGCCGCGAGATGGTCGAGATGCGCCTCCAGCAATTCGTCGGCAAAGGCGGAGCGCGCGATCGAATCGGGACGCGGGCACAACTGAATCGGCGTCACTCCGTAGTTCGAGGAACCGGCGTCCTTTAGATACCATTTCGCGCGATCGCAGTGGCTTGCGATCCGCATTGCGACTGTATGCGCGCGTGATCGATCGGGCGCGTGCTCGAGAAACCGGAGCGCGGTCGCGATTTCATGCGCCTCGTCGAGCGGACGCTCGAGCCGCCGCCAACACCAATCCGCGGCGCGCGAAAGCCATGGATGTTCGACGGCCTGATACCAGAGCAGGCCCACCAGCCCCGCTGTGGGATTGGGCGAGTCACCGCCGAACGACGGGTTTTCCCAATGAGCCGCGCGCGGATAGCCACTAATGTCGCCCGACGCTATTTCCACGCGCCCGTCGGGCTCCGCAACCGAAGCCAGGAACTCGCACACCCCGGACGCAAGAGTCTTATCGCGGATCCCCGCCTCGTGGAGCGCGCGCAATCCGCTCTCGCAATGGAGGGGCAGGCTGATGGGAGCCCGGATATCGGCTTCGAGCGCGTTGCCCAATCCGCCGTCGGAATTTCGATACGCGAGCAGCGCCACAGTCACCGATTCGGCCGAGCCGCCCAAAAATATGTGGGCGAAGATGGCGCGCTCCAGCAGGCGCGCGTTGCGCCAGATGAAATCGGCGGCGCGTTCCAATGAGAGTGAATTTGAACGATTTACATTGATGCTCATGGCGCGATTGTCGCCGTGTGGAAATCGAGCGTCTTGAACAAATCGGACATCGGTTGCAACTCGCGCACTATCTGACCCGGCGTACGCCCCGCGAACCTCATGCACTCGCGATTCAGATGAGACTGGTCCGCATAACCGGCCGCAGCGGCGATCCTCGCAAGCGAGCGCGCTGATCCACCCTCATTCGGCGCCGCATTCGCGAGGCGCAAAAAATGCCGGAAGCGCGCCACGCGCTCGAAAGTCTTAGGACCGTATCCTACCGATGCCCGAAAACGGCGGCGAAGTTGGCGCTCGCTTATCGCGGGGAACGAGCAGGACTCCGTGCCGATTGCGACGATGCGTGTGATCGCGGCGATCATCACCCTCGCCATCGGGTCCGGGTCGGGCGCGGCGCAGAGCCGCTCTGCAATCGCGTCTTCCAACGCGCAGACACTTTCCGCGGGGGAGCGCGCCTCATCCAGACATCCCTGCAGCCGATTCACGGGATTTCGCGGCCATACGTCGGAGAGCGGAATCTCCAGGTCAGTGAGGCTTGAAATCGGCGCGCCGAGAATGGGCGCCGCGACCCCCGGCATAAAGCGAACACCGATCAACGTGGTTCCCGCGGGGACCGCAGCGGGCCGCGATGCGGTGTCGGGTCCGGCGACCCGGAGCCCCCGTCCCGGTGACCACACGATATCAATGCATCCATCGGGAAGCACGCCGCGGACGTCGCCGGAAGCTCGCCCGGTCCATACGCATGCGATTCGATCGCGCAGTAGCTCTCGCGGGAGTCGTTCTGTGTATAGCTCCGGCATCGCGCAACCAGTCCTCGCCATGATCGGCCGGCCAGAAGTGACTATCTATTCTAGCTATTGGAAAATGCTCGTCCCGACTTCTGAACGGTATAGTACTTTCCCACAATAGTACTTCCGGCAAGTAGCCATAAGCGCAGAAATATACTCGCGCCTTTAGTCAGTTCATGAGCCGCGCTGGCGACGCTAGACGCTTCCCTCCATCGCCTGGCGTCCGTCGCCGAACGGATCATTTACGACGTGGCACTTGTCCTCGAACATCATGGTCGGCCGTTGGGCGATCGAGTAGGCGGGCCACTGCGGCAATCCGTTGTGGTTCGGATTCCCGCTGCGCGCGAATGCGATCCACGCGCGGCTCATCTTGTCGCCCAGTAAAAGGCGGCCTGGGTTGTCGCCGGCCAGTGGCGCGATCGCGAGGTTGTCGAACACGAATGGAATCTCGAGCGCGTGCGGAGACTTCAACTTGCCGCCCAGCACCGGCGTCTCGTACGTGAACAGATACACGTATGCTGGGGCGGCATGCTGCGCGATTTTGCGATCGGCGGTAGTGAGCGAAGGGCCGCGCATCATGCGGTCCGTGGTTATCGCAATGAAGAGATCCTTCGGTGTCATGTTGGGCTGGCCGCGGCGATAGATCTCAATGATGCGATCCGCAGAGTCTCCCATGATCAAGGCCACGCGCTTGCGCAGATCCGCCTCGTCGAGCTTGTCGAACCACGGGAAGAAGGCGAAGAACAGAGTCGTCTCATGCAGGTTGGTGCCGATCATCAGAGGGACGTCGGCGGAAATATCCGGCGCGACCGGATCGAATGGATGAGTAGGAAGCGCGATGCCGTCAACCACCGGATTGAAACCGAGACGCCGGCGATTCGCCATCGACATCACCCCGATTTGCGCTGAGACCGTCAATTGCGCCTTCAGTAGCCGGTCCGCGGGCAGCGTGCGCAGCTCATCGATTTGATCCGCCTTCAACCCGAGAGCGCCGAGCAGGGCCCTGGTCGTCTCGGCGCCATCCTCGGGACTCGCCATCCGTGCGCCCGGCCCGCTCTGAACAATCGCCCGATGAAACAAACCGCGCGCGGACGGCATCGCCATTAGCACGCTAACCTTTGCGCCGCCTCCGGATTCACCGAAGATCGTGACGTTATTGGGATCGCCGCCGAACGCCGCGATATTGTCGCGCACCCAGCGCAGCGCCGCGACCAGGTCGAGCATCCCCGCGTTGCCCGAGGAACGGGAAGCCTCGCCACCCGCTTCTCCCAGATGCAAATAACCGAACGCGCCCAGGCGATGATTGACCGTCACGATCACGACGTCGCCCTTGCGGCTGAGATTGGTCCCGTCGTACCAGGGCGACGAGCCGGAGCCGGCGAAGAATCCGCCGCCGTGGCACCAGAACATGACGGGTCGTTTTTTCGCGTCGCCGGTCGCGGGCGTCCACACGTTCAGGAACAGGCAGTTCTCGCTCATCGGCTGCTCTTCGCGGCCGGAGAAAAGTTTGATCAGCTCGGGCACGCCCGCGAACATTTCATCGGCCTGCATCGCGCGAGCGCCGAAAGCCAGCGCGTCGCGAACTCCCGTCCAAGGCGCCGGCTTCGTCGGCGGCATAAATCGTCCCGCTCCGTCTGCCGGACCGCCGTAGGGGATGCCCTTGAAGATGCTGATGCCGTTTTCGACGATGCCGCGCAGCTTGCCGGAATCGGCCTCTACCACAACATGGTCTGCCATGACGATTCTCCCTTCCAGTCGCCGGGCGCTGGCCTGTGATTTTTCGGCGCTGCTGAAAACTTACCGCCGATGCGAGCGCGCCGTCCACCCCATCGCGGCTATCGTCCTTCACGCCGATTCAGGAATGCTGCAAAATGTACTCGTAAAGGTGGCTCGGGGCGACGCATCGCGGCGGAGCGCTCGAGACGTTCGACAGGTTCCACCGCGCGAGCGGCGACTTGGGAGGCACATATGCCCTACGCACAATCAGCGGGCGTGAAGCTCTACTTCGAGGATACCGGTACCGGTCATCCGATTATTTTCGTCCACGAGTTCGGCGCGGACTATCGAGCCTGGGAAACTCAGGTCCGCTGGTTCTCGCGCGAGTATCGATGCATCACGTTCAACGCGCGCGGATATCCGCCCTCCGACGTGCCGGATGACGATGCGGCGTATGGCCAGGATCACGCCGCGGATGATATCGCCGCGATCGCGACCCACCTCGAGCTCGCCAGGGCGCACGTCGTGGGTCTCAGCATGGGCGCGTTCGCGGCGTTGCATTTTGGGCTCCGGTATCCCGAGATGGCGAGTGCGCTGGTGGTCGCCGGATGCGGCTCGGGCGCGCCCAAGTCCGATCGCGAGATGTTCAAGAAGCAGTGCGACGCGACCGCCGATCGCTTTCTGCGGGAGGGCGCGGAGATCGTCGCGCGAGCGCTCGGGCTGGGGCCCACGCGCGTGCAGTTGCAGAACAAGGATCCGCGCGGATGGGAGGAATTCGTGCGGCATCTGGGTGAGCATTCTCCAAAAGGCTCGGCGCTCACGTTGCGCAATTACCAGGGGCTGCGCCCTTCGCTGTACGATCTTCGCGATCAATTGAAGGGACTTACTATTCCGGTTCTGCTCGCCGTCGGCGACGAGGACGAACCGTGTCTCGACGCCAACATTTTCCTCAAACGTACCATTCCAAGTGCAGCGCTGTGGATGGTGCCGAGGACCGGGCACGCCATCAATCTTGAGGAGCCCGACGCGTTCAATCGCGTGGTCCAGGAATTTTTCGGTACCGTCGAGCGAGGCCGCTGGACGCTGCGCGATCCACGCACCACGGCGGGCGGGATGTTGATCGGCGCAGTCATCTCGCGAGATTGATCGGCGTCACCATTGCGATTATCCCGATGAGGACGTTTTGATGACTGACTATTCGTTCCTGATCGACGGACCCGCGAAGGCATCGATTACGTTGGTACTAGCGCACAGCGCGGGCGCGCCGATGGACGCGCCTTTCATGAACACGATCGCGCTGGGAGTTGCGGACGCGGACGTGCGTGTGGTGCGATTCGAATTTCCCTACATGGCGATGGGACGAACCAGTGGCCAGCGCCGCGCTCCGGATCGCGAACCGGTCCTGCTGCAGTCATGGCGCGAGGTGATTACAAAGCTGGGCCCGGCCGCGGGCCAGGTGATAGGCGGCAAATCGATGGGCGGCAGGATAGCCAGCATGGTTGCCGATGAGACCGGAGCGGTCGGCCTGGTGTGTCTCGGCTACCCTTTCCATCCGCCGAGCAATCCCGCGCGCGCGCGAGTCAAACACCTCGAGAAACTGCGCACGCCCGCGTTGATTCTACAGGGAACGCGAGACTCGTTCGGCCAGCCCGACGAAATCGCGCAGTACAATCTGTCGCGCAAGATCCGGATCGCGTGGATCGAAGGCGGCGATCACTCGTTTAAGCCGCGAGCGCGCTCCGGCCGCACCGAGGCGCAGAATCTTGCCGACGCCGTTACTCAGATATGCCGTTTTATCGCGGCGCTGAGGACCGGATAAGTGAACCGCGGTTGCCTCAGTACTTCGCAAGTGGCTATTGCTAAACCGACAAGGAGAATCTGAATGATCGATCTATATACCTGGACAACTCCGAATGGCCGCAAGGCTTCCGTGATGCTCGAGGAATGCCGCATCGACTACCATGTGCATCCTGTGAATATCGGTAAGGGAGAACAATTCACGCCCGAGTTTGTGAAGATCTGTCCCAACAGCAAGATTCCCGCAATCGTCGATAACGACGACAAGATCTCGATCTTCGAATCAGGCGCGATTCTGATTCACCTGGCGGAAAAAGCGGGAAAGCTGCTGCCAGCAAAAGGTCCCGGCCGCGCAAAGACGTTCGAGTGGCTAATGTGGCAGATGGCCAATATCGGACCGATGATCGGGCAGGCCAATCATTTCGCCAATGCCGCGCCGGAGAAGATTCCCTACGCAATCAATCGCTACATCACCGAGTCCGCACGCTTGATAAAGGTGATGGACGGCCAACTCGCGCGCAGCGAATTTCTAGCCGGTGAGTATTCGATTGCCGACATCGCCACCTATCCGTGGGTCGCCATAGCGTTCGCGTTCATCAAAGGCGCCAAGCCCGAAGTGGTCGGCGAAGGAGCGAACGTCGAGCGATGGATCAAGGCGATTGGTGAGCGGCCTGCGGTTCAGGCCGGGATGGCGGTGCCAAAAGTATGATCGATAATATGATAAATTCCTGAGGTCGAAGCGGATGCGGGAGGGTGGCGGAGGATGGAACGCTCAGCCAGGAATTTGCCTGCGAATAGCTCTGGGAATTTTGCCGGCAAAGGGCTCATCGAGAAGTGGCCACGCTCGGAAGTTGAGTTGGGGCGCGTCATCGTCGCGTGGCTACGCGATCAGAAGTGGGAGGTTTACCAGGAAGTTCAGAACCGGTCGCGAGTCGCAGACATCGTTGCGGTGCGCGATAAAATCGTCTGGGTGGTTGAGCTCAAGGTCGCGTTGGGGCTCGCGATCATGGAGCAGGCGGAGGGTTGGCTCGGATGCGCGAACTACGTTTCCTGCGCAGTGCCGCGACGCCGCGTCAGCAGGTTCGTGAAGCGCGCTCTCGAGGCATGCGGAATCGGCCTGCTGGTCGCGCGTCCGTGGGGTCAACGCTACGAAGTGCAAGAGTACCTGCGTCCCTGCCTGGCACGCCGCTATGAAACTCCGTGGCGGCTCGACGTGCGTCACAAGACATTCGCTGAGGCAGGCAACGCGTTGAGCTTGCGTCTGTCTCCCTTCAAGGTCACCTGTGAAAATGTTCTGCGCGCGGCCAAGGGAACTCCCGGCCTGACCATGACCGAGGTCATCAGGAGCATCGAGCATCACTATAGCTCGAGCGCGTCGGCGCGATGCTCACTACTGAAGTGGATACAAGCCGGAGAAGTGCCGGGCGTCGAAGCGCGGCTTCAAGATGGCCGCTACCGGATTTATGCGAAGGCTCGGATAGTCAATTCCAAAGGTCGCTATTGCGGGCGCGCCCTCGCCGCACCCTGAATAGCCAGCACGGTCATTAGCCACTTCGCGCATTAGCCACTTTGCGCGGGATCCTTGCTCGCCCAGCCGGTTTCATACGGTGCCGACATCCGCCCAATCGCGCGCAAGTGCTTGAACGTCCATTCTCCGTAGACTTTGACGTAGTCCTCTTCGTAACGCGCGGCGAGCCACATCGCGCGATTTCCTTTACGAAATGTGAACGGCCCGAGAAAATACCAGGTTCCCTTCGCGCGGTCGCCGTAGACGTCGATAATTGGATTCATCACGTTATGCTGCGAGAAACTGATTCTTTGCTGGAACCTTTCGAATAGAGCGCGAATCGCGGCGTGTCCCTGATGCACGCCGATTCCTTCGCCTTCCCAGATGCCGTCGGCTGCGAACAATTTCGTGATCTCATCGGGATTGTGATTGTCATCGCAGATGAGGCAGTAGCGCGCCTTCAGTTTCTTGATCGCCTCGATATCCAGGAGTGTTGTGATGCGCATTTCGAGTTCCGTCGTCATCGTCGGTACCTCAAATCCTGAATTCGCAGAAAGCCATCATAGTTGCAAGACTACAGGCTGGCTTGCCGCGACAGCCGAGCGCTTTTTCAGTTAAGCCGGTTGTCGCGGTAATTCAGCGCGGACTCCCCGGGGCGCGCGAGCAGCAGACAACAGGCGGTCTCCATGTTTTGGTACAGATCCTGAACCGGTGTTCTGCCGCTTACCCACATGAGCAGATTGGCGTACCAGACCTGGCCGAGTATGTCGCGTATTCCCGCCCGGTCTCTCGGCTCCAGGATTTGCAACTCTTCGTCGACGACCCGGCCCATCACCGCGCCGACTTTCTTGCGAGGCTCCTCAGCGTTGCGATCCGGCGACAGCAGTGACTTGATGAGTGCGCTGGCGAGCTTCGGCTCCCGTTCCAGGGCGCGAGTCGCGCGCCGAACGAAATCCATGATTCGTTCCCCGCTGCTCGAGCCGCGCAGCGGATGACGGTAGAGATTCGCTTCGAGCTCCTGCGACCAATCGGCCCAGGTAAACGCGAGCAGTTGATCCTTGGACGAGAAGTAGCGGTACAGCGTCCCCAACGCGACCTTTGCGCGCGCCGCCACCGCGCGCATCTGCACGGCCTCGTATCCGCCGCTGGCGGCGAGATCCAACGCCGCCGCAACGATTCGTTTGCGCCGCGCGAACTGCCGCGCGGTCAGCGCATTCTCATCGGGAATTAATGCGGCCGGCTTTTCGCCTGGGAGGCTCTTCAGCGCTTCAGCAGTTCTCTTCATTTTGTCGAGACTCGGATGCATATTCGAGTGCCTATATAGATGATACTCACTTGGGCTCCTCGAGAACGCCGTCGGCCATCAGTTTCGACACCTCGTCATTACTCATTCCGAGCAGGGTCCGGCAGATCTCCCGGGTATGCTCGCCCAGCTTCGGCGCCGGGCGAACGATCGGATCGCCCATCGATGCCGCGTGAAACGCCGGACCCTCGAACGTCATCGCGCCGACTCCGGACTGATTCACCGGCTGCAAATAGCCGCGCGCAACCAGGTGCGGGTCGCCGGGCATATCGCTCGCGTACATCATGAAGCCCGCGGGGACCGCTGACCGCTGCAGTATCTCGGTGACCTCGCGATCGGTGCGCGTCGCCGTCCACTCACTGGTGCGGCGGTCGAGCTCGTCGCGCGCGGCAATCCGGCCCTTGGCCGTTTGGTATTCGGGTTTGCGCGCCCACTCCGGATTACCCAGAGCCGCGCGCATGCGCCGCCAGTCATCATCGTCGCGAATAGTAATTACGCACCAACGTTCCTTGCCGGCGCACGGATACACGCCCCAAGGCGCGCCGCGATCGTTTCGATTGCCTTGCGGCGAGACTGAGCCGGGCTCGAGAGCCGACTTGAGTAGTAAGTCGGCGAGCAGGCCGATTACTACTTCGACCTGCGCCACTTCGAGATGTCCGCCAGTGCCGCGACGCTCGCGTGCGAAGACGGTCGCGAGCGCGCCGACGGCGAGCATCCGACCTGCCAGATGATCGGGATGGATGGCGCCCGAGCCGGGCGGCATCCCGCCCTCGGGAAAATTCCACAGGTAGGTCATCCCGCCGGCGGGGCGGGTGTTCGGTCCGAAACCAATCCAATCCTTCCATGGCCCGGTCGAGCCCATGAGCTGACTCGAGGCGAGCACGATTCGCGGGTTCAACCGGCGCATCACCTCGAAACCGAGGCCTATTCGATCCATCGTCCCGGTCGAGCTGTTCTCGATCACGACGTCGGAGGCCGCAATCAGCCTCTTCAATATGTCGAGTCCCTGCGCGGTTCGCGCGTTCACTCCGAAGCTCCGCTTGCATCGGCTCGACGACGCGAACGAGGGGCTCATCTCGGAACCGAACACCACGCGGATGAAGTCGGGATAAGTTCGCGTCTCGATCTTAATGACGTCGCCGCCGTACTCGGCGAACAGCCGTGCCGCTTCGACGCCGACGCCGCCGATACCGAAGTCGAGGACGCGCAGCCCACTGAACGGAAGCCGCGGCTCGGCAAGACTCGGCGCGCGGCCGGGCGCGATGCGCGGCTCCTGACGCGCAATTTCAGCGCTATGCTCGCCGGCCTCGGGCGCGGGCCCGGTGAATCCGAGCCGATGGCCATCGAGCTCGAAGAATCCGTCGGCGACCGGTGCGGTGACGCCGCGCATCACCTCGACCGCGCGAAAAGTTTTGCGTTCGAGCAAATGGTCGGCGCCGAGAACTTCTTCGGGGCTCAGCACCGGCGTCATCGCAAGGCCACGACGCTGCGCTTCGCAAGCCAACTCGATCTTGGTCTCGTCTTTGAACAGCGCCGCGAACATCGGATCCAGGATGTCATGCTGAATCGACATGCGGCCGAGTAGATGGTCGAAGTGGGCGTCCTGTACCACTTCAGGCTCGCCCAGCCACGCACGCATCGCATGCCACTGCCGCGGGCTCAAAATGATCAATCGCACATAGCCATCAGCGCATGGATAAAGTGGATAGACGGGAGCGGAGCCGGAGCGCATCTCGCCATAGTTGCCGCCGAGGGCTTTGATCGCGCTGTAGCTCGGCAGCGCCCAGTCGGAGGTTTGCGCCGCCGCCTCCAGCACGGACACGTCGAGGTGCTGCCCGCGCCCGGTCGCGAGCCGTTGCCACAGCGCGGCGATGGTTGCGAACGCGGCGGCGGTCCCCGCGATGTCGTGAGCCATTGATCCCGGCGGCAGCAGCGGCGGCTTGTCCGGTACGCCGGAGCGGAACAGCATCCCCGACATCGCGACGGCTACCGCGTCGGTCGCCACGTAATCGCGATAAGGGCCAGTCTGCCCGAAATCGGTGATCGAGGTGACGACCAGCCGCGGATGCCGCTCGAGCACTCCGCGATGATCGAGACCGCGCGCCGCGAGGAGGCCCGGCGGATACGACTCGACCCACACGTCGGCATCATCAAGCAGGCGCTCGAGCCGCTCGCGATCTTCCGCGCGTTCGAGATCGATCGTCGCGCTTTTCTTGCCGAGGTTGCGGACCGCGAAATGGAGACTCGTGTCTCCGTGAAATGGGGGGAGGCGCCGCGACGCCGCTCCGCCCGGCGGCTCGACGCGAATCACTTCAGCGCCAAGGTCGGCGAGCAGGCGCCCGCAGAGCTCGCCCTTCTCGACGGCTAGATCGATGACGTGGACGCCCGCGAGCGGCCGCTCGGCATTCGCTGTCATGTCAGGTCCCGCGATGGGCTCACTGCTCTGCGCGTCGTTACTCCGCGCTGGCGGGCGCGAGATGGACCGGCAGATGTTTGATCCCATTGATGAAGTTCGAACGCAGCCGCTTAACTTCGCCGGCCATCTTGGGTGCCGGCGCCCGCTTCACCAGTTCCTCGAGCAGAATGTTGATCTCCATCCGCGCGAGACTTGCACCCAAACAGAAATGTGCGCCGCCGCCGCCGAAAGCGATGTGCTCGTTAGGGGAGCGCGTGATGTCGAAGCGGAACGGGTCGTCGAAAATTTCCTCGTCGCGATTGGCAGAGATGTACCAGATGCTCAGCTTGTCGCCCGCCTTCAGTAGATGCCCGCGCACCTCGGCGTCGCGAGTCACGTTGCGGCGAAAATACATGACCGGCGAAGCCCAGCGCAGGATCTCCTCGGTCGCCGAGGGCACCAGCGACGGGTCATCGACCAGCATTCGATACTGCTCGGGATGCTGGATGAGCGTGTGCACGCCGTGGGAGAGCGCGTTGCGCGTAGTTTCGTTGCCCGCCACTGCGAGCAGCAGGAAGAACAGGTTGAAGTCCATCTCGGAGAGGCGGTCGCCATTGATCTCGGCGTTGAACAGGGTAGTGACGAGATCGTCGCGCGGCTCCTCGCGACGCTTGGCCGCGAGCGAATTCGCATACATGAACATCTCGATCTGTGCCTGGCGGACCAGGTCGTCGCTGATTGCGTATTCCGGATCCTCGCTGCCGATCATTCGGTTGCTCCACTGGAATACCTTGTGACGATCCTCCAGCGGCACGCCCAGCAGCTCGGCTATTACCTGCAGCGTCAGCTCCGCCGCCACATCGACGACGAAGTCGCACTGGTCGCCTTTGGTGATGGCGCGCTCGACAATCCCGCCGGTGATCTCGCGGATGTGCGCCGAGAGCGCGTTGATCATGCGCGGCGTGAATCCCTTGTTGACCAGCGAGCGGTAGCGGGTGTGGTCGGGCGGGTCCATGGTCAGCATCATGCGGCCGCCGCGGTTGAAGTCGTCCATCTCCATGTCGCGGAGCTGTACTACGCCGCCGCGCTCCTGCTCGGAGGAGAAAGACTGCGAATCGCGACCCACCTGGACGACGTCGTCGTAGCGGGTGATTACCCAGAAACCCGGGCCGTTCGGCTCCGGATGCTTGTAGACGGGGGCGTTGCGCCGCAGGTAGGTGAACCATTCGTGGGGCACGCCCTGCACGAAGCTGTCGGGACTCAGCAGATCGATCTGATTAGGGTCCATGGTGGTCTCTCATCTCATTTAGATCGAAAATTAGAATGCGTTCTACTCTATAAGAGTAAGCGGGCGCGCGGGTCAATCGCGCCGATGCCGCCACGCGCCTGATTGCTCCGCTGCCGTGCCGTCCTCGCTGGACAAACCAGATGACTCGACTTTAGAGTTCGCACCTGGAACGCGTTCTTGCGCGTGACAATCTAATCCGTCCGCATCTCAGCTCCAGTTCAGGAGAACCGATGAACGATCTGCCGCATGCGATAGTCGAGCGCCACGGCCATATCATGACAGTGACGATGAACCGGCCCGAGGCGCGCAACGCCTTGTCCCGCGAGATGATGGACCTCATGTCGAAGGCGTGGGACGAGGTGAATTCGAATCCGGAAATCCGAGTGTGCATCCTGACCGGCGCCGGCGGCGCCTTCTCCTCGGGCGCGGACTTGAAGGCGATGACGCGCCAGCATCCCGGCGACTCATTCCGCGAGAGCGAGCGGAGCGGCGGGGCGAACCTGGCCGTGATCAAGCCGCTGCTTAAGGGCTTCCGGCTGACCAAGCCGCTGATCGCCGCAGTCGAGGGCGCGGCGATCGCGGGAGGCACCGAAATTCTGCAAGGCACCGACATCCGCGTCGCCGGCGAGAGCGCGAAGTTCGGCGTGTCAGAGGTGCGATGGAGCCTGTTTCCGCTCGGCGGTTCGACGGTGCGCCTGCGCCGGCAGATTCCCTACACGGTCGCGGCGGACATCCTCCTGACTGGCCGGCATCTGACGGCTGCGGAGGCCAAAGCGGTCGGCCTCATCGGCCACATCGTGCCGGACGGACAGGCGCTGGCGAAGGCGCACGAGATCGCCGAGATGATCGCGAGCAACGGGCCGATCGCGGTCCAGGCCATCCTGCGCTCACTGCGCGAGACCGAGTGTCTGCCGGAGGACGAAGCGATGAGCGTCGAGGCCAAAATCGGGATGCAGGTTTTTTTGAGCGAGGACGCAAAAGAGGGACCGCGCGCGTTCATGGAAAAACGCAAACCCCAATTCAAAGGACGCTGAGTCCACCGCGTCCCCCAGCTCGCGACTCGAGTCTCAAAGCTTCGCTGCTGGCTCCAGCCAGGTGCGCGCCACTTCGCCGAGCCGCTTGCCGATGTCTTCGACGGTTCCCGGAAAGCCGGTGTTAACGATCACGATCTCGTCCACGCCCGCATCGCGATAGCGGCTGAGGTCGCCGGGCGTCACCGGTTTGAAGCTCGGCGAAATTACTATTTCGATGTCCGAGCGCTTGCGGCCGTTGGCCCGCAGCAACTCCTCGAGCTTGCGAATTTTGGCCGCTGCTTCGTCAGGCGTGAGATTGAATCCGAACCATCCGTTGCCGTAAGCGGCCACGCGGCGCAGCGCGGGCCCGCTCTCGCCGCCGAAAAATACCGGCAGGTCCGCGCCGCGCAGCGGCTTGGGATAGCAGCGAACACCGTCGAACTTCACGAACTCGCCTTGATACGAGCTGACCGGATCGCCCCACAGGCGCCGCATCGCCTCGATACATTCGCGCGTGCGCTCCCCGCGCCGTTCCCACGGAATGCCGAGCGCCGTGAATTCCTCTTCCAGCCATCCGATCCCGACGCCCAGGGTGAAGCGGCCGTTGCTGAGGAAGTCCAGCGTCGCTACGACCTTCGCCAGCACAACAGGGTGATGCTCCGGCACCAGGCAGATTCCGGTCGCGAGGCGAATCTTCTCGGTCGCCGACGCCATCGTGCACAAGCTGAGGAACGGATCGGGAATCGGAGCGTCGGCGGGCGCCGGCAGCACGCCGTCTTCGGTGTAGGGATACCGCGACGCGTATTTGTCGACCAGCACGACGTGTTCTGGCACCCACAGAGTCGAGAACCCGAGCCGCTCGGCGATGGCCGCGAACGACTTCATCAGCGTCATGACATTCTCTCGTCCCGAGACCATCGCGAAAAGTCCAATTTTCACGTTTCGACGCTCCTTGTGCGGGCTGGCAAGTTCCGGGTTTGGTGCGGTCGACGATTACTACGTTCGCGCGCCGCGCACCAACCGCTCGATTCGCGCGCGAGGAGCAAAGCCGCGCCGGCGCTCGCGCTCGCGTCGCGCTTACGGTCGCGAGTTCCCCAATCCGAGCGCCGCGCGCAGCTTCGGCTTGAGCAGATGCACCAGCTTCGCCTCCCAGCAGACGTAGTTGTCCGGGATGTCGAGGACCAGCACTTTCTCGGCGTGCGACGCGCCGAAGCTATCGCGAATGAAGCGCCGATGCGCCTCTTCCATGACGCAAATCACGTCAGCCTCTTCGACCAGCTCCAGACTGACGCGGTTCTTCGCCCACGGCTCCGTGCCCGCCGAGGTGACCCACCAGGGCGCGCACATTTCCGCGAGCACCATCGCGGCGGTCGGGCTGCGATCGAGGTTTCCGGTGCAGACCATCAGTACCTTCTTCATGGCGATTGGAATCCTAGCAGATGAAACGCCGGTTGACGCCGACGCCCGGGGCCGCTACGAAGACCGCATCGATCCGCTGCCCTGTGCTCTCTCCGCGAGCACCACCCTGGAGGCGCGCCGCTTATGGCAACCGACGACGACTTTGTGATCATCAGTCCCGCTATCGGCATCACCGCCCGCATTCTATTCACGCTGATTTTTTTTCTCTCCGGAGTCGGCCACTTTGCCCAGATGCAGAACTTCATCGACCTGATGCCGGCCGCGATTCCGTTCCGCGCCTTCTGGGTGATCAGCTCCGGCCTCGTCGAGCTGGCCGGCGCGGTGATGATCCTCTTCAACTATCGCCCGCGCCTCGGCGGATGGCTGATCGTGCTATTCCTGGTGCCGGTCACGATCGTCGTTCATGGCACCGGGATGTTCGCCCTCAGCCCGCTGATGCGCGCGGTCAATACCTCGATGTTTTTGAAAGGGCTCGCGATGATCGCGTGCGCGCTCTTCATCACCCAATTCGGCGTTTCGGTGCCGCGCCTGAAAGTCAGCGCCGCCGCGCGGTAACGATGTGGCAGGCCTCGACGCTCCAGATCGAGCGCGGTGAAGTAGTGGCGTTCGCGGCGGCGAGCTAGGCAGTGGGGAAACACGGCAGCGCGTGTGTCACGGCGTAATTGTACTGTCGCCCGGCCCAGTTGAAGGTTCCGACCGTTTTGCCGAAATTGAGGTCCATAGAAGTGTTGCGATCTTTCTCGGCCTCGGATTCGGACTGCGCGGGCGCGTACGCGATGTAGTTGAAGTATTCGTCGGAGAGCGCGCTGCTCAGCGGAGGCGTGAAATTCATCTGCAGGAAATTAACCGCTGGACGCCAGCCGCCGGCAGCGGTTTCCGTGTCGGTGAACGCGATCCATTGCGCTTCATCGGTGGTCCCGCCCAGGCGCATCTCGCGATACTCGAAGGAGCCGGCGTTGCTCATGCGCACTTCGATCACGCCGGGAACTTCCTGCTGAAGCTGGTCGCAGACGCCCTGTTCACCTACGTCCATGCTTTGCTGATCGTCGGGCGCATGCTTCCCTTTCATCATCCCGGTCACGCCCGACGCCGCGTACACCGCGCCGGAGCCGACATCCTCCGCGGCCCCAAGTGCGATCGGCGCGAGTTGCGCCGCCATCATCCAGCATCCGCACGTGCCGGCGGCGATCACCGCGATCAGCACGATGCACATGCGGGAAATATTTCGCGTCAGGCGACTGATACGAATCCCCATTTCGGGCGCATTTAGTATGCTCCGCGGCGGAACACCGTGCCAGCGGCGCTTGCGAGCCGTCCGGGTCCTGAAAAAGGAAGCGGACCGATGACTCAGCGCGCGACGACGAGCCTGCTGCGAAACACGTAACCGCGCCGAAACAATTCGCCTTAGCCCCCTCTCGTGCTAGAGCCACTCAAGTTTGCTATTGCTGATGGACCCTACTGTCGCGCGCGATGAAGTCGCTGCGCGCAGGAATCGAGTCGAGGACAAGGACATAGATGGGCCCGATCGGAAAAGGCATTTTTCTAACCAAGGGTGTCGGCAGGCATCGCGAGAAGCTCACCTCCTTCGAGCTCGCGCTCCGCGACGCGCGGATCGCCGAGTTCAACCTGGTGCGAGTCAGCTCGATATTTCCCCCGGGCTGCAAAGTCGTTTCCATTCAGGACGGCCTCAAGACTCTGAGTCCCGGCCAGATCGTTTACGCCGTGATGTACGACAACTCTACCAATGAACCGCATCGGCTGGTGGCCGCCTCAGTTGGCCTCGCGATTCCGGCTGAGAAAGATCAGTACGGCTATCTCTCGGAGCACAAGAGCTTCGGGCAGACCGACGAGCGCGCCGGCGACTATGCCGAGGATCTCGCCGCAACCATGCTCGCCACCTCGCTGGGCGTCGACTTCGATCCCAACACCAGTTACGACGAACGCAAGGACATCTGGAAGCTGTCCGACAAGATCGTGCAGACCCGCAACATTACGCAGTCGGCAATCGGCGATCGCGACGGCCTGTGGACTACGGTGGTGACCGCGGCGGTATTTGTGGATCTGTCCGGTGAAAAGTGAAAAATGACAAGTAGCTATAGCTCTCGACCATCATGAGCGGCGCTCGATAAGTTCTTCCCCAGCCCATAGTCGATACGCCACGCCCGCGGGCATCGCTGGCACACCACGCAAATTGAATCCCCCGCATGCTCCTACCGCGAGTATGGAGTTTTGCTGCGCAACGAGTATGTTCTGAGCGGGAGGGAAAACATGAAGGTTGCAACAACTATCGTTCGCCTGCTGCTCGGCTTGGTCTTCCTGGTCATGGGACTGAACGGCTTCCTCCACTTCATTCCGAATATGGCGATGCCGGCGCCGGCAGTCTCGTTCTTCGGCGGGCTCGCCGCCACTGGCTACATGATTCCGTTGATCTTCGCCACCCAGACCATCGGCGCCGTACTTCTGCTGCTCGGCGTTTTCGTGCCGCTGGCGCTGGCGTTACTGGCGCCCGTGATCGTGAACATTTTCGTCTTCCACCTGTACCTTGCGCCCGGCGGACTCCCGATCGCGAGTGTCGTGGCGCTCTTTGAGCTTTTTCTCGTATGGGCGCATCGCGCCGCATTCGCCCCGATGCTGCGTGCGAGATAGTCATCGCGTTCCGTGAGTGACTTGATCGCAGCACGTCGGCGTTACGCAGACTTAGTCGGCAAGAGAGCCGCGTTGCGCTCCACGCGATTGATTCAGGCCCTCGCCGAAGTTCCGCGCGAAAACTATCTCGGTCCCGGGCCTTGGAAAATTCATCGGCCTCCGAACATCTGGGAGTACGAGGCTACGCCCGACGACGACCCTGCCCATATATGTGACGACGTGTTGGTGGCGTTGGACGCGACTCAGCACATCAACAACGGCATGCCGAGCGGTCTCGCCGGCTGGATAGATGCGCTCGATTTGCAAGAGGGCGAACATGTCGCGCACGCGGGCTGTGGAACTGGCTATTACACGGCCATCATGGCGTACCTCGTCGGCGCGAGCGGCCGCGTCATCGCCATCGAGCTCGACCGGGAGTTGGCGGCGCGTGCGCGCGCCAACTTGCGGCATCTTCCGTATGTGGAAGTGGTAGCCGGTGATGCCAGTATCTACGACGCCGGCAAGGCCGATTGCATTCTGATCAACGCCGGCGCGACGCACCCATTGCCGTTATGGCTCGATAGTCTCGAGCCGCAGGGCAGGCTCGTGTTTCCTCTGATTCGTTGGCCGGAGGGAAGCAAGTTCGGCTCGGGAGTTGCCGGGATGGGAGTGATGATGCGCGTTCAACGACTGGACGCGGGCTACCGGGCTGGATTGGTGTCGCCGGTCGGCATTTTTCCCTGCACGGGCGCACTTGATACCGAAGCCGATCGACTGCTCGCTGACACTTTCGCGCGCGGCGGACTGGCAGACGTGCGTTCGCTTCGCCGCGACGCTCACGATGCCGACCCGTTGTGCCTGCTACATGGTCGCGGCTACTGCTTCTCGAAACGCTCGCCGCGCGCCTAGCGATGCGAGGGTTTTAGCGGCTTGCTCAGAGTTTCGTAGATTTTATCTTCAAAGTAATTGCGGCCCTCAGCCGGCGTCGGATGATGGCGCTTCACCGCATCGGCAATCGCCGGCTCGACGGCCGCCGCGTCCACGACGACCACATCAGATTGCCTGGCGAGGAACGGCGAGCCGAGGTTCGCATCGAAGCGGATCGCGTATCTGCGCGCGCCCTCGCTTCCCGGCTCGACGTCAAAATTTTCGTTGTCGTCGGCCAGCCCGTTGAACCACGCGAGAAACGTGTTGTCCTCGAGGCCATACAGGCAATTGTACGCGAGCCCGATGAACTGCACCTTAAGTTGGTAGCGACTGCCGCCATCACTGCAGTTCTGGTCGGCCCTCGCCGCCACCGGTTGGCTGAGCAGCCGGACGATCACCTTGCGCCAAATCACTTTCCCCGTCGCGTCGCGCTTGACGATCATCGGGGCGGCTATCCGGCAAGTCCACTGGTTGTCCTCGTGATGGAACAACTCTTCGACGCTGATTACCGAACCATCGGAGAAGCCGATACGCCCCTTGCCCGCGAACGTCCCAAGGTTGCGCGAGGAGCTTGCGTCCGCGTTGTAAATCGACTGGAACTCGCTATGAGTGGACTGGCGGCGCGTGCCGCTGAAAAATCCTTCCAGCCAGAACTCCTCGCCCTCGCTCCTCTGGGTGGGCTGCAGAACGGAATACACGATCATAACGTCGTCCGCGGGGGCCGCGAAGAACCGGACGATTCCCGGCACTTCCCGCCCCCACACGTCGGGATACGGCGGATGGAGTCCCTCCGCGGCCAGCGCCGGAATCGCCGCGAGCGCGAGCACGAGCACCATCGCAACGATAATTCGAGATTTTCGCCGCATGCCGTGAAAGCTCCCTTTCACTGACTATTCCGTCGCGACAAACATTTCTGTTTTCTAAGTGAATTACCAATTTGATAAAGTGCGGGAAAAGCTGATCGATGCGGGTTTGGATGGGAGTGCGATAGTGCGGAGCGGAGCGCGGCGACCAATAGACCTAATGGAGAACCAGACCATGGAAACTCCCCAGGAATACTACCAAGGCCACGGGCTGATGTCCGCGACGGGCGCGAACGCGGCGGAGTTGCAGGCGCTGCCTGATGATATCGCGAAGCTCTGCGAGATCGTGCAGGGTCTGATTATTCATCGCGACATCGCGCCATTCGCGTATGGCGTTACTCTTTCCGAGGAGCGCCGCGACGACGCGCACCTCCGTCCGATGGCGGAAATGCTGGCGCGAATTTACTTGCACGATCCGCGGCCTCTGACCGCCGACCGCGCGCCGGAAAAGAAATTTGCCGGCGTATGCCGTCACTTCTCGCTGATGCTCGCCTCGATCCTGCGCCAACACGGCGTTCCGGCGCGCGCGCGATGCGGCTTCGGTGCCTACTTCACTCCCGGCAAGTTCGAAGACCATTGGGTGTGCGAGTATTGGAACGCCGAACGGTCACGATGGATGATGGTCGACGCGCAACTCGACGCCACGCAGCGGAGACTTTTCAAACCCGACTTCGATTCCCTGGATGTACCTCGCAACCGGTTCATCATCGCCGGCGATGCGTGGCAGATGTGCCGCTCCGGCCGCGCCGACCCCGGCAAGTTTGGGCTCACGCACGTCGGGTTTAGCGGATTGTGGTTCATCGCTGGCAACGTGCTGCGCGATCTGGCCGCGCTCAATCGAGCGGAGATGCTGCCGTGGGACGTGTGGGGATTGATGGCAGGCAGCGACGCCGAGTTGAAGGACGACGTAAAGGCCATACTCGACAAGGTCGCGGCGCTGACGCTCGAAGACGACGCCGCGTTCCCGAAAGTCCGAACCACCTACCAGAACGACGATCGCCTTCGCGTCCCAGCCTTGGTTTTCAACGCACTCCGCAACGCGCCAGAGAAGGTCTCGGCATGAACGAATGAAATCAAATCTCGGCGGGCAATGCGGCTCGGCAACCAACAGCGCGAGGCGCGCGTCTTAGCCAACAGGAAGCGGACGAAAAAAACCAGTGTGGGTTTCGCCTCTGGATCTTCTCTTCTCAGGATGATGTTACTATCGCGATGGTCAGCGGTTCGGCACGTATCGTCTTTGCGATCGTCGATACCAACATCAACTGACTATTCGAGTACTCGGGAGACCGCCACGTTCATTCTCATTCGTGCGATCACCTACGCCACCCTCTTTGTCGGCTTCCTGCTGGTGTTCTTGCCGGCCCGCGTTCTCTCGTGGTACGGGATCGTTCGGCCCGGCAGCATCGGCGCCGCGCAAGTCGCCGGCGTGGTGGTTGGCGCGAGCGGGGCCGTTCTGGCGCTGTGGTGCATCGGCACCCTCATTGTGATCGGCCGCGGAACGCCGGCGCCCTTCGACCCGCCGCGGCGCCTGGTCGAGGTCGGCCCGTATCGGATGGTCCGCAACCCGATGTACCTCGGTGCGGGCCTCGCCTTGGCCGGGGCGGCCCTGTTCTACGAGTCCTGGGGACTCCTTGGATACTGCGCCGCCTTCGTGCTCGTTACCCACCTGTTCGTGGTGATGTACGAGGAACCTACCCTGCGCGCGACCTTTGGCGCCCCCTACGAGCGTTATTGCGAGCGCGTCCGGCGCTGGCGGTAAAGTTCTGCAAGTGGATTCGCTCGCCGCGCGCGGCTATAACGCCTCTTGGCAGCGTCACTCGTCACGGCGAACGCCAGCTCGCAACGCCTAATCGGCTTCATCGAGGACAGCATGAGTGAATCCGTCAATCGCTTCGCAGAGTGTATCGAGCGCGCGCGCAAGCTTGGCCCACTAATCGCCGAACACGCGGCGGAGTCGGAACGCCTTAGCCAACTTTCGACCAAGGTGGTCGACGCGTTTCACGAGGCCGGCCTGTTCCGCGCGCTGTTGCCGGTTCCGATGGCCGGCTTCAATCTGACCATCGCGCAGCAATGCGAGGTCGCCGAGCAGATCGCGCGCTTCGACGGCGCGACCGGATGGAACTTCGCGATCGGTTCGGGCGGTCCGGTGATCGCAAACTTTGTCGCGCGCGAGGCGTTCGAAAATATCTTTGCCGATCCGCGCGCGCTCGTCGCCGGTTCATTCAGTCCGATGGGAAACAGCGCCGTCGCCTGCGATGGCGGTTTCCGCTTCACGGGCAAAGCGACTTACGCCAGTGGCTCCGCGCAAGCCACCTGGCTGACGGCCAGCGGAGTCGAGATGCACAATGGCGTGCCCCAGATCGTCGATGGCATTCCAAAGTTCAGGGCAGGAATGTTTCCGATCAGATCCGCAAAGGTTCTGAACACCTGGTCGGTGTCGGGATTGCGCGGCACCGGCAGCAACGATGTCATGTTTGAAAACGTGTTCGTCCCCGAGAGTTACACGTTCGAATTTCCCAATCCCAGGAGCGCCTGGCAGATCGGGCCGGGGGCGCGGATTCCGCTGATGGTCCAGCTTGGCGGTACTCTTGCCGCCGTCGCACTCGGCATCGCGCGTCACGCGATCGACGCGCTCAAAGAGCTCGCGGTGAGCAAGATTCCGCTTGGCACGATGGCGTCGCTGCGCGAACGCCCCGTCGCGCAACTCCAACTGGGCGAGGCGGAAGGAACGCTGCGTGCGGGCCGCTCCTACCTGTACGGAAGCATCGCCGAAATCTGGCAAAGAAGCGAAGCGCACGAACCCTTCGATCTCGAAGCGCTAGCCTCGGCGCGGCTGGCGTCGGTGACCACCGGCAAGCTGGCGGCGCGCACCGTTGACCTCGTTTACGACGCGGCGGGAATCAGCGCGATGCACACCGCGCTGCCGATCGAGCGATGCTGGCGCGATGTGCACGCCGTCACGCAGCACGTCACGATGAACACCGCGCGCTACGAAGTGGCGGGCCGTATCCTGTTCGGCCTGCCTCCCGGCCTGTTTGTCTGAGCCAGGCGCGAGCACCGGACCGGCACACTTGCCGTGCGCAATCGTGCGGATTGCGCGGCCCTCAGACCGCTTCGCTAAGTTGCTGCTCGCGTAGCCGTCGTTCCCGGAGCGCGAGCATATATCGCCGCGTCCATGCGATGAGCACGATCATCACGCCGAATGCCATCACCGGTGAGATCGCCACCACCTGCGCCGGCGACAGGACCAGCGCAAAGCCAACCCTGACCAGCGCTTCGACCAGGTAGGCGATTCCCCACACCGTGGTCACCAGGCGTTGCGCGGCGCGAAAGGCGGGAACCTCCCAAAGCCCGTTCCACCATGCGAGCCGCACTGGATCCTCGCCGGCGACGAACTGCCGGTTGATGTAAAACATCAGCGGGCGCTCGGCGAACAGCGACCCGAGGCAGATCAGGCCGAAGGTCGCGGTCAGAAACGATTCCTTGATCAGCGCGAAGAACACGCTGCCCGAGATCAGCGAGGCCGCCGTTCCAACCGCCAGAAAGGTCATCACGATGATTCCCAGCGGCTCGAGCCTACGCGACTTGGCCCACACGCGGAGATTGTTGAGCGCCGGAAAGAGCCCGCCCGCGACCAGCGCCCACAGCGTCGACACGCCCTCCCTGGTCAGCACGTTGAACGCGACGATTGGCATCGCCACGTCGCAGACGAGGGTGGGAATCATCTGCGTGAAGCTGAAGCCTCCGGCAGGCTCCGGCCCGGGACTAATTGTCGGCCCATCGGCCATTCGTGACTCCTCGCCCACCGGACTCGAGAGTTCGTCTCGCTCTTGTTTGCTGGCTGCGCTTCCAACGTAGCGGCGGTATGCAGTGAACAAATCCTCGCACACGCCGCGCGTTTGTGAAACCGGCGTCTGTGCACACCTCCAGTGCAAACTCTCACCGAGAGCGTTCCCCTCGCAAATTTAACGACGGCTAATTCTCCCGGTTACATCGAAGCCCCGCTACCTTGCTATGATGGAAATGCCACTTGCGGCGTCCGCCGCGCTCAGGAGGAACAATTTAATGAAAGCGACTCAACTGCTGCATGATGCCGGGCAGAGCATCTGGCTGGACAACATAACGCGCGCGCTCCTGACCGGCGGCGGCCTCAAACGCTACATCGACGAACTCTCCGTCACCGGCCTGACCTCCAATCCGACCATCTTCGACCACGCGATCAAGAACAGCACCGACTACGACGCCGGCATTCGGGAAAAGACCGCCGCCGGAAAACAGGGCGAGCCGCTGTTCTTCGATCTCGCGATCGAGGACCTGACCCGCGCCGCCGATCTGTTCCGCCCGATCCATGAGCGCACCAACGGCGTCGACGGATGGGTCTCGCTCGAGGTTTCGCCCAAGCTCGCGTATGACACCGCGAGCACCGTCAAAGCGGCGAAAGAATTGTCCGCGCGCGCGGCGCGTCCCAACCTGTTCATAAAGATTCCCGGCACCCGGGAGGGCATTCCCGCTATCGAAGAGGCGATCTTCGCCGGCGTACCAATCAACGTGACG
Source organism: Binataceae bacterium (SeqCode) (assembly GCA_036521875.1). GTDB lineage: Bacteria > Desulfobacterota > Binatia > Binatales > Binataceae > DATDGX01. Next base: position 62,905 of record DATDGX010000147.1, read on the forward strand.
CTGCTGTTTTCTCGCGAGCAATATATTGCAGCGGCCGAGGCCTACCTCCGCGGCATCGAACGCCGCGTAAAGGCGGGCCTCAATCCCAAAGTCGGCTCGGTGGCGTCGTTGTTCATCAGCCGCTGGGACGTGGCGGTCGCGGGCAAGGTGCCGCCCGCGTTGGTAAACCGGCTCGGTATTGCGATCGCGCGCCGCGCCTACAAGGCCTATCGCGAACTGCTGGCCACCGACCGCTTTCTGCGTCTCCTGAACTTCGGCGCGCGATCGCAGCGGATGCTCTGGGCCAGCACCGGGACCAAAGATCCCAAGGCCCCGGACGTCCTCTACGTGAAGTCGTTGGCGGCGCCGCATACGGTTAACACGATGCCGGAAAACACCTTGAAGGGGCTGGCCGATCATGGCGAGCTTGGCGCGATGCTGCCGCACGACGGCGGCGACGCGGAGCAGGTGCTCGGCGAGTTCAACAAAGCCGGAGTCGATATCGACGCGCTGGCCGAACAGCTCCAGCGCGAGGGCGCGGACGCATTCGTCAAGTCGTGGGACGACCTTCTGGCCCAAATCGTCGATAAGAGCGCCGCGCTCAAGAAAGCGAGCTGAACGGCGAGCACCCGAACCGCAGCCGATGAAAACCCTGCGAGAAGTTTTGCAGGATGCCGAACTGCGCAAGGTCGCGGTTGGGCATTTCAACTTTTCCGATCTCGTCGCCTTCAACGCGATCGTCGCGGCGGCGCGCGAACTGACTCTGCCCGTGATGGTTGGCGTCTCGGAAGGTGAGCGCGAGTTTGTCGGCGTCAGGCAGGCGGCTGCGTTGGTCAAGGCCGTTCGCGAAGAGTACGGCCATCCGATCTTCCTCAACGCCGACCACACCCACTCGCTGACCAAGGCGGAGCAGGCCGCCAGAGCCGGCTTCGACGAAATCATTTTCGACGGCTCCGGGCTGAAATTCGAAGACAACATCGCGCAAACCAGGAAGGCCGTCGAGGCGATAAAATCGATTGACCCGGCGATCATGGTCGAAGGCGAGATCGGATGGATCGGCGCGTCGTCGGAGATCCTCGACAAGACCCCGGAGGGCGTCGGCGTCCTCAGCACGCCGGAGGAGGCGAAACAATTCGTCGACGCCACCAGGGTCGACGTGCTGGCGCCTGCGGTCGGCAACATGCATGGGATGCTGCAGAGCATGGTGCATGGCGACGCGCAGAAGCGCCTCAATATCGAGCGCATCGCGGAGATCAAAACGGCGGTCGGCATCCCGATGACGCTGCATGGCGGCTCGGGCACCAACGACGGCGATTTCAAGCGCGCGATCAAGGCCGGGATGACGATCGTCCACGTCAACACCGAACTGCGGCTGGCATGGCGGCGCGGAATCGAAGCCGCGCTCGCCGCAAAGCCAAAAGAAGTCGCGCCGTACAAAATTCTCCCGTCCGCAGTCGAAGCCGTGCAGAAAGTAGTCAGCGCACGCCTCGCGCTGTTCTCAGGCGCGTAGCGCGCATCTTTTCATGAAGGGAAGTCTGAAACCTCGCGAGGTCTCAGGAAATGTGTGTTCGGGCCGCGTGACGCGCAGCGGCCCCGGCAGGCTGCTGTTGTAACCTCTTTAGTCGGCGCTTGGTCAGTTTGAAGGGGACGGCCATCTAGGATCGTCGCTCGCGCAAGGAGAGGCTTGGACGGAACAGTTTTGGCCTTGGTTGGCGCGGCATTGCGTCATCGCCTTGGCCTGCGCCCGCAAGCGATTCGGGTCATTGCCGTAACCGGAGGCGCCGTTAAGGCTGATCGCGAATGCCAGGCATGTGTTCTTGTCCCATGCCTGAAGTTTGCAGTCGGACCTAGCACTGCTGCAATTTGCCAGAGCTAGCTGTTGAGCCGCGTTCATCGAATCTTGCCCGTGCGCAGATCCTGCTGTCAGCGTGCTTTTTGAAACTGCTATGGCGGTCCACTTGTCGACATAGGCCGGCGCACCGCCCCCGGACGTATTGTTCGTACATACCTCATTGGGTATGCCGTTAGCGTCGTAGTTGGCTATGTAGCATCCAGCATGGGCCGATCCGATGGCGCACATCAGTAAGGCCGCTGCGGCGATAAGCTTTCTCATCACAATTCTCCTGGTCAAGATGGCTTCAGAGACAGTGTTTCGACGCAGGTATCCGTCTTCCGGTTATCGCGAACAAACTCTTTGCGATCATGTCGCGACACTCAACTGGCTGTGACCGTAGGAATCGCTCCAGTCAACAAGAATCCATGGAAATGCGGGTTGTCGTCGCCTGCACCAGTCCAAAATACCGATACTCACTAACTAAGACCCTTGTGCGGACCACAGCTCTGCTTGTTGTCCCGATGGACCGGTAGCATGATCGGAACACGGAGGGAAAGGCGGCAATGCGACAGATCGTAGTGGCCATGTTGGCCGTGCTCATCTTACCCGGCATCGCGCCAGCGGGCGCGGGCGATTCGGCCTTCGGCTCATTTTCCGCGCAGGCCTGGCGCAACGCGCCCAACCAGGATCCACAGAATTGGTCACGGGAGTCGCTTCTGGACGGGTTTCCTAAGTTGGAGCAGATGCGACAGCAGGATCGCGCCACCATCATCGCTGGCCTCGGCACGCCGGGGACTTCATACGAGCTGTACCTACCGGGCGCGGGACGCAACGGGCGCATCGACCTCTATCGCCTGTCAGCAAAGAACGATCGCTTCCTTAGTATCAATTACGATGCCAAAGACCGACTTGAACTCGACGCGGTCGAGGCCGGCTCGTGCGGTTGCCGGCTCTGTTCGGAGGCTCCGCCGGACGCGCGCGCGATAGTCGCGATGGACGTCCTCGCACGGACCGTGCTGACGGGAAGCGATGTTCCTGCCACGGTGACCAAAGGCCGGGTCGAGCGCCTGCTCGGTCATGGCGGACGACCATACACGACCACGAGCATGGACGGCGGCCAAGCCTGGGCAAACTACAGCGAGATCTGGCGCATCGCGGGAGCGGGCGAGCGCTTCTTCATCGCCAGCGGACAATTGCCTGTGCGCGACCGCGAGACGCGGCAGGATGCCGAGCTTCCCATCACCTCCTACTCGATCGCCACCGTTGGACCGGATTGTTCGTCGCACTGATCTCTTCGTGTTTTCGTACCAATCGATGCATCAGCGGATCGCTGAACTGACGCCTGAAGGTGTCAGCGATATTGAGGCAGTAACCATTGACTCCGTGGAGGATACAGTGACAACGGAAGGTTGGGGGCATTGGCGACGCCTATAGAAAAATTATGCACCGGCCCACTTTGAAGAGGGGAGCCCCTGTTCCACGG
>DATDGX010000148.1:0-11905 GCA_036521875.1 Binataceae bacterium (SeqCode)
CTCACCGACAAAGACGCGACCGACAAACTGGACGAAGTGATGAGCATCGCGCAGGCCCGGCTCGATACGCAGAAGGCTTACATTCCGAAGTTTAGAGCCGTGACGAGTCAGATCAAGGTGACCAGATTTTTCCAGATCGACAACAAGCTCAGAGCCCTTGTGCAATGCGACATCGCTCAGATGGTGCCGCTAGCAGAGGCCGCGCCCAAAGGAAATCAGTAGCAGCAGCTAAGCCGCGAAGTCCGCGCGATCTGCAGCGATTGGGGGTTTTGTGGTGGGCAGGGAGTGAATTGAACACTCGACACGAAGATTTTCAGTCTTCTGCTCTACCGACTGAGCTACCTGCCCACCGCGGCGAGACGCCGTCTTCGCGCAACCGCAACCGCGCGAATCTTCATAGGTACCGATAGCGCAGGCGCCGTGCAACCGGCTGGCGCGCGCGTGCGAGGGCGCGGTCGCGCAAGCGGACGTGTTCCGCAATCAACGCATCAGGGTCGCGACGCGCGATTCGACGAAGTCGATCACCTTGGCCTCGAGGCTGACGCCGTCGAGCCGATCGATCTCCTGCACTCCGGTCGGACTGGTCACGTTCACCTCGGTCAGATAGTCGCCGATAATGTCCAGGCCGACGAAGTAAAGTCCGTCGCGCTCGAGCCGCGGCTGCAGCATCCGGCATATCTCGCGATCGCGCGCGCTGACTGGGGCCTTCACGCAAGTGCCGCCGACGTGGATGTTCCCGCGATGCTCATCCGCGCGCGGCACCCGCAGGGTGCATCCGAGCGGCTCGCCGTTGAGCACGATCAGCCGCTTGTCGCCGTTGCGAATCTCCGGAATATAGCGCTGCGCCATGATCGGGCGAGTCTCGAACTGGGTAACCGTCTCCAGAATCGCGCCGAGGTTGCGATCGCCCGCAGTGACCAGAAACACGCCTTCGCCGCCGTGTCCGTCGAGCGGCTTGACGATCATCTCGCCGCCCTGCTCGGTCATGAACTGGCGCAGTCGCGCGATTTCGTAGGTCACCATCGTCGGCGGAATCGCACCGGGAAAGTTGAGCGCGTAGAGCTTTTCATTCGCCTCGCGCAGGCCGGCGGGATTGTTCAACACAAAGGTGCGGCGGGTGTCGGCGAGGCTCAGCAGCATCGTAGCATACAGGTACGCCGCGTCGGCGGGCGGGTCCTTGCGCATGAAGACGGTGTCGAACGCCTCCAGCGGAAATTCAGCGTTCTCGCCGAGGAAGCGGTAATGCGGATTGGCGCGCGCAACTTCGATGCGTCGCGCGCGCGCGAAAGTCTGATTGGCACGCGCGAAAAGATCGCGGATGCCCAGGTAGTAGACCTGGTGGCCGCGCTGGACCGCGTCGAGCATGAAGGTGAAGGTGGTGTCCTTGTCGACCAGCACGTTCTCGATGAGATCCATTATGAACGCGAACTTGTAAGGCACGGTTCTCACTCCTCGGTCGGTTCAGTCAGCGCCGCCGCCGCGTGGAGAAAATCCGCGGCGATGCTCAATGCGGCGAGCGCCGCGGTCTCGCTGCGGAGCCGGTTCGGGCCGAGGCCGCCGGCGACGAAGCCCGCGGCCAGCGCAGCCCGATGTTCGTCGCGATCGAAGTCGCCTTCGGGTCCGCACGCGAGCAGAACACCCCGTGGCTTTTCGCGCCGAAGTATCGCGCCCACAGGCTCCGCGCCGATCGTGCAAATCATTCGGAGCGTGTCGCGTGGCGCGGTCCGAATCAAGTCGGCGAAACTCCGCGGCTCGTGCATCAGCATTGCGCACGGCGCGAGGCTCTGCTTGGCCGCCGCCATCGCCAGCCGCCGCCATCGCGCGAGCCGCTCGCGTCCCGGCGCGCCGGCGATGCCGCGCGCGCACAGCGTCGGCCACAGTTCGCTCGCGCCCAGCTCGGCTGCCTTTTCGACGATGAAGTCCATCCGGGGCCCCTTGATGATTGCCGCCGCGAGCACCAGCCGATTCGCCGCACGCGCCGCGCCCGCCGAGTAGACTCGCATCACCGCGCGATCTCGATCATAGCGGAGAATCGTTGCGCGATGCTCCACGCCGGCGGGGTCAAGCAGAAAGACCTCGGCCCCTTCGCCGAGGCGCATCACATCGCGCATGTGATGCATCTCGGTGTCCCCGACGTGCGCGACTCCTGCCGCATCGGGCGGTGCCGCGAGCGTGAACCGGGGAGGCCGCTTCATCGCGCCAGCACCAGCGTTGCCCATCCGCGATTGACGCGCCGATGCAGGCAGCGAAATCGCGTACGGTAATGTTCGAGTACTTCGGCAGCCTCGCTGGCCAGGATGCCTCCCAGCACCAGACGGCCGCCGGGGCGAGTCAGAGTCGCGAGCCGCGGCGCCATCTCGGCCAACGAGGCACTCAAAATGTTCGCGGTCACGAGATCGAAGCGTCCTCGAATCGACTTGAGCGGCGTCGACGAGAACCGGATTTGCGCACCGATGCCACATAGCGTGGCATTCTCACGCGCGTTCTCGACCGCATCCGGATCGATATCGATCGCGAGCACCCGGGAGACGCCGAGCAGGTTCATCGCGAGCGCCAGTACGCCGGAGCCGGTCCCTACGTCCAGCGCGTGGCGCACGCGCGCGGAAGCGGCCAGCTCCTCGATCGCTCGCAGCGCGCCGGCGGTGGTCGGATGATGCCCGGTGCCGAAGGCGCGCGCCGGGCTGATTACGATCGTGACGCGGCCTTTCTCGCGCACTTTATTCCACGGCGGCACTACCAGGATTCGGCGTCCGACGCGAAACGGCCCGAAGCGCTTCTTCCACAGCGTCGCCCACCCAGGGTCAACCACTCGGCGTGCGACTCCGTCGCGCACTACTGCATGGAGCATCCCGGCGTCGGCCATCGCGCGTTTCATCTGCATCAGCCGTTCCGGCGCGATGCTGTCGAAGTATGCTTCGAGCGTGACGACCGCTCGGGGCCGCGTCCCCGGCCGCGCCATCTCGGCGACCGCGCATCCGAGTGCTCCGTTGGCAACCAGCAGACCCGCTGCCTCGTCGGCCATCGCGGCCGGCGTGTGGAACACGACCTTCGTATAGCTGGCTCTTTTGGCAACGGCCGTCATCGATGGAGTTCGACCATATTACGGCCCCCGATGCAAAAACGCATCTGCGCTGTTGCGCCGCGTAGAAAGAATCCGTTCCGGAATCGTTTCCATTACGAATCTGCGGCGCGCGCGGACACGAACGCGCGGCGCTTGTTGAGAGTCGGGGAACTGCGGTTTGCGCGTGCCGGTATCCACCGCGTAAACTGAATTGATGCGGAGGAGGCGGACCGTCCGACAGTGGTGACGCGGGCTCAGTTGAACATAGCCCATCGCGGAGCCAGTGGCGCTTTTCCGGAAAATACGCTTGCTGCCTTTCTGGCGGCTATCGAGGCCGGCGCCGCGATGTGCGAGCTCGACGTTCAGCTCACAATCGACGGCGCGGTGGTTGTGATCCACGACGACACGGTTGATCGTACCACCGACGGCTCCGGCGAAGTTGCCGCGATGACGCTGGCGCAGATCAAACGCCTCGACGCCGCCGCGAAATTCAAGTCGGGAGCGCACCCTGGCGAGCGTATCCCGACCCTCGATGAGGTCTTCGCCGCCGTCGCGGGCCGATGCGGTATCAATGTCGAGCTTAAAGCTGGCGGTCTCGAGCGTAAGGTTGCCGAGATAATGCGCGTGCGCGACGTCATCGCCAACTCGATGGTGTCGAGCTTCGAATGGGAGTGGCTGCGCACGATGCGCGCGATTGCTCCGGAGATTCGGATCGGATTGCTCGCGGAGGAGAATCCAACCCAGCTCTTGATGAATGCGGTTTCGATGCGCGCGCACGCGATCAATCCCCGCTCCGACATGGTCAACGCGGCGCTCTGCGACGCGGCGCATCAGCGCGGCCTCAAGCTCTACACCTGGACGGTCGATAATCCCGACAAAATGCGCGCGCTTATTGCGGACGGCGTCGACGGAATCATGACCAACTATCCGGAGCGGCTGCAGACGGTGTTGAGCGGCTGATGGGACGTTTCGGCTACGACAAAATCGAAGAGGTCCGCCTGCGCGCGGATATCGTCGAGATAATCGGCGCGCACGTGCGGCTCAAGCGCGCGGGCCGCAACTTCGTCGGTCTGTGTCCGTTCCACAATGAAAAGACACCTTCGTTCTCGGTCAACGCCGAGCGCGGATTTTTCCACTGCTTCGGATGTGGCGCCGGCGGCAGCGTGTTCAACTTCCTGATGCGCGTCGAGGGACTCAACTTTCCCGAGGCGGTTCGCTCGCTCGCGCAGCGCTACGGCGTCACTCTTCCCGAATACCAGGCGAGCGGTCCTGGAGCGGGCGAGCGCGACTCGATGGTCAAGGCGAACCAGGTCGCCGCAGAATTCTTCACTCACGTGCTGTGGAACACCGATGCCGGCACGCACGCGCGTGAGTACCTGGATTCGCGCGGGATCACCCGTGAGACCGCGCGCGCGTTCATGATCGGCTTCGCGCCCGCACGTCCAGCCTCGCTGGCCAAGGCCCTCGAGCGCCGCGGGCTCCGCGAGGCAGGCGTCAAGCTGGGCCTGGTGCGCAAGGACCAGGACGGCGCCCACGACATGTTTCGCGGCCGCGTGATGTTCCCGATTCGCGACGCGCAGGGCCGCGTCGCCGCCTTCGGCGGCCGCGTGCTCGACGCGCGCCTCCCCAAGTACATCAATTCGCCCGAATCGCCGCTCTACTCGAAAGCGCGCACGCTCTACGGACTGTTCGAGGCGCGCCAGTCGATCGCATCGCGCGATCGCGCGATCCTGGTGGAGGGATATTTCGACGCGATCGTTTTGTGGCAGGCGGGGTTCAAGGAAGTTGTCGCCGGATGCGGCACCGCACTCACCGTCGAGCAGTTGCGCATCCTCGGGCGCCATACCAGGAGCGTGATCGCGTGTTTCGACGGTGATGAAGCGGGCCGCAAAGCCTCGCTGCGCGCGCTCGAAATTTTTCTCCAGGCGGGGCTGCTCGGCCGAGGGATTTTCATTCCGCAGGGCTACGATCCCGACACCCTGATTCGCGAGCGCGGCGCGCAAGCGTTTGGCGAGCTCGCCGACAAGGCCGATTTGTTGATCGACTATTTCCTCGCCGAGCAGTCAGGCGAGGCGCGGAAATCGGATGAGGCGCGCACGCGCGCGGCGCATCGCGTCGCCGAAGTGCTAAATCTCGTCCCAGACGCGATCCAATTCGACATATTGGCGCGCAAGGCCGCCGATGCGCTCCGAATCGGAGAGGAAGTGCTGCGGCGCGAGGGTCGCTCGAATCGCGGCTTCGGCGCGCGTTCGCGCGCGCCGCGCGAGTCGGCGCCCAAGCAGGCGCCGGTCGAGTCGGGCGCGGGAGCCAAGGCGGAAATAGGCCTGGTCGCGGTCGCGCTGCTGTATCCAGCGCTCCGAGCCGAGCTGCTCGCGGCAGCGCCACAGAATAATTTCGAGGACCGCGAGCTCGCGACGCTGTTCGTCGAGCTGTGTGGCACCGACGAGACCCATTTCGCGCTGGAGGGATGGATCACCGAGCGGCTCTCGCAGCAGACTCAGGATCGGCTGAGCGCGCTCGCGGTGGGTGCGATGATGGACGATGAGGCGCAGGCGCGCGGGCTGGCGAAGGACTTCGTCAGCGCGCTCGATCGGCGCCGCCGCCAGCGCGAGATCGAAGGACTGCGGCAAAACGCGGCCGCGGTCTCCGAGGGCGAAACCGGCGAGGCAGCCGCCGCGGCGCAGGCGGTTATTGAAGCGCGGCGCGGCGTGCGCGACGGCGGCGGCGCGGTTTGAACAAATGTTCCGTCGCGAAGGTCTTAATTCCGCAGCATTAAATTGGTAGGATCGCGCATCCCGATGAATTTCAGAGGGCCCATAGCTCAGCCAGGTTCAGAGCTGCCGGCTCATAACCGGCTGGTCCCAGGTTCAAATCCTGGTGGGCCCATATCATTGTGCCTGCGGCACAGTTCGCGCCACGCTGCGCTGCACGGAACGCGGCCGGGCGCGGAATGTTCGGCGCCAAGCGGAGGTCGAATTGCGTGACGAGATAACCCGTCTGATGGGTCTGCAGACCATCGACCGGCGATTGCGGGAACTCGAGGAATCTCTCTCAAAGGTAGCGGGGCGAGTCGACCAACTTCGCGAAGAGACCCTCAAAAACCAGTCCGAGCTCGAGCGACTTACCGAAGAAGACACCTTGGCGGCCGCGGCCCGCAAGAAAATGGAACGCGAGCTCGCCGAGGGCGAGGCGCGAATCCGCAACAAGCGTATGCGCTTGAACCTGGTCCGCAACGAAAAGGAGCTGCAGGCAACCACCAGCGAAGTCGAATCGCTCAAGGAGAACAACCAGCGCCTCGAGAGCGAGTTGCTGACCGCGATGGAGAGCGTCGACGCCAGAGCGGCGCGAATCAAGGGAATCGGCGAGGCTGTCAAACAGGGGCGCGCCGAACTCGCGCAGGCGGAACTGGACATCGCGGCCGAGGTCGAGGAGCTCAAGTCTGCGATCGCCAAGACCCGCAAAGAGCGCGACCAGGTTGTCAGTGAGATCGATCCGACCCTGGTCCAGCGCTACGACATGATTTTCCACCGCCGCGGCGGCGTCGCGGTCGCGCTGGCGAAGTCGGGAACCTGCCAGGGATGCAGGATGCGGATCGCACCGCAGTTGTTCAACGAGATCCAGAAGCATCGGCAGATTCACTTCTGCCCCAACTGCCAGCGCATCCTATATTTCGAGGGCTAACTTGACAGGCCGGGCCAATTGTCGCACTACAAATGATATGAAAATATCCAGCCACCGGATGATGATCGTCGCGATGAGTCTCGGCGCTTGCGTCGCGACCAGCGGTTGCTTTTCCTGTACCGAGGAAGTGCAGCCGGCGCCGGCCCAAGTGGTAGTCGAGCCGGGAACTCCTACGACCTCGAGTTCAACTACGACCACCACCACTACCGCGCCGGCGCCATAATGAGTCCGGGCGCCGCCGCATAACTTCCTCTTTTAGGCGCTGAACCGTCATCACAGTCTTGGCGAGGGATCGCGGCGCGACTATGGCCTGCTGCGATGATAGAATCCGGCATGCCGGAGTGAGTCGGGCGATCGCCCCGCAAGGGGAGGAAAGTCCGGGCTCCATAGGGCAGGGTGGCCGCTAACGACGGCGCGGAGCGATCCGCGGAAAGTGGCACAGAAAATACACCGCCCCTTCGGGGGTAAGGGTGAAATGGCGGGGTAAGAGCCCACCGGCGCGCGAGTGATCGCGCGCGCAAGCCAAACCCCACCCGGAGCAAGACCAAATAGGAGGGTGAGCGGCCCCGCTCTCAAGCCCTCGGGTATGGTCGCACGAGCGCGCGAGCAATCACGCGCCCAGAGGAATGATCGCCGCCCGCAAGGGAACAGAACCCGGCTTATAGACTCACTCCGGTTTCGCTCTAGCGCGGGTGCCGTGATGCGCGCGGCGGATGAGGCGCGACGCGGCGGCTTCGAGCGGTCGCAGCGCCGCGACGCCGCCGACCAGGTAGTCGCCGACGCGCGCGACCGCGGCGAGATCGCGCACGCCGAGGCCAATTTCAGGCGCGATCGCGAGCCTCACTCCCGCCGGCAACTCGCGCGCGAAACGCGCGATCCGCTCGATATCGCCGAGCGCCCGCGCGCGATGCTCCTCGAAGAAGGCGACCAGGTTGACAACGCCGCGACGTTTGTCGATTTCCGATGCGACCGCGGCGCGCAGGCGCGGGATGTCCTCCAGATACTTCAGCGTGCCTACGCTTGCCATGCCCCACATACGCTCGTCCAAAAACCGGTTGATTACGATCGCGGCGAGCTTCAGACCGTCACGTTCCATCTCGTCGATCAGCTCGCGCGCGCGTCGCAGCCGGTCAACCTCGGCGGTGGTGACCAGCACGAAGCGAACGGCGGGCGAATGCAGCAACGCGTGGGTCTTGCGCAGCCGATCGAGGATCGCGTCGACGGCCTCCGCGGCGGCGGCGAAAAACTCCGCGATGGTCGACAGCATCCGGACTCCGGCGAAGCGCTCGAGCTCGCGGACCACGAAGCGCGCCGCCCCACTCGCGAGTTTTGCTGCGAGACGGCCGGCCGCAAGGGACGGCGTGAACAACCAGCGCGCGGCGCGCGAGTCCAAAAGCCGCATGTAGCGCGCCGGCGCCTCGAGGAATTCGAACGCGTGCGCGGCGGGCGGCGTGTCGACGATCTCGAGATCGAACCGGCCGCTCTGATGCAAATCATAGAGCTGCTGCAGCGCGGCGAACGCGTCCGAGCCGGCGAACTCGGCGCTCAGGCTGCGGTAGAATGGGTTCTCGAAAATCCGTTTGCGCGCGGCGGGATCGATGGCGAAGCGCTCGATCATCGCGTCCCACGCGCCCTTCACGTCGAGCATCATCGCCGCGAGCGGGAGCGACGGGCTGAGACCCGCGGCTTTCAGAACGCGAGCGTCCAGCCGCGCAGGCTCTCCCCCGAGGCGCTCGAGCCCCAGCGCGTCGCGCAATCGGCGCGCCGGGTCGACCGTGATTACCGCGGTGTCGAGGCCCGAGGCCGCACTCGCGACGCCAAGCGCCGCGGCGACCGTCGTCTTTCCGACGCCGCCGGTGCCGAGCAGGATCAGAATCGAGCCTTTCTTGAGCAGGTCCTTCAAAACTAAAGCAATCCTTCGAACTGTCCTTCAAACCGGCAGCCGCGCAACTTAGACGGCGGGCATGCGCCGGGTCGCACACTTGCCGCAATCTCGCCGCGCCAATCTATCAGGCGAATCAGACCTGTGCATTGCCGTCGGCCGGGTGGATTAGATGCTGCGGGCGGCTGAGATAGAATCACCATCGGGGAGAGACGCATCGATGGAATGGCTGGTGGCGTTGGTGGTGGGAGTGGCTCTTGGCGCGGCCGTCGGATGGCTGGCCACGCAGCGCGCGATTGCCGCCGCAAATGCGGAAGCGGGAACCCTGCGGACCGAACTGGACGCGAACAAAGCCGAGGTCAGCGGCGCGCGCGGCCAGGTCGTCGAACTCGAGCGCGCGAAGGCCGCGGCCGAGGAGCGCGCGGCGCAGGAGCATCTGCGGGTCGAGGAGCAGAAGCTGATGCTCGCGCAGGCGGAGGCCAGGCTCAAGGACACCTTCAACGCGCTAGCCTCGCAGGCGCTGCGCACCAACAACGACGAGTTCCTGAGGCTTGCAGGCGAGCGCTTGCAGCCGGTCAAGGAATCGCTCGACAAGATGGATGCGCAGATTCGAGCGATCGAGCAGGCGCGCAATCAGGCTTACGGCGATCTCACTTCGCAGGTGCGCTCGCTTATCGATTCGCAGAGCGAGCTCCGCGTCGAGACCGCAAACCTGGCGAAGGCGCTGCGCAGTCCGACCGTTCGCGGCCGGTGGGGTGAGATTCAGTTGAAGCGGGTCGTCGAGTTGGCCGGGATGGTCAAGTGGTGCGACTTCTTCGAACAGGAAAGCCATGACACCGAAGAGGGCCGCCGCCGTCCCGACATGCGCGTGCAGTTGCCCGGCCGCAAGAACATCGTGGTCGACGCCAAGGTGCCGCTGCTCGCCTACCTGGAATCGCTGGAAGCGCCGAACGAGGACGTCCGCCTCGCGAAGCTCAAGGAGCATGCGCGCCAGGTCCGCGACCATGTCGCCGCGCTCAGCGCCAAGGCCTACTGGGATTATCTGCAGCCCACGCCGGAGTTCGTGGTGCTGTTCCTTCCCGGCGAAACTTTTTTCAGCGCCGCGCTCGAACAGGATCCTTCGCTGATCGAGCAGGGCGCGACCGGCAATGTAATCCTCGCCACGCCGACCACGCTGATAGCATTGCTCAAGGCGGTGTCGTACGGATGGCGGCAGGAACAGCTCGCGGAGAGCGCTCAGGAAATTTGCCGGCGCGGACAGGAACTGCACGATCGAGTGGCCACGCTGGTGGAGCATCTGAATAGAATTGGTACTTCCCTGAAGCGATCGGTCGAGGCATTCAACAGCGCGGCGGCGTCGCTCGAGACACGAGTATTGCCCGCTGCGCGCCGCTTCAAGGAGCTGGGCGTTGCCAGCAGCAAGGATATCGAGGAGCTGGCGCAAGTCGATCAGATGCCGCTGGCTCTGGAAGCGCCGGAGCCGGACCCGCCGCCCGCGGTTACCGGGCCCCCGGAGCGTTCCTGAACGCGAGGATGCCGCTACTCGGTTTCCGCGTCGTTGGGTGGCGGAGGCTTGAGATGGCTGCGCTCATCGCCGGCGACGATCCATCGCTCGACTTCGCGCCGCTCCTGCTTCAGGAAATTCGCGACGGCCTTGTTGAACCCCGCGTTCGCGATGAAATGTGCGATGCGTGAGCGCCGGGTCGCGGAAGCGCGAAACCCGGGTGGGTTTCGCCAGGCTTGGATCAAGTCGTATGTGCGCGCTGCTGCTGCATCGCTATGCCGACGGCATGACATCGATGCAACGGCTGGGATCGCGACGTAGAAATTGGTGAGAGAGTGCAGTAAGACGCGTAGTGGTGGCGTCACTGCGCTGCCATTAACCTCGTCGCCGCGCGCTGATCGAGCGGGCGGCCAGCGACAGGCAACTCGATGCGCCCGCACGACAGCGGCTGCGGCAGGAGCAGGCGCGGCCGATTCTGGAGAAACTGCAAGCGTATCTGAAGGAGCAGCGGGCGACGGCGTTACCGAAGAGCCCGCTCGGTGCAGGCATCGGCTACGCGCTGCGCAACTGGATCGCCCTGACGCGCTACGCAACTGGATCGCCCTGACGCGCTACGCCGAAGACGGCCGCCTCAAGATCGACAACAACGGAGCGGAGCAGGCGCTACGACCGATCGTGCTTGGCCGCAAAAATTGGCTCTTCGCCGGGAGCGAAGCGGCGGCGCACCGAGCCGCCATCCTGTGTTCACTGGTTCAGACCTGCAAGCACCTGCAGATCAACCCTTTCGTGTATCTGCGCGACGTGATCGAGCGCGTCTCGACGCATCCGGCGCGGCTGGTCCTCGAGCTGACGCCACGCGAGTGGAAGCGCCTGCGGCGGGATTCCGGCGCGCAAGCAGCAGCCTGAACAGGGCCTCGGAGCAGGCTACTGGTGCATTGTGTCCCCAGCTGCGGTTCGCACCGCCAGTGCGTGCCGCGAGTCCAGGCGCTATGCACCCAATTCGTCGAGCAGCGCCTTGGCGTCTTTCAGGTCGGCGGTATCGAAGCCCTCTGTAGACCGGTCGAGGAAAAACCGAGCCTTCTCACCGTCACTTGTCGAGACCCACTTTCTTGAGCAGCTCGATGAAGCGCGGTTCGGAGCGGAGCGGATCGTACATTCGGTCAACCTTAAAGAAGAGCGGCCATTGCGAGCGGACCTCGTAGGCCTTCTCGAATCCATCGAGCGCCCGCTGCTTGTCGCCCAGACCGAGATAGACTATTGCGGTGCAAAACGGCGAGACAAAGCGGCGCGCAGCCATCTGGTTCAGCGCCGCAATGATCGCCTCGGCCTTGGCCCGGTCGCCGGACTTCGCGTAAGCGTAGCCAAGAAAGCCGGTCATGAAGGGCGGAGAATCCGTCGCGATGGCCTTCTGCACTTCCGGAATCGCTTCGTTGAACTTACCGGCCTCGAGGTCGGCCCATCCGATAGCCCACTGAGCGAAAGAGAAACTCGGATCCAACTCCAACGACTTGCGATACTGCTCCTTGGCCGCATCGTATTTTCCTTGCCACACGAGCGGAGAGGCCACGTCATAGACAAACCCGGCGGAGAGCGGGTCCAGTTCACTCGCGCGGTTAAACTCGGCGAGAGCCTGATCGAAGCGTCCCTGGAACGCCAGAAGATAGCCGTAGGTATCATGGGCATAGGCGTAGCTCGGATTCAGTTCGATCGCCCGCCGATATTCGCGCTCACCCTTGGCCCAATCAAAATCGTACGCGTACATCCCTGCCAGAGAAGT
>DATDGX010000149.1:0-12067 GCA_036521875.1 Binataceae bacterium (SeqCode)
GATATTCGGGCCGCAGCCGATCGCCGAGATCCTGAATTACATGGTGATGGGCTCGCTCACCACCGGCGCCTTTCACGCCGCGAGTTCGGCCTATCACGGCCGCGTCGGCGAGCGCGTGATGGACGCGAGGCTTGGCCTCGCGGACGACGCGCGCGCGCGCTTCGGCGCGGTCAAACGGCGCATCACCTGCGAGGGGCTGCCGGCGCGGCGTGTCGATCTGATCCGCGACGGGCGCCTGGTCGGGCTGCTCTCGAATTTCTACGACACGCATCGCTTGCTCACCGACGAAAGCCGCGCGGAGAAGCTGGGTCCGAACGCCGGTGCGGCACCCGATTTTCCACCGCTGAACGGATACCGGCTCGGTGAGGGCGGCGGACGCCGCTTTGATTCGCATCCGGGCTCCGCAGGGACCAACGTGGTGATGCGCGCGCGCGGCGGCGTCGACGAGCGTGCGATGCTGCGCGCGATTGGTGAGGGAGTTTACATTGGCCGGGTCTGGTACACGTATCCGATCAACGGCCAGCGCGCCGGCGATTTCACCTGCACGGTGAGCGGCGACTCCTACCTGATTCGCAACGGCGAGCGAGCCGAGCCGGTGGCGCCGAATGCCCTCCGCGTCAACGCCAACATCGCGCAGATATTCGAGCACCCGCTCGCGCTCGGTGCGCGGCCGCGCCCGGCGATAGTGTGGGGCTCCCCCGAGGCGTACTACGTGCCGGCGATCGCCGTCGAGAACATCGCCCTCGCCGAGGTCGGGGCGGTGGGCGCCGCCTAGAGAGTCTTCGTCCAGAATTCCTGCACGACACGCGTAGCGCCGAACTCGGCGCGCCCGAAGCCGAATTTGCAATAAAGCCCGCGTGCGACGTGATTGTCCTCGCGAACCTCGAGCGTGAGCCTGCAGCAGTCGAGCTCGCGCGCCTTCGCCTCGATTCGATCCAGCAACTTTTTACCGAGGCCGGTGCCGCGCACCTCGGGCGCTACGAAGACGTCGTGGATGTTGATAATCCCGCGCGCGTTGAAGGTGGAGAATCCGAGAAAGCAGATCGCGAAGCCGCTGGGAACGCCGTCTCGACAGGCGAAGAACGCATAGCACGCCGGATGCGCGCGGAGACCGGGAATCAACTCGCGCCGGACGCGCTCCGGCGCCGGCTCGCCGCCTTCCATCGGATCGCGCATGTACGCGTCGAGGAGTTCGAGCAGTGCGCGGCCGTGTTCGGGATTCGCGAAGTCAACCTCGACGACTGAGATGGCCATGGCGTCACTCAATTTGCGCTCACCGCCCTCCTTCTTTCACGACACCCGCTTGTCGTCCTTGTAGACCTCTTCCCAGTTCTTGAATCCGTTGGGATCCCATCGCTTCCATTTGCCGTCGCGTTTCCCGTCCTTGAATTGGCCCATCGCGGAAATTTTGCCGTTGGTGTACCAGCCCGTATGCGCGCCGTCCTGGATGCCGTTCTTGTAATGATCGATCGAGGCCTTCTGCCCGTTGTCGTACCACAGCGTCCATTCTCCGTCCTGCTTGCCGTCGTGATAAACGCCCTCCATCATCTTGGACCCCTCCGGGCTGTACAGCGTGAAGCGTCCTTCTTTGACCGGCTTACCATCCACCATCTTCGCGCAAAAGACTTCCGAGCCGTCCGGCGGCGGCTCTCCCATCAGCTTGGTGCCTGGCGGGCAGGGCGGTCCGCTCTTGCAGGCGGCGAAAAGCAGCGCCGTGGTAATCAAAAGCATCACTTTAAGTTTATTGAATTGCATTCCCGATCGCCGATCCGGATCAAATTCTAAGCGGCGGCACTGCCAATGAAAACGGGATGCGCTTTCTCGCGCATCCCGTTTTAACATTCGTATGCTTATGCCTTGCCTTATGACTGTGCCGCTCGGCTCCCCGTCAATTTCAATTCGATCCCGTCGAGCCGAGCAGGTTCCCGCCCAAAGTCGCGTTGCCGACCGAGGTATCGCCGATCACGTTGATCATCGCGGGCTTGCCTGACTTGAACGCGCGCTCGAGCGCCGGAATTATTTGCTCCGGTGTCTCGACGTGCTCGCCATGGCATCCCATCTCGGCGAAAATCTTGTCATAACGGATATTCGGCAGCATGTTGAACGGATCGGTGCGGCCCTTGAGTCCCGGCATCTGATCGAAGTTCGGACCCCACGAGCTGTTATTCCACAACACCGTGACGAGCGGCAGCTTGTAGCGCGCCGCCGTCTCCATGTCCCAGCCGCCGATTCCCAGTCCGCCGTCACCGCTGATCACGACCACCTGTTGTCCCGGCCGCGCCAGTTGCGCGCCGATTCCCATTCCGACACCATGACCGACCGGCGCGAGCGGCCCCGCGTCGACCACCTGTCCCATGAAGCGGCAGGTGAACGCGCGGCTCATCCATCCGGAAAGCGTGAAGCTGTCGATAATCGTAGTCGCGTTTTTGTCCAGCACGGTGATCAGGTCTTCGCACAGCCGGGCTGGATGAATCGGCTGGTTCTTCGCGACCTTCTCGTTCTGTTCCTTGATCTGCTTGTCGAAGCGCTGGCGAGTCTCCCAGACCTGTTTGCCCCACGCCGAGGCTTTGTTCTTCGCGAAGTCGAGCTTGAGTTCCTTGATCCGGCCGATCATCTGGCGCAGCACCAGCTTCGGATCGCCGACTATCGGCAAGTCCGCGTTGACCTGCCATCCGATTCGGGTCGGCGTCGGATCGACCTGGATGTACTTGGCCTTGTCGGTCCAGGTCGGCGGCTGTCCAAAATGCTCGCCGCTCCAGTAGCGGAATCCGATCGCGAGCACCACGTCGGCGCCGCCGGTGAAGGGCTTCTTGAACGCGCCGCGAATTGCCAGCGGATGTTCTTCGGAGACTACGCCCTGGCCGGCGCGGCGCGCGTAGATCGGGATATTGGTCAGCTCGACGAACTCGCGCATCTCGGCCCCGGCCTGTGACCAGAACAAGCCGTCGCCGCCCGCGATCAGCGGCCGCTCGGCCCCGGCCAGCATCTCGATCGCGCGATCGATCTTCGCCGGATCGCCCGCCGAACGCACGTCGTCGACCGTGAATTCGCGCGCGCCTTTGCGCTGACGATTGTCTTCATCGTGGTGATAGAGGATGTTCTGCGGAATCTCGAACAGCGCGACGCCCTGCGGCGGAGAGATCGCCTCGCGGAACGCCGAGCGCAGGTCGAACTGAATCGTCGACCAGTCGGTCACACGCTTGGTGAACTTGGAAAAGCTATCCACCACCTCCGAGCCATAGGCCTCCTGGAAAGAGCCGAGATGGTCTTCGGTGTTGGGATGCTGTCCCGAGATGCATACCACGGCGCTGCCGGTCAGGCCCGCGACGCAGAGCCCCGTGACCGCATTGGTAAGGCCGCATCCCGCCGTCACCATGCACACTCCGACTTCGCCGGTGGTGCGCGCATATGCATCGGCCGCGTAGGCGGTGGCCTGCTCGTGGCGCATATGGATCAGCTTGATATCGTGGTTGCGCAATTGGCCGAGAATCGGAAACAGATGCCCGCCATTGATCGCGAAACAATACTTCACGCGGTTCTCGCGCATAACGCGAGCGATTAACTCGCCGCCGTCTGCTTTGGCCATTTAATCGTCCTCCATCGGAGTTTACCCGTGGTCATTTCGTGCGCGGCATGCGCCAGGCGGAGAGCCTGCGCACGAAAAGCTCGCGCCGCATGATCGAACCGGGCATCGCTGCTTGGAATCCTTACACAATTGGCGCTCACCCGAAAAGCCGCGCAGCATCATTTCGCGATTGCGGCAAAGTTTCGCGCGATCCCAACGAGTCCGGCGAGTTCCCAAAAGGTCCCAATGTTCCAATGACGCGCCCCGGGTTCTGTGGGTTTGCACGTATGCCCACAGTTGATTGCGCTCGTTTTCCCTGTCACTTTGTTGCTTGGCATCCAATGCCTATCACCTGACGGGCTGTCACGCGGGGGACGAGGGCCGGGAAATCCGTTTATAGAGGGGTGCGGCGGGCATAAGGATCAACCATGAAGCGCGGTCTCGCGTTATTTATTGTCCTTATCGGACTCCTCTGCACGGCCACGGGCGCTGGCGCCTTCGATTGGAATTTGCCCGACTGGAGTTTCCCCACCTACGATTGGTCGAGTCTCAATCTGAAGGACCCCAACACCTGGCCCTTCATGCCGGTCCCGGAGGTCACGACCGACCCCAACGGCGGCACCACCGTCGGACTTCTGCCGGTTTTTCTGTTCACCGACCATAACGATCAGATCCGTAATATTTTCGCACCCGACTTCAACGTAAACACTACGCTCGGTCCGGGCGGCAACTTTCGCTACCTGTCGTATCCGTCGTCCGATACCCAGTGGTACGTAACCGGCGGAGGCAATTGGACCATCGCCCGCCAGGTCGATCTGAACTACGAGACCGGCCGCGATCGCACGAAATGGTGGTCGTTCCAGGGGCGATTTTATTTCGAGCGCGACCCGACCGAGCGCTTCTACGGCCTGGGCAACAATTCCGCGCGCGGCAACGAAACCAACTTCACGACCGAGCAGGTCTACGGGCAGGCGGCGCTGGGAATCAATTTTACCAAGAACCTGCAGCTCCAGATCATGGAGAAGCCGCGCTACGTGCGGATCCTCAGGGGAGGTTTCACTAACCTGCCGACCATTTTCCAGCTTTTCCCCAATCAGAAGGGTGTCGACGGTGGCACAGAGGTTCTGAACCAGGTGATGCTCACCTACGACACTCGCGACTCAGTCGATATCCCGCGCGACGGCGGAGTCGCGCGCATCTTCTACGCGGTCGCGGACCGGCGCTTCCTCAGCTCGCAGTCATTCAACCGGTTTGGCGGAGAATTGCGCCGCTACGTGCCGATCACCAGGAACATCACGCTCGCCGGCCATCTGTTCATGGAATACGAGCCCGCAGGCAACGAGATGCCGTTCTGGGCCCAGGCGCGGCTCGGCGGTGATCAGAGCGACCTTGTCGGACAGCAGGAGACGCTGCGCGGCTACGGCACCGGCCGTTACGTCGACAACAACCTGGTGGTCGCGAATCTCGAGATGCGCACCCGGGTATACGAGGCCAACCTGTTCGGCACTCACGGTATCCTCGAAGTCGCGCCGTTCGCAGAGGCAGGCCGCGTCGCTCATCAGATGAGTTACAACCCGGTGAGCGCTGTGCATCCGGCGGGCGGCATCGGCTTCCGCGGGATCGCGGAACCGTTCGTGGTCGGCTTCGTCGACGTCGGCTACGGCAACGAAGGCGCCGCGATTTTCTCGGGCATCAACTACCCGTTCTAATTTTCTAACCGACTCGGCGGTCTTCCTCGCCCGACCGGCGTCCGCATCGCTCGCTACATCTTCTCGATCACTTCGCGCGAAATTTCCGCGATGCACTCCTCGAAGCCTTCCATCGGCGGGTTGATGAACACCTGCGCGAGGCCCGCGCGCTCGAGCCCGCGCAACTGCTCGACGACTTCCTCGCGCGGCCCCACGATTGTCGTCGCGCGTATCGTCTCGGCGGTGACGAAGCGCTCTTCGTTGGGCGCTACGTAAGTGCAGTGCCCGATATGAAGTTGGAGATAGCGCTCCTCGGGCGCCATCCGCGACACGTGCTCGGCATAGGCCGTGTAGGCGGGCCGCGCCGGCGCGGGCAGCGATTCGGGACGCGCGTATCCGGCGGCGAGCGCGTGCATCGACGCCATCACCCACGGCCCGGTCATCGCTTTCACGCGGGGTGAATCGAGAGCCTCACCCGGTTTCAGCACGCAGATGTGGGTCAGCGACACGATCGGAAGGGTCTTCGCGGAGCGGCCCGCCTTTGCAGCTCCCGCCTCGGCGTGTTTGCGCACTGAGGCGACGCGTTCCGCATCGCGGATTCCGGTAGTGATTATTCCATCGCCGAATTCGCCCGCCAGCGCGAGCGTCTTCGGCCCGTTCGCGGCGACGTAGAGCGGGATCGGATCGTCCAGGTCGATAAACCGCAGCTCGCGATGCAGGTAGCGAATCTTGCGGCTCAGCCCTTCGGTTTGGTACGTCGCCTCGCCGTGCTTGAGCAGATCGTGAATCACGCGCACCTGCTCGCGGAACTCGGCCTGCTTGACCGGCGGCAGTCCCATCACGCGCCGGCCGGTATGCCCGGTGCCGAACCCCAGTATCGCGCGGCCCGGCGCGAGCTGGTTGATAGTCGCAATCGAATGCACCGTTACCGGCGGTATCCGGTTCGACGCGATCGCGACTCCGGTGCCGAGCTTGATGCGCTTCGTATTCACCGCCGCCAGCGCCATGCACGCGTAGGTGTCGCCCCAAATCATGTGCGAGTCGGGAATCCACGCGTGGCTGAAGCCACGCTCCTCGGCGAGCCTGGCGTCCGTGATCGCTCGTTCGGGCTTGGTGAAGATGAGCGTGCCGAATTCCATCGTACGCCTCCGCAAGAATTGTCTGGCGCTGACTATAGCCGGGGCGACTACGCCGTCGTCAAAGCCTCGCGCGTCGCTGCCAACTTTTCTCCCAAATTAAGCCGTTGCTTCGATGCCGCGCGGTCGGCAGGGTTATGAATGCCTGTCATGAACGCGCGCCGAGTCGAAGGTAGATTCCAAAACATCCTGTTCGATCTCGACGGCACGCTGACCGAGTCGCGGCCGGGAATCGTTCGCTCGATCCAACACGCCGTGGCCGCGATCGGCTTCGAACCTCCGTCAGCGGAAAATCTCCTATGGTGCGTCGGGCCGCCGCTGCCCGCGATCTTCGCGCGGGTGCTCGCTCGCGAGCAGAACGACGCGTTGATCGCGCAGGCAATCGAACTTTACCTGGAGAGGTACGAGACGCTGGGCCTGTTGGAGAGCCGGCTCTACGAAGGCGCATCGGAGATGCTCTCCGCGCTCGCGCGGGCCGCGGAAGCTCGTCTCGTCCTGGTGACCACCAAAAGGGCAGTGACTGCGGACCGGGTCCTGCGCGCATTTTCGATGCGCGATCAGTTCGAGGCGATCTTCGGCGCCGACACGGCCGGCTTGGGAGGCAAGACCGAATCGGTGCGGATGGCGTTGGAGCAGTTAGCGCTCGAGCCATCAGTGACCGCGATCGTCGGGGACCGCAGTTTCGACATCGTGGCGGGGAAGCAAAACGGCGTCTTCACGATCGGCGTGAGCTACGGATACGGAGCGCGCGAGGAACTCGCCGCCGCCGGCGCCGATCAGATCTGCGCTAGTCCCGCCGAAGTTCTGCAGTTCCTGAGTGCGCCCGGACTGAAATCGCGCCGCCGGTGAGCGCAAAGATACGCCGCGTCACGGCGCGACGCCGATCGCCGCGAACACCCGATGATGCACCTTCATTGGATCGTCCGGCCATTTCTCCGCGAGCAGCCGCTTCAGCTCCTCATCGAACTGTGCGACGTGCTCCGGGGACATGTTGCTCGCGCCGACGCCCGCGCTCGCGCGGATTCGCCCGCGCCACGCCTCGTGCGAATAGACAGCGTCGACGTCGAAAGTGAAGCTCTCGAGGCCGCGAAACCCCGCGTCAGCCATGTCGCGCATCCAGGGCGGATACATCCCGGTGCCGCCCCACACGTTCCATTCCGAATTGTGAGCGCGGATCAGGTTTTCGGTCGCCTCGACGACGTTGCTGGGAATTGGAATCCAGTCAAAGTGCGCGATCACCAGCCTGCCGCCGCGGACGAGCAGGCGGCGCACCTCCGCAGCGGTGCGCGGCCGATCGAACCAGTGCCAGCATTGCCCCGCCGTCACCAGGTCGAAACCCGCGGCGGGGAGTCCGGTCGCCTCGGCCGCCGCGGTCACGTACTCGACGCTGACCTTCGCTTCGGCGTCGAGCCGCCGCGCCTCCCGGGTCATCGCGTCGGACTTGTCGAGTCCGGTGACGAACAGCCCGCGTTGTGCGAGGCCGCGCGCGATAGTTCCGGTGCCGGTGCCGAGGTCGAGCGCGCGCATCCCGGCCCGCGCGACTCCCAGCGCCGCGAGCCGTTCGAAGAACGAATCAGGAAAGCCGGCGCGGAAGCGCCCGTAGTCCGCCGCGGTCTTGCCGAAGTCGATGCGGGTTCCGAGCTGCCTTACCGATTCGATCTTTGCCGCTCCGATCTTTACCGGTTGGTTTTTGGCGGTGCGCCCGCCGCCTTGCTGCTTTGTCGATTCCATAGCTTGACTACATATAACTTCATGTGTGTTGATTCAAGAGAAATGCGGACCCGCGAGCTTGACGCGGGCGCCGTGTGATGGCGTGATTCCCGCGTGGCCACCCGCGTTGCACAGCGCAGAGGGATGCTGACTGCGTCCGAAGCCGCCGACCAGCTTGGCGTCAAGCTCGGCACCCTGTACGCCTACGTCAGCCGCGGATGGCTCAAGAGCTATCGCCGCCGAATCGGCCGCCAGGCGCTCTACCGCCGCACCGATATCGAGGCGCTGCGCGGGCTGGTCGCGCCCGAGCGCGGGCGGCGCGGCAGGAGCCTGCCGCCGGCGTCGTCGTGGGTGACGGTCGCGCAGGCGCACGCCGCCGACTCGACCGCGCCCGGCGTAATCGTGGCCGAGTCGGGGGTTAGCTCGATCATCGACGGGCAACTCGCTTACCGCGGCTATCCGATCGAGGAAGTCGTCGAACGCGCCACCTTCGAGGAAGTCTGCCTGCTGCTGTGGAACGGCGAGCGCCCGTCGCCCGAAGATGCGGCCGCGCTGCGCGCTGAAATCGCTGGCGCGAAATTGCCGCCGCCAGTCGCCGCCGCGCTCGCCGCAGTCGGCGACGACGCGACGCCGCTGCTGCGCCTGGAAGCTGCGATGCCGAGCCTGGCCGCGTGGGATCGCCGCCAGCCGCCGCGCAGCAGGATCGATCGCTCGCGGCTCATCGTCGCACTGCTGCCGTTCGCGTTGCTGCCGCATCCGGGCGCACCCGCCGCCGAGCGCACGAGTGACGGCGGGATGGCGTCGCGGCTGTTGCGCACCGTTGCCGACACCAACGCTAGCGACTGGGAAGTCGCGGCGCTCGATCGCGTGCTGGTCGCATGCGCGGAGCACGAGCTCAATGCCTCGACGTTCGCGGCGCGCGTGGTCGCGAGCACCGGCGCCGACCAGTTCGCCTCGGTGCTTGCGGCGCTCTGCTCGCTCTCGGGCCCCATCCATGGCGGCGCGTGCGATCGGATCGAGGCGATGTTCGCCGAGCTCGCCACCGGCGCGCGCGTCGACAATTGCCTCGCCGTCTTCGCACGCGAGAATCGTCTGCCGCCCGGCTTCGGTCATGCCATTTATCCGGCCGGCGATCCGCGCGCGGTGCTGCTCAAGCAGGACGGCGAGGAGATCGCGAACCATCGCGGACGGCGGCTCTACGAGCTCGCGCTCAAGGTCGAGGATGCGGTCTGGAAGCGCGAGCATCTGCGCCCCAACCTGGATTTCTACCTGACCGTTTGCACCCGGATGCTCGGGTTTCCGCGTGGGCTGCCCGCCGCGATTTTCGCGATTGGCCGCGCCGCCGGATGGATCGCGCACAGCCTCGAGCAATACGCCGACAACCGGTTGATCCGGCCGCGGATGCGTTACCGCGGCGCTCCGCTCCGTCACTGGGAATAGCCGCCCACGCCGCGCTTTGACGAAGCGGCGATCTAAGTCGTATTGAAAAGGCGAGGACAGCCAACCATGCAGGCGATCGCAAAGACGCGGCCCGAGCGGGGCGCTGAAGTAATCGAGATGCCAGTGCCCAGGCCGGGCGACGGCCAGCTCCTGGTCCGCGTCGCTGCGTGCGGCGTGTGCGGCTCCGATCTTCATCTGTATGAATGGGAGCTGGGCGCGGATCGGATGGTCGGGCGGCTGCCGTTCGTGTTCGGTCATGAACCCGCGGGCGAAGTGGTCGAGGCCGGCGCGAACCTGAGCGGCTTCAAAGCGGGCGACCACGTTGCACTCGATCCGTTCGGCCATTGCGCGCGATGCGGCCCGTGCCGCGCCGGCCGCTTCCATCTCTGCACCTCGCCGACCACGCTCTCGGGCGCGTTCGCCGAGTTCACGATCGCGCCGGTTGGCAACGCGCACCTGGTGCCGTCGTCCATGGATTTCGAAACCGCGGCGCTGCTCGAACCGTTCGGCACCGGTCTCCACGCAGTCGAGCAGTCGTGCCTCAAGGCCGGCGACAGCGCGGTCGTCGAGGGGCCCGGGCCGATCGGCCTCAGTATCGCGCTTGCGGCGCGCGCACTCGGCGTCACTTCAATCGTGATGACCGGGCTCGACGTCGACACGGAACGGCTCGCGATGGCGCGCGAGTTCGGATTCAAAACCGTATGCTCCAGCGAGCGCAACTGGATCGAGCAGGCGCGCGCGATGCTGCCGCCCGACGGCGCCGACGTGGTGTTCGACGCGTGCGGCATGATCGACTCGCCGCGCGAGCTGGTCCGCCGCGGCGGCGAGCTGGTCGAAGTCGGATGGCCGGCGCGCGACGTCAAGTCCGCGGAGCTGCGCGCGCTGTTCTTTCACGGGGTCACGCTGATCAACTCGAGAATCCGCACCCCCGAAACTTGGCGCCGCGCGATCGCGATGGTCGCGAGCGGCGCGGTCGATCTGAAGCCGATGGTGACGCATCGCTACGAGATCGCGCGCGGCCTCGAGGCGTTCGAGTTGCTGCGCGCGCGCAAGGGCGTCAAGGCGCTGATCATGCCGCGCGGCTTGTAGCGTGCGGATTAGAATGAGCGCGGGTTTAAATTCACGCGCAGCTTGAAATCTAACGGATAGATTCGACGGGAGTGACGCGATGAAAAACGGATTCAAAATCGCCGACACCGATACCCATCTAATGGAACCGGAGTACATCTTCGAAAAATACATCGACGAGCGCTACAAGTCGGCGGCGCCGAAGATGGGAATCGCGCCCGAATCGGGACGCAAAACTTTCCTGGTCGAAGGCGAGCCGTTCACGCGCGAGAAGGGCAAGTACCCGATGGCGGCACCCGGCTTTTTGCAGGCGGTGCGCAAGGCGATGCAGCGCTTCGAGCGCGCCGCGAAGGCCGGGTTCAGCCCGGAGAGCCGGCTCCTCGACATGGACGAGAACGGCGTCGACGTGCAGATCATTTATCCGACCGCGACCGGCCAGATGCTGGGGCGCGAGTTTCGCGACACCAAGCTGCTCGCAGCGTGCTGCCGGGCGTACAACGACTGGAGCGCGGAGTTCTGCTCGAAGGCGCCCGAGCGCCTCAAGTGGGCCGCGGTGCTGCCGATGCAGGATCCCGCCGAAGCAGTGATCGAAGCGCATCGCACTGCGAAGACCGGCGCGATCAGTTTCTACGTGCGGCCCAATCCGGTTCGCGGCCGGACCATCTTCCACGAAGATTACATGCCGCTGTGGGGCGAAGTTGAAAAACTCGGACTACCGATTTCGACTCACGACTCCGCGTCGTCCTCGGTGCCGTCGTTCGGAGACCGCATGGACACCCACGTTTCGGGACACATCCTGTCGCATCCGTTCGAAGCGATGGCCGCGATGGCGGGCCTCATCTGGTACGGCGTGTTCGAGAAATATCCGAAACTGAAAGTCGTGCAGGTCGAGGCCGACGGCGGATGGGTTCCGTACTGGCTGCAAAGGATGGAGCAGCATTGGGGGTTCAGCGGCAACTCCGAGCACGAGTATCTGAAGCGGCGTCCGACCGAGTATTTCAGGGCGAATTTTTTCGTCGCGTTCCGCGGCGACGAGCCCACCATGAAGGCCGCGATCGATATCGTCGGCGACGACAACTTCCTGTGGGACACCGACTATCCGCATCCCGACGGCACCTTCCCGTGGGGAATAGGCGCGATGCTCGAGCAGCCGATCGCCGATTCGAGCCGCCGCAAAATCTGGTGGGACAATGCCGCCCGCGCTTTCAACCTGAGCTGAGATGAGGCTGTAGCCGGTGGATTTCGAATACACATCCGAGCAGGAGGCATTCCGCCGCGAGGTCCGCGGATGGCTCGAGGCCAATCTGCCGTCCGAGCTCAAGATCGATGACCCGATGGACGAGCGGGTCGCGCCTAATCGCGAGGTCTTCGAGAAGCGCCGCGCGTGGCAAGCGAAGCTCGCCGCCGCCGGATGGGTTGGTCTCTCGTGGCCGCGCGATTACGGCGGCCGCGCCGCGAGC
>DATDGX010000150.1:0-8869 GCA_036521875.1 Binataceae bacterium (SeqCode)
GCTCGCGGCGCATGCGCCGCGAGCGCGTATCGTCGCAACCGACATCTCGGCCGCGGCGCTCGCGATGGCGGGCCGCCAAGTGGCCCGCCATCGCTTGGCGCCGCGAATCGAGTTTCGCCGCGCCGACCTCTTCGCGGTGACCGACGGCGGCCCGCCGCTCGGGCGCTTCGATATCATTATCTCCAATCCGCCCTATATCGACGACGCGGGCCGCGCCCGCCTCGACCCCGAAATCCGGCTCTACGAGCCGGAAATCGCGCTCGCGGGCGGGTGCGACGGACTCGACTTCTTCCGCGCTATCGCGGGCGGTGCGGGAGAGCATCTGGAGCTCGACGGGGGCCGCGGCGGCAGCGAAGTCATCGTCGAAATCGGGGCAGGGCAGGCCAACGCCGTGGTAGCGATTTTCAACCGAATGCTTACGGATGCGGGCTTGCAGCGGACAAGTGTGATAAATGATCTCGACGCTATCCCGCGCGTGGTGCGCGTGCGGCCTTAGCGCCGAAACTTTCGATGGACAAAATGATCATCCGCGGCGGGGTGCCGCTCAGTGGCGCGGTCGCAGTCAGCGGCAGCAAGAACACCGCGCTGCCGATCCTGATCGCCGCGCTCCTCACCGACGAGCCGGTGCGGATCCGCAACGTCCCGCGCCTCCGCGACGTGACCACTACGCTCGCCCTGCTCGGCGAGCTCGGCGCCGAGGCGCACTGGACCGGCGACAACGAGGTAGAGGTACGCGCGCGCGCAATTCGCTCCTGGGTGGCGCCCTACAATCTCGTCAAGACGATGCGCGCGTCGTTCCTGGTGCTGGGCCCGCTGCTCGCGCGCGAGGGCCGCGCGCAGGTCGCGACTCCCGGCGGCGACACTATCGGGGTGCGCCCGGTCAATTTGCATGTCACCGGGATGCGCGCGCTGGGCGCTAAGATCCAGCTCAAGAACGGCTTTGTCGAGGCGCGTGCAAAACGACTCAAGGGCGCGCGGCTGTGGCTGGATAACCCGTCGGTCGGCGCGACCGAGAACATAATGATGGCCGCGGTGCGCGCGCGCGGACACACGCAAATCGAAAACGTGGCGCGCGAGCCGGAAATCGTCGACTTGGCGAATATGCTCTCCGCGATGGGCGCGAAGATCGCCGGCGCGGGCACTCATGTGATCGAAATCGACGGCGTCGATCGTCTCCACGGATGCGAGCACGAGCTGATTCCCGACCGGATCGAGGCCGGGTCGCTGATGGTCGCGGCGGCGATCAGCGGCGGCGACGTCACCATAAAAAATGCGCCGCTCAAGCATCTGGAGGCGGTCATTTCCAAGCTCACCGAGTCGGGTGTCGAGGTCGCTGCCAACAACGGCGACGTCCGCGTGCGCCGCAACGGCAAATTGAACCCGGTCGAGCTGCGCACTCTCCCGTATCCGGGTTTCCCGACCGATCTGCAGGCGCAGATGATGGCGTTGCTGACCCAGGCGGGCGGCACTTCGGTGATAACCGAGACCATCTTCGAGAATCGCTTCATGCACGCGCTCGAGCTTGCGCGGATGGGCGCCGATATCGTGATGAAGGGCTCGACCGCCGTGGTGCGCGGACCCACCAAGCTTTCCGGCGCGCCCGTGATGGCGACCGATTTGCGCGCGAGCATGAGTCTTATTCTTGCCGGACTGGCTGCCGACAAGACCACCGAGATCAGCCGCGTGTACCATCTGGACCGCGGCTACGAGGCGCTCGACCAGAAGCTCGGCGCGCTCGGCGCCCGCATTCAGCGCGTGAAAGAGTAAAAGAACAACGAGTCCGCATGAAGCTCCGCATTCTGAAGTCCGGGAGCCCGGCGCTCAGCCGGTTCCTGACTGCGATTACCGGGCGGCGTGGCGGCGGCGACAGCGGAATCGAGGCCCAGGTCGCCGAGATAATCGCCGAGGTGCGCCGCGGCGGTGATCGCGCACTGATTGACTTCACCCTCAAGTTCGATCACGTCGCGCTCGCACCGTCGAAACTGCGGGTCAATCCGGCTGAGCTTCGCGCCGCGCGCGAGCGGCTGCCCGACGCGGATCGCCAGGCGCTCGACCTTGCCGCGCGGCGAATCGCGGAGTTCCACCGGCGCACGATGGACGAATCGTTCATCTATCGCGACCGCTCCGGGATGCGCCTGGGGCAAATCGTCCAGCCGCTCCGGCGCGTGGGTATTTATGTTCCCGGCGGCGCCGGCGCATATCCGTCGACGGTGCTGATGAACGCGATACCGGCGAAAGTCGCGGGCGTCGAGGAAGTCGTGATGGTCTCGCCGCCGGCGCGCACGGGCGAGCGCCTCTCGGTGCTCGCGGCGGCGGCGCTGGCGGGAGTCGACGAGTATTATCGCGTCGGCGGCGCGCAGGCGGTCGCGGCACTCGCGTATGGCACGCGCACGATTCGGCCGGTCGACAAGATCGTCGGGCCCGGCAACGCGTGGGTACAAGCGGCCAAGCGCCAGGTCTACGGCGTGGTCGATATCGACAAGATGGCCGGGCCGAGCGAAGTGCTGGTGATAGCCGACGACAGCGCGCGCGCGGAATGGGTGGCAGCAGACCTGATTGCGCAGGCGGAGCACGGCTCGGGCGACGAGGCGGCGATTCTGGTGACGACTTCGGCGCGGCTCGGCGCGGCGGTGGTCGAATGCGTCGAGCTGGCACTGACGACTCTGCCGCGCGCCGGTGCGGTGGCGAGCGCGCTCGCGAAACGCGGGGCGGTCGTGATCGTAGGAGACTTGAAGGAGGCGTTCGACCTCGCCAATGAAATCGCGCCGGAGCATCTCGAGCTCGCGATGAAAAACCCGTCGCGATGGCTCCCGCGGGTGCGCGCGGCGGGCGCGGTATTCCTGGGCTCGATGACGCCGGCGCCGCTGGGCGACTACCTCGCGGGGCCAAATCACGTGCTCCCGACCGGCGGCGCGGCCCGCTTCGCCTCGCCGCTGGGTGCATACGATTTCCTCAAACGAACCAGTATAATCGAGGCGTCAATGAGCGCGGTTGCGGAGTTGGGGCCGGCCGTCGCGCATCTGGCGCGGATGGAGGATTTGGAGGGTCACGCGCGTGCGGTGGAGATGAGGATTCGCGGGAAGGTTGCCGAGCCCGACCTCAAGAATAAGGTTAGGGGCTCGCAGCGGGAGCGGGGCTAAACTATGCAAAGCAGACGTAAAGTGAAATCGTCATCACGGAAAAGCAGGGCATTGCAAGCGAAAAACGTGGGAGCATCACGGGCCAGCCTCGTGTCTGTCAACCTGGTCGCCCCACCGCGTCGCGCCGCCGAAGTCGATCGTAAGACTCGCGAGACCGCCGTGACCGTGTCGCTGCGGCTCGATGGTAGCGGCCGCGGCGAGGCGCACACTGGCGTCCCGTTTCTCGATCACATGCTCGAGAGCTTCGCGCGTCACGGCTTCTTCGATCTAAAGGTCGACGCGAAAGGCGACCTGCATATCGACGAGCATCACACCGTCGAGGACGTCGGCATCGTGCTCGGTCGCGCATTCAGGCAGGCGCTTGGCGACCGCTCGGGAATCCGGCGTTTCGGCGAGGCGACGGTGCCGCTCGACGAAGCGCTCTGCCGCGTGGTCGTCGATATCAGCGGGCGGTCGTACCTCGGCTATGACATTCCGATCCGGCAGGAGCGCGTCGGCAGCTTCCAGACCGAGCTGGTGCACGACTTCATGAAGGCGATGAGCGACGAGGTCGGGATGAACCTGCATCTCAACTTGCTGAGCGGCCGCAATCCGCACCATATAATCGAGGCGGCGTTCAAGGCGCTCGCGCGCGCGATGGACCAGGCGACGGCGCTCGAGCCGCGCGTGTCCGGGATCCTCTCCACCAAAGGGACGCTCACCTAGCCGCGCTGGTGCGAGCACTCGCGCTTGTTCGAAAGCTTCACCGTAATTCCCTCGATTGACCTGAAGGACGGCCAGGTCGTCCGGCTCGTTCGCGGCGAGATGGCGCGCACTACCGTCTATGGCGACGATCCGGCCGAGACGGCGCGGCGTTTCGAGGCCCAAGGCGCGCAGTTGATTCACATCGTCGACCTCGACGGTGCGATCGCCGGCGAGCCTCGCAACCTCGATTCGGTGATCGCGATCCGGGGCGCGGTGAAATGCGCGCTCGACGTGAGCGGCGGTCTGCGCTCGATCGAATCGGTGCGCCGAATCGTCGCGGCCGGAGCTGACCGCGTGTCGATCGGCTCGGCGGCGTTCCTCAATCCGGAATTGCTGGCGCGGGCCTGCGCGGAATATCCGGGGCGGGTCTTTGGCTCGATCGATGCGCGCGCGGGAAGGCTCGCCATCAAAGGATGGGTGGAGACCAGCGACCTTAGCGTCGAGGATGCAGCGCGGCGATTCCGCGACGCCGGGGTGATTGCCGCGATCGTCACCGACATCGCGCGCGATGGCACCGAGGTGGGCGTCGACGCGGCTGCGATGGCGACACTCGCGAGGGCGACCAGGTTGACAATCGTCGCGTCGGGAGGAGTGGCGACGCTCAGCGACGTGCATGAACTGTATCAGTACTTCGACTGCGGCGTGGTTGGCGTAATCATCGGGCGCGCGCTCTACGAGGGCCGCTTCAGCCTTTCTGAGGCTATCGCAACTGCTAGATGATTTAATTTCTTTAGCTGGCTCGTAATGCGCGGTTCGATTCTCTTCTGAGGGCCATGGTCTGTCGCAGCGGCTAGCTATCGCTAGCTTCCTCTTCCCTACAATTTTCTAATAAGGTCTACGTTACAGTGCGAGAGCATCCCGCTGCCCAACTGCTGAGGAATTTGAGTTATATTGACCGATAAAGCGATATGGTGAGGAGAAAGCACTCTTGACATATTCTAAGCATAAGTAGAAAATGCGTGGACTAAATTTACACATGCGTTGGTAAGAGTATCTAGTCATAACACAGAGTAGGAAAGAAGAAGACAAACGAGCAGCTATTTCGAATACTTTTCCTACAAATTGCATACTTGGGGCGACGCTGGCTAGACGACGCGACGAAGTGTGACCGGACGAATCAGACGCGAAAGCGGGTACCGACCGTAAGTAGCTGAAAGCGAAAGGAAGCAGTCGAAAAAGGAACATTGGGAATCACCGGGGACCCCGGACCCATTAGTGGAGAGGTAAGCGAAATGGATTTCATCACCAAGTGCTACGTTGGACTAAAAGAGTATCAGCGCGGTCAGACCATGACTGAGTACGCGCTGATCCTGGCCGCGATCGCAGTGGTCGCGCTTGCCGCGTATACGGCCATGGGCACCAAGATTTCGGCTATGGTGGGCACACTCAACACCGACCTCTAGAGAGCCCGCTGGTTGACCCGGGTATGGGTCTTACGGCGGGGGCCTCGAGCCCCCGCCCGGGACGCCAATGCCTACTGGAAGGAGCTGCGATGAATCTTTTGAAATTGCTTCTGGACTCGCGATGGCGCTGGAGTCGCGGGCAGACGATGACCGAGTACGCGCTCATCCTGGCTGCAATCGCAGTTATTGCGCTTGCTGCGTACACCGCGATGGGCACCACTGTTTCGGCAATGGTCGGTACTGTAAACAGCGATCTCTAGGGTTTTCGGCGGGTGATGCCGCCGGGCTTGGGAAGCTGTTGCGTTTCGAGCCTCCAACGCCGTTTGGCCGAGGCGACTGTGAGTAGAATGGCCGCTTCGTGCGCCAGGTTGTCGCGGCGGTTCATCGGTTCGAGAATTTCGGTTCCGGTGCCGTCATTTGCTTCGTTTGACGGTGCGCTGATCTATTGCCGCATGGTCCTTGTTAGCGGGGACGCGGCTTGACGCTGGCGTTTGCGCAATAGCGGGGCATCCGCCCAGCGAAGACGGCGAGAATATTTTCTACCGCGATCGCCGCCATCCGCTCCCGCGTCGCGATACTGGCGCTCCCGATATGCGGCGTAATCACGACGTCGTCGAACTCGAGCATCGCGTCGCGGCGCGCGAGGGGTTCCGGCTCGGTCACGTCGAGGCCGGCGCCGCCCAGGTGTCCTGACCTAAGCGCATCCGTGAGCGCCCGCTGATCGATGACCGCGCCACGCGCCGTATTGATCAAGATTGCGCCCGCCTTCATCCGGGCAAACTCGCGCGCGCCGAGCAGGTGATGCGTCGCCGGTGTGAGCGGGACGTGAAGCGACACGAAGTCTGATTCGCTCAGCAGCCGGTTCAGCGAAACCTGCGTCGGCCGCGCCGCCCGCACGCGTGACGTCGAGCTAGTCGCTCGGTACCGAGTATTGCCGCGACGAGAGTGGCGGCTCGAATACAGTATTCGCATCCCGAATCCGGCTCCTCGTCGCGCCATCGCCTGTCCAATCGCGCCCCATCCGATAATTCCCACGGTCGCGCCATGAACGTCGCGCCCCAGCATCGTCTTGGGCCCCCACGTGCGCCATCGGCCCGCGCGCACGTAGCGATCCGCCTCGGCGACCCGCCGCGCCGCGGCCATCAGGAGTGCGAACGCGAGGTCAGCGGTGGTTTCGGTGAGAATCCCGGGCGTGTGACAGACTACGATGCCGGCGCTGGTCGCCGCCTCGAGATCTATGTTGTCGACGCCGACGCCCAGGTTGCTGATTACCCTGAGCTTCGGCGCGCGCGCTATTGCGGCCGCGTCGAGCCGGTCGGTGATCATGCTCAGGACGCCGTCCGCGCCGCCGAGGTGCTTGAAAAGCGCCGCGGTTGGCGGCGGCATCTCGTGGTTCCACAGATCGACCGATGCTCCAGCGGCGAG
Source organism: Binataceae bacterium (SeqCode) (assembly GCA_036521875.1). GTDB lineage: Bacteria > Desulfobacterota > Binatia > Binatales > Binataceae > DATDGX01. The sequence continues at coordinate 6,713 of DATDGX010000150.1, forward strand.
TTTCTCGAGCGCGGCGTCCGCGATCGGCCGGGTGACGAAAACAGTAGGGTGCGATTTCACGATACGCGGCACCAAAGCCTCCGAATCTCCAGCGCGGCTATGTCGCGACGCGAGCGCACCTTCGCCGCGCGCATCGGCTATCGCAAGCCTCCTGATTCGATCGGCTGAAATAGCACGGCGATGATGCCGCGGCACAGTCTTGACGGGGCTGCGCCGATTGCCTGAAGTGACCATACTCATCCGATGCCAACGCGAAAATTGAGCACGCGCCCGACCGCGCAACCACTGCGCGCGACGGCCGCGTGCGAATCGTTAGTCAAAGTCAGTCGGGCGAGGCAGGCCGCTCGTCTAGTTTCCATTTTCCAGGTTGACTAACAAATTGACAAAAAACACCCCAGATGGATTTAAGGGGTCGAAAGGGGTACGTTGCGGAAATTGCCTCGGAAGTGCAGATCGTACGATCTTCAGACCTCTCGCCAGAAGATCGGCACGGACTTAAGCAGTCCGACGCTTAGGCAGCAAGCAAGTAGTCACAAGGGTAACGGGTGAATCGACGCCAATTCTTGTCGCTTGGCATGGGAGTCGTGGCGGGAGCGGGCATGGGCGTGGGCGTGAATCCCGGCGAGCCGAGAGCCTGGGCCGATGACGCCCCCACCGAGGACGGCCCTGCATCTGACGCCTTGGGCCATCGCAACGGCTCGGTCAATCGCGCCTACGGCTATCTCTCATTCGCGATGGACGCGTATCAGGACGGTCAGACGCCACGGCTCGTGCAGAGCTTTTCCGATTCGCAGCAACTGGGGAGTACTGCGTTCGTGTACGACAACGCTCTCGCGATCCTCGCCTACCTCGAGCGCGGGAAGGGCGATGACGTGGCGCGAGCGATGCTGCTCGGAGACAGTTTCCTCTACGCACAGATTCATGACCCCACCTACGCCGACGGCCGGGTGCGGCAAGCCTACTGGGTCGGCCCATTCACGCTGCCGTTTACCAGCAACGACTCGTACTTTGTCCGAGGGGACGGCACTGTCAATCTCGTCGGCGCGCCGTGGTTCTTCCAGGGCAGCTCGGTCTCAGACATGAGCTGGGTGGCGATCGCGCTGGCGCGCTTGTTTGCGCGCACCGGCAAGTCGCGCTACCTCGAAGGCTCGCTGCGGCTAGGGCAGTGGATCGTGGACAATGCCTTCGACACCGCCGGCCTGGGCGGCTACAGCTTCGGCGTGGACGGAAACAACAACAGACTAAATTTAATGAAGTTGACCGAGCACAACGTCGACGTCTATGGACTCTTCACCAACCTGCTGGCGCCGCTCACCGGTGACGCGAAGTGGACGCGCCGTGGCCGGCACGCCCTCGACTTCATTGAGCGTTTGTGGAACGCCGCGGGCGGCTTTTTCTACACCGGCTCGACCGACGGAATGACGATCGACACCGCCGTGGTGTTGGAAGAGGTGCAGTCACAGGGCTACCTCGCCTTGCTGGACGGCCGGTATGAGGACGCGCTCGACTGGACCAAGACCAACCTGATCGCCACGGATACGCCACAGTCTCTTAACGCCAACCTGACGGGCAACCTGCGGCTGAGCGGCGTGAGCTTCAGCAATGTCAGCCGGCATGCGACCGAGCGGGCGAACCCCAGCGATCCCTTGCCTGACCCGGATGCCGTCTGGTTGGAAGGGACGGCGCACATGACGGCGGCCCTGCTGGCCCGCGGGCGTAAGGCCAGTTACGACCTGCCAACCTTCCACGGCGACCTCGCGACCGCTTCGGAGTACTCGAGTCAAATCATCCTGGCCCAGACCGAACTCGGTCGGAGCCAGGAGGTCAATGGGCTCGCGATTCCCGATGGATCAGGCGTAGTCGCCGCATCCAGCGTACTCAACAGCGGAACCGGGTTCTCTTACTACCCGAACCTGCACCTCGCCGCCACGTCGTGGTACCTTATCGCAGCATCGGCGGGCAACCCGTACCGGCTATAAGCCTCCCCACCGCAGCTCAGGCCTGATCCGGCACGCAGGCGGCGAAGATGAGCTCGAAGCGCACTCGTGGCCGCGGCGGCGCAGCCAGGCGGCGTACGGGCCGGTTGCGATTTCACGATGCGCGGCGCCAGAGCCTCCGCAGGACGCGGGTTCAAAAGCGGCTGTAGCTCTGCTATAC